>JAPLLZ010000016.1 GCA_026387265.1 Candidatus Omnitrophota bacterium
GAATTGATTTTGCCTTGGCCACAAGTTGCTCATCGCTCAATTTCGGATCACCGCTAATCACGCCGCGCAGCGCGCCTTGAGTGCGCAACTTGCGAACAAGCGCGCGTGTGTCAATTCCAAAAATCCCAGGCACGCCGTGCGCCGCCAACCACTCGCTTAAATTTTGCGTGGCGCGGTAATTGGAATGCCTCCCAGAAAGTTCGCGAATGACAAACCCAGCGACTTGCGGCTTGCCGCTTTCAACATCCTCCTCATTGACGCCGTAGTTGCCAATTTCCGTTGGGGTCATGGCCAGAATTTGCCCCGAAAAACTTGGGTCGCTCAGCGCCTCTTGATAACCACACATGGCGGTTGTGAAAACCACCTCGCCAAGGGCCATATTGGAGGGCGAACAAGCACCAAACCCACCGGCTTTACCCATCTGCGTAAACAATTCAAAAGGTTTACCGTCTTCATCAATATTTATTGTCACATAAAGATTACCGCAACCAGTCGAAACTTTAGTCGTGGTTCCAATAATTACTTCCGGCCGGGGGCGCGGAGCAATCTCTTTCTTAACTTCATGAATACTCCTTATTTCCTGTTTCTCTTTAGGCTTACCCACATTTAATACCTGCTCTTCACGGCTTCTATCGCGATAGATCGTTATACCTTTACAGTTAGAATCAAAAGCCAGGATATAAGATTTACGCACCTCTTCAATCGTTGCCTCGTGAGGAAAATTAATTGTCTTGCTGGTAGCATTATGTACATATTTTTGAAAAGCCGCCTGCATACGCACATGCCACTCCGGAGAAATATCATGCGAAGTCACAAAAACCCTGCGCACATCCTCAGGGATTTCCTTGATATCTTTAATTGAAGCATTCTGAGCAATTTTTTCCATTAATTGGTTGCTATAGAAACCACGCTGATGGGCAATCTGCTCAAAAAGCGGCTCAACTTCGATCAATTTATCATTATCCATTACGCTGCGATGGTATGATAACGCAAATAGGGGCTCAATCCCCGAAGAACAAGGCCCGGCAATAATACTAATTGTACCGGTAGGAGCAATCGTAGTCAACGTAGCATTGCGCATTCTGGTTGAACCGTCTTTTTTATCATAGATGCTCCCCTTAAAAGCTGGAAACACGCCTTTAGTTTTTCCTAATTCCAGGGATTTTCTATTCGCTTCATCCAGAATAAATGACATTACTTTTTCCGCTAAAGCTACTGCCTCTTCGCTATTATAAGGAATATTCAAACGAATCAATAGACTGGCCCAACCCATCACCCCTAAGCCTATTTTACGGGTAGCCTTGGTCGCTTTCTCAATTTCCGGAAGCGGAAATTTATTCACATCAATTAAATTATCCAGAAAATGTACTGCTAAATTGGTTACTTGCTTAAGTCTCTCCCAATCAATCTGACAACTAGAGCCTGTTTTTTTACACATCTGATCCAGGTTTATCGAACCCAAATCACAGCTCTCATAAGGCAACAACGGCTGCTCTCCGCAAGGATTGGTACTTTCAATCATCCCCAGCTTAGGAGTAGGATTATATTGATTAATACGATCAATAAAAATAATTCCGGGTTCACCGTTTTTATGCGCCTGTTTTACAATTAAATTAAATACTTCCTTGCTATTAATTTTCTGTACAGGCTTATGCGTATGCGGATCAATTAGATCATAGTCCTCGCCCTTGGCTAGCCGGCGCATAAACTCATCCGTAATCGCAACGGAAATATTAAAATTAGTAATGTGATTATTATTTTCTTTGCAGGTGATAAACTCCATAATATCCGGATGATCCACGCGCAGGATCCCCATATTTGCTCCGCGCCGGGTTCCACCCTGCTTGACCGCTTCGGTTGCCGCATCATAAACACGCATAAAAGAAATTGGGCCGCTAGCTACTCCGCCGGTAGTTTTAACTACCGCGTTTTTCGGGCGCAGGCGGGAAAAATTAAACCCTGTTCCACCGCCGGATTTATGAATAAGGCTAGTGATCTTTAAAGTTTCAAAAATCGATTCCATGGAATCTTCAATCGGAAGCGTAAAACAGGCGGAAAGCTGCCCAAGCTCTTTGCCCGCATTCATTAAGCAAGGAGAGTTCGGCAAAAACTCCAGGTTAACCATCATCTTAAAAAATTCATCCTGGAGAGCTTTAATTTGCTGATCGCTTACTCCATACTGTTTATCAGCAATTGCAATCGCACTAGCCACCCGGGTAAAAAGTTGTTCCGGAGTTTCGATGAGCCTGCCTTCCTGATCCTTACGCAGATACCTGCGTTCCAGGACCTTGATGGCGTTGGGAGTTAACTTTAAATCCATTTTGCACCTCGAATAATAAGGAAGGTTAATAACAAATCGTAACCGTCTAACAGAAATTCAAATAATAACTGTAGTTACGTCAAGCACTATAACAAAACACCTTAGGGTTGTCAACCCCGTTGCAAATTTTATATATTCGAAATATTGTATCACAATTTGCAACGGAGTCAACAAAAAAATTTACAAGATATAGGGTAAACATTAATAGTAATCCACAATGGGTTGTAGGAAGAGCTTATGGCTTTGGCTAAAGGAGGCCAAACCATTGCCTGGTGGCTTACTCGCCGGTAAAAGGTTTACAGGACTCCCGGATAACTAACTCTGCAGGAAGCAGAATTTTTTTTACTGATTTTGTACCTAAACCAATCAGGCGATTTAATTCTTTAACACTTTCTTCAGCCATGCGAATTAGCGGCTGACGCACAGTAGTTAAACCCACCGGGCCATAAAGCCCCGAAGGATTATCATCAAAACCTACAATGGATAAATCATTCGGAATATTCTTGCCCAGTTCGCGCGCCACTGCCATTACCTCCAGGGCCATCGCATCAGATGCCACAAATACAGCAGTTGCCGGATCAGCGGCCTTAATTAATTTTTCCGCCGCGCCTCTGGCTGCCCCGCGGGAATAATCCGTTTCAAATATATAATCCTGCCTAATCGCAATACTGTTTTTTTCCAATGCCCGTTTATAACCTTCCAGGCGTTTAGCCGCCGCCTGCGTCTTTACATCACCGGTAATATGCGCAATTTTTTTATGGCCCAGCTCAACCAGATAATTAACGGCATTCTCCGCTCCGCCGGCATTATCTATGGCAATGCAGGAAACATCTAAATCATCCACGTAATAATTAATTACAACACTAGGCATACCTTTGGCCATGCTATCCTCTAACTGCGCACGGTTACCAATAATATCCGAAAATATAACTCCACCCACTCCGCGTAAAGACAATGGAGTGCGTGCATCAGTTAAATGCAGGAGTAAATCCAGCTTTAAAACTTCACACATAGTGCCCACGCCGCGGATAAGTTCCAAAGCATAAAATGAATAAAATACTCCCTCATAACGCGGGATAACCAAAGCCACAACATTACTTTTTCCGGTAGCCAGGCGCTGTGCAAAAACAGACGGCTGAAATTTTAAATCTTTAACCGCCCTGGCTACTTTAACACGGTTAGATTCTTTAACCGTGCCGATTTTATTAATTACCCGGGAAACAGTAGTAATCGATACACCGCTGGCTTTTGCCACATCAACTATGGAGATATTCTGGGAAGGAGTTTTTTTTGAGCGAGTCATTATATTTTAAAACTTAAAAATATTTTTTAGCAAAATAATAAAACTTTAAAATTGCAAAGCTACTTAACTCCGTCTCCAATTTTCAGCGGAGTACTTATCCTCTTTATATCACAGGCGGAAATACTCGCCCTAGTCTGGATTACACCGATAGTGCCTATAGACTTGGCATCACGGTAAACATTAAATATATCGCCAATCTTAACGCCGGAGGAAGAACCTAAATCTATAACTACAAAATTGCTATCTAAGTTTACCGCCAAAATCTTACCGGGATATTCCTGTATCTGTACTGATGAGCCTCTATCTGCAGATGGCGTTGAGTGCACTACAATTGCCGGCAACTCTACAGAACCTTTAGACCCCTTGTCATCTAAGCTTTTACCGCTTTTTATCGCATCCAATTCACTCTTCAGGGTATCAATCTTAGAAATCTTATCGGTGAGCATTTCCTCCATCTCATTCAATCGCTTCTCTGCCGTAGATTTACCTTCCTGCAGATTCTGAATTTTTTTATCTAAATCCTCCTTGCGGCCGACTAAACTCTTTAACTGCCGGCTAAGCACACCATTCTCCGCCCGGATACTATTAAGGCTGTCTTGAATTGCCACTTTATCATTTCTTTCCCTGACTACTTCCTGAGACACGCTATCCAGAATTTTCTTATTATAATCAAGCTGCCTTAAAAGATCTTTTCTTTCATTGCGCAAACTGTTAATATCGATTTCCAAAACGCCCTTTTCTCTCTGCAGAGACTCATTGCTAATCTGCAGGTTTCTCAACTCCGTCCGAATACTGGATAATTGCATCTCTAGATCCGTCTTAGACTTGAGTATCCCGCCCCAATAAGCATCGGTATTTTGTGGAGCCGGGGCTTCCTGCACTACTGGCGCAGGAGCAGGAGCAGCCGCCTGAGCCTGACTCTTTTCCTTCAGCTTTACAATTAACTCATCACGCGTCCTGCTTACCGACTCAAGTTTTCTCTGCAAATCATTTAGTTCTTCGGATACTCTATCTTTTTCAGCTTTCAAAGAACCAATCTTTCCTTGCGTTTCTTTTAAATCGCTCTCAAGTTTATTGGCCTTACTCACCAAAGCTGTATTTTCAGTCTTTAAATCATTACTTTCTCTAAGCAATCTCTGCTGCTGGCTGAATGCCTGTATAAAAAGAAGAAGGCATACTACACATACACCAACCAAACCAATAATAATAAATTTTATTTTCTGTTCCATAATCCCCCCTATTATGGCTTTGTCTGTTAAAAGCCAACCCTGCCTTGCCGGCAGGCAGGCATCGCCTTTTTAAGCTTATAATTGGGCAAACACTTTTTCTAAAACTAAACTGGCCGCGCCCATGGCTACGGCATTTTCCCTTAATTGGGAATAAAGTATTTTTAAATTATCCGTCGATTCACGAAAAGCCCAATCAATAACCGTAGACTTAACAGTATTTAAGAATTCCTCTCCGGCATCCTCAAATCCTCCGCCAATCACCACTACCTGTGGATTAAGCAGATTAACTAAGAAAGCGATTTTAATCCCTAATTTTTTCGCTGCTCTTTCTAAGACCGCCAAAGCCACCGGATTTTTTAAACGCGCGGCATGAAAAATGCTTTTTAAATCTAAGTTTTCAATATTATTTGAACTGATACGCAAAAATTCTTCTGCTTTCTGCTTTTCTTTAAGCAATACTTCTTTTACATCCTGAACAATACCTAAGTCCAAATCCCAGCGTTTAACAAAACAGGGTTTGCCGCTTTTACAGCTGAAGAGATCCTGTTCTTTATAATTATACACTGAAACTTCACCGGCATAACCTTGTGCGCCACGGTAAAGTTCCCCATTAATAATCATACCACAACCAACCCCGGAAAACATATAAAGAATATTTTTGTAATTTTCTTTGAGATCAAACCAATGCTCGCCAAAACAAGCACTGGTAGCATCATTCTCAACTAAGGTGGGTAAATTAAACTCTCTCTCCATCAATCCTCTTAAAGGAAGATCCACTGAAGCATAAGTATAATAATGATCCATCTTCTGCGGCCAATGGATTGAACCGTCTTTTTTATTAATTAAACCGGCAATCCCTATGCCTACACCTTTAATGTTTTCGACATACCCCTTAGAACGCCTTAAGATTTCCCGCACAATTTCTAAAAGGCATTCGGAAACTTCTTTAACGGAAGCTTGGGGACGGGCAATTTGTGTCTTGGTAATAATATTCCCTTTTAAATCTACCAGCAACCCGACCATATTCATCAGGTTCAACCCCACACCAATAGCATATCCGGCGCGCGGATTTAAATCTAATAAAACCGGACGTCTCCCGCCCTCAGATACATCCAGCTCTTTCTCATAAACCAGGTTGCATTTAATAAAATCATCAACATAATTGGATATGCTTACTACATTTATCCCCATCTCCTGCGAAATATCCGAGCGGCTAATCGGCCCTTGCCTTCTTAATATACTCAATATTTCAATATTGCGTTTTTCTTTTTCGGTAAATATTTCTTTTTGTAAATCCGGCGAGCGCATGCTTATAAATTAATTCCTTGGTAAAAAAATAAATTAAAAAACTTTTTCTTAAAAACTGAAACTATGATTTTATTTATCTTATTTATACTACTAATAAATCCTTAAGTCAAGTATTTTCAAGAGAATCGGTTAATTTACTAAATTCTTGTAATTGTGCGGAAAATGTTAGCTGCGGGAAAGGCCCAAATATCAAAATAGGGTAAATACGCAGAATTTTGCGCCTCTACAAAATAATAAACCCGGTTTTAATAAACATCCACCATAGTAAATGACCGGTCTACGGTGCCTGCGGGTGAAATTATAACCATATTTATCTCCTTTGTCCCGCTATCAGAATAAGTGTTTTGAAAACTGCTCTCCGTTACAGCCGGATTAGCACCTCCTAAATCACCACTCCAAAGGTACTGCAACTCAACCTGGTTGCATCCACTCTGCGGCATATTTACAACCGAAGAAATTGTATTGCTTTGGCTTTTTGCCAATGCATAACCAGAAGACCTTAACTCCGCCTTATTCATTTCTGCTAAGGCGGAATCTTTATTGAATGATAGATCAAGGAAGGTTTTTAAATTGTAGCTAAGCGGCTTATTCTCCTGGATCTCTTTAATTCGCGCCCGGGCCGCAGCTACGGTTAAAACATACTGATCATGAGCATTCTTTAACAACAAATCATAATGTCCACTGGCTTCAGCTAAGTCCCCCTCCCATTGCGCTAAAAGCCCCAATTGATATAGGCTAGAAATCACCTGTGGGCTTAATACCGTCTTGGCGCTAAGCAACTGAAAATACTTCTTGGCTTCATTTATATCCGCCAAAGCATAAGCATTAATCATCGCTATTTTATAGGTAGCCTCATCAAAATATTTGGTATCCGGGTAGGATTGCGTAAGCTGCAGATAGAACTTTTGCGCATCACTATAAGCCTTCATTTTCTCTAAGTTAAAGGCGCGCAGATAGATTCTATCCTGATTAAATGCATCCTTCTGCCCTAACGACTCTATCTTGGCATAAATCTTTTCCGCATAAGCCATATCATAGAAACCGGCAGGCTTTTAGACAAAAAGACTGGCGATTTCAAATAACTCCGCAGTTAGTTTTTCGGGCGTAAATGTTTTAGCAATCTCTTCTACATAAATATCATAAATACTTTGAGCTAATTCTAAATTACCCTGTTTATAAAACCCGGCAGCTACCTCTTTAAGTTGCACGGGAGTCATTTTTTGCGCAACTAACCCGTTAACATAAAGTTTATAAATTGCACGGGCTTTTGATTTTTCTCCATAAGACAAAAGCTTATCCGCTGTTTCTTTAAGTAAATCCGAATCACTGCCAGCTCCCTTAGCATAAACACTTACATCAGCTACCAAATCATCTAAGGCTTGTTGAGCAAAAACATCTTGCTGATCGCAATGAAACTGCCAGGCCAAAAGCCTGCTTTTAACTCTCAGGCTGTTAGCAGTATCCGTCTGGGTGATTACCTTTTGAACATTATCAACCAACTGTTCACGGTAGGTATTCCCGTTAGCAAAATAATCATCCCAGGATTGTTTATCTTCCAAGTACTTAAGCTGCAAATAACGCGCGTTGGCCTTGTAATAATCCAGGCAAAGCTGGGCAGATTTATCTTTAGAATTATTTAAATAATCCACGAATTCATTGTACTGGTTATTTACCAGAAATTTTGATTTAGCACTCTCGATATCAGCAGAACAAACATTAGCTTTTTGATCTACGGGCTGAGCAAAAAAAGCTGCGGGAAACCCTAAAACCATACCTAGAAATATTACTATACATCTTAATAAAGTTGTCATATATTCTCCTTTGCCTATCTAGACAACATGCGCCACCAAACGCAGGTACCAGTTAACTCTTTTTTGGGGGGCGCGTTTTTTTAATTACCGGATTCTTCCAAAATTCCCTAATCACATAATAAGCTTTTCGCGGTATACGTTTATTTATGCCGTTTTCTAACTCTGAACTCAAAGCAACAACACCGAACCATTCCTCATTCATATTTTTGTTTCCGGTAGCGCGGATATCCTGATAATAACTTCCGTTAGACCAGCTGCTTTCAGTATCTTGAATTTTCCAACTCTCCGGATCATCGGAATTATGTTTCCACCATTCATCCGTCCATTCAAAAACTGTTCCCCCTATACAATTACCCGCACCAACTTTATTATTAGCCAAATTTTCATAAATCTGCGCCCATTGCGACTGCAAAAAGAAAGCCTGCATATTCTGGTCTTCCTTTTTTAAATAAGCATCATAACAGTCCGCGCCAAACTCCGCCATTAATAACGGTTTATCAAATGTCATCCTTAAAGATTTAAAAAGATTGCCAAAGGTTTTTCCGCGGTAGATAATACAAGCAACAAAATCAACATCCTGACAGAATTTATTTGCAGAATCTAACCCCACTAACTCCCCATTACCTAAACCTACCGGATGGCGCGAATCTATTTTATGAATTTGTTGGGAAATTTCATTTACGAAAGAGTAGTAAATTTTTGCCCGCATCAATTTCTGTTTTTGCGGATCTGGCTCGCTATCCACCTCCGGGCTTGACCAGGGATTTACATGCCCCAAACAGGAATAATTATTTTCATTACCTAAAATCCAACCCAGAACCCCAGGTTCATCTTTATAAGTACGGACCATCTCGGTTACCTGCTGCATTACTTTATCCTGAAACTTTTTATCGCCGTAAAAAGGGCAAGGATATTCCCAGAACCCCAACCAATCACCCAGAAACGTACGAATCCCGTATAATTTATATAAATCGCTAATTACCTGTTTTACTTCTTGTGAATCTTCATGTGTTCGATAAAGACGGATAGTGTTAATTCCCATTTCTTTCATCAGCTTACCGTCAGTAATCCAGGGTTTATTCGGATCGCTCCACCAATCATATTCGTGATTTGTGCCGATAGGGATAGGATTATAACAAACTCCTTTGACAATGTAGGGCCGGCCAGCCACCATTAAACGGTAATGCTGATTTTTTAACTTTTGAATATAAACACCTTGATTACTCTGACAGGCAGATAAAATAAATACTAACAAAATATTGCAGGCTACAAGCAAAAAGCGCCTGTAGCCTGCAATATTAATCACTATCTTTTTTGAATCACTCAAACTTAATCTCATCCAGATAGAATGTCGCGCCTTCAGGGTTATTGTCAACATTAGCTGACCAGGTAAAACCACCGATAATATACGACATATCTTTGCCTTTTAAATCAATCGAGTATTGGGTCCATTCCTTGGTCAAAAGCACCGGACCAATCATCGCGCTATCCGAATCCGAAAACTCTCCCATAATACCACCCACTTTGAACTCTTCAATGCGCTCACCACCTACTGCACCGCGCGCCCAGAAAGTAAGTTTAGTGGCTGATGATAAATTAAATCCAGCATCTACACTACCCCAGTTGTTTGCTGGATTCTGCCAAAAGATTCCTGCCCAGCGGGCACCTTGCGTAGCTTTTCCGGAATAAACCACTTTAATACAAGTATCTCCTAAATACGCGTCCTCTTTGGAAGAACTATCAAGCTTTATATCACCATAATCACCCATATAACCGCTGGGAATAAAATGATTTCCCATGGTTGAACGGTCTGCGTAAATATAAAATGGCATGACTTCCTGCTTTTTCCCTTCGGGTTTTAAATCTGGGTCAGCTTCAAATTTTATATCATCAATATAAAATGTGGCGCCGTCCGGATTAAGGTCTGCAGTAGTTGACCAACCGAAAGCTCCGTTAATATAAGAAAGGTCTTTGCCCACTAAATTAACTGTATACTGCTTCCATGTAGAAGTTAATTCAATCGGGCCCATCTCAACTAATGTAGTATCAGGATATGTTCCCTTGATTCCACCAACCATTACCTTCTGCAAAACCTCACCGCCCTTTGCACCGCGCGCCCAGAAAGTAAGTTTAGTCATACCGGTCAGGTCAAACCCGCCTTTTTTATTACCCCAGTTGTTTGCCGGGTTCTGCCAGCAAACACCTGCCCAGCC
>JAPLLZ010000067.1:0-6529 GCA_026387265.1 Candidatus Omnitrophota bacterium
AACGGGGGTATTGCAGGCCATCGCTTCTAAAATCGAAAGCGGCATTTCTATAGCGCTAGAAGGTTTATCAACTAGAAAAACATAAGCATCCGATAACTGATATAGTTCCTCAATAGAATCGAAAAATTCATTAAGTATCCTGCACCCACCATCTTTAAGTTTATTTAAAATTTTTGTGTTAGGCGGAAACATTGAACTGACAACGATAATTACTTCTACGCCATTACATCCACACAAATCCAATAATGGTAATAAATTCCTTCCTTTGGTAACATGACCGACATGAAGAACGACAAATTTATTAAGCTCGATATTATATTTATGCCGTAGTTTTATTTTTTCCTCCCATGAAACAGGTTTAAATTTTAAAATATCAACTCCCAATCTGAAATATTTTGTATTAATGCCAAACGATTTAATTAATTTTTCTGTTTTTTCTGATAAAACCAAAGCCAGGTCTGCCTTCAAAAAAGGAATAAATAATTTTAAAAAAATATGATTAGATGGCGGTTGTAAAACAACAAGAATGATTTTTGATTGCTTAAATTTCAACTTTAATATTTTCCCTAATAAAAAAACCCTAAGATTCGGACGGAGTATCAAATAAATAAAATCGGGATTAAAACTCTGCAATTTTACCCAAAAATCTTTAGAAAATACACTTTTTGCATTAAAATGGATGACTTCATGGCAAAGAGCAAGAATTTTAAATACATTAAAGGCAACATTCTTTTGCCCTTCAGCCAAACTCCCATTTTTATTACTTAAAATTAATATTTTTAACATAATAATTTTATTTTAACGCAAATAACTATATAAAATTAAATTTCACGGCACCCCATCCCTACAACGACCCCTAATAAACTCATGAAAAAGCCAAAATAATTACCGAATGGATGAGTAATATTTAAAAAACCGCTAGAAAAAGAACCTATGATTAAACCGATTAAAGCGAAGAAAAAACCATGGTAAATAGGATACCAGGAATAATTTTTTGAATAAAATTTTTTAAGAGTAGTTAACATTTTAAATAAAAGCCATATATAAAATAGTAGGCCAAATATGCCAGAATCAATCAATACATCCATAAACTGATTATGGCTTCCAGTATAATCATAGCGTACTGGTGAAGATAAAAAACCGTTACCATAGAGCAATATTAACGGGTTATTTTTTAGAACGTCGACAAAAAAACTAAAAACGTTTATTCTGGCATCAATGGTCACCTCGGATTCTACTCCCGGGACCCCTCTTTGGAATCTATTCAGAAGATCATAGAAAGGATCAAGGCGTTCAGAAGTTTGAGAAAAATTTTTGAAGATAAACAAAGTTACTATTACAATAACTACCAACACAAAAAGCAGTTTGATTTTCTTATCAAAATTTCCTTTAAGAGAAAACGCCCAAAGCACTAGCCCGGAGCTAAGACCAACCCAAGCACTTCTTGATAAACTTAAAATTTCAAGGTACACAAAAAGCAGAATCGATAAACTAAATATTATCTTCCACAAGTTTTTTTTCTCTTTTAACAAGAGCCCGATTGTTATAAAAATTATTAAAAGCATATAAAAACCCAATGTACTATGGTGATAGGCTAAGCTGGATGTTACTATATTTTCCATCAAGACTTTATCGCCCCAATAATTAGGAATTACTTTCATATGTTGCAAAATACCATAACCAGATACAAAAAGTGCCCCTAACCAAAAAGTAAATAAAAACTTATTACCTGTTATTTCATTTTTAGTGGCACCTGCAAGAATAAAATAGAAAATAAGAAATTCAAATAACTTAAATATATAATATCCTGAATATTGGAATGCTACTTCGAAACTTCTTGAGTCGCTTAAGAAATAAAATGTATGCAATGAAGTCAATACGCAAATAAAGAAATACAAAACAAAAGGAGCCGACAAAGGCAAGGACATATTAATAATTTTAATATTTCTGGAAAAAAAACAACCAAGCACAACTAAACATCCCACAATATCGCTTAATTTGATAGTAGCCCAATTAGAATATAGGGACATAATGGGGAAATCATAAGAAAACGAAAGTATTAGACAGCTTATTAAAAAATTCATCTTACGATCCTCCGTAATAATATATATCAACGTTTATTTCTTCCATAACATTTATAAATCTCTTTTATTAAACACAAGCCTAATAATAATCAAACTACCGATTACATGAATTAACGCTGTAATTATTATAGCTATCGCCACTCCCTCCAGACGGTAGTATGGGATATAATATTTACATAATAATGCCAAAATAGAAATATCAACGACTAGCAATGGGACATAACTTTTAAAATACTGGGCCGCCAGCCCCCCAAAACCTAAAAAAGAACCGACGTAACCTAAGGCTGCGGCAATCATAAGCAGAACGAATGTATTCACCTGCTGCGCATATTCTATACCGTAGAATAAAAACAAAATTCCCTTACCAAAAAACGAAACTAATAATATTCCTATTCCTCCAGCAATAGTTGCGATTGTAACTAGTTTGAAAAGTAGCTTACGAAATGCCGTTAAATTACCTTTCCCGTATTCATTTGCTAATCGAGGTAAAGAAGACTGACCCAATGCATTAATTACTACACCTCCAAATCCATATATTGCATACAATGCAGAAAAAATACCTAACATTTTTAGCCCAAGCAACTGTTCTATAAAATAACGCGGTATATTCACATATAGAGAACTCAACAACATCGTAATACCAAGAGGCAATGCCAACAACATAAGATTGATTATTTTTTTAAATTTGAAAGATAAGTGTAAAATTCCTTTGAAATAATTTTTTAAAAAAACATAATAAGCACATTTGTTATTTAAATGCAGTATAATAATCCCGCCATGGACATCGTATACCACCAATACCGCTAGCCATGTCAAAACCAAACCCATGCTACACCAAATCAGATCTCTTGTTACAAAAAAAATTAATATAAATACACCTAAAGATGACAGACCTTTGATTATCATAGATTTAGAAATTCGACTCATCCATTCATGTTGTTGAAATAAACCATAAAACACATCGCTAATTGATTCAACACCTTTGGCGATGCCAATTATTAAAATGACCATTTTTATCTGGCCCACATATCCGCAAAAATTTATAACGGAATAAATTAAAATTAATGCAAGAAACGAAGTAATCAACCTCAAGATAAGATAGTATCCGAACCCATACTGCCCTTTTGAATCTGTCGCTTGAACCCCTCGTAAACTTAGATTTGTAAATATAATAATAGGAGTCGTTATCGCCATCGCTAGAGCAAACTGTCCAACGATTTCTGCCGAGCCTAGTTTAGCCAGAACGATTAATATCAGCCATTGATAACTTCCATAAATTAAATTTCCCAGTAAAGTCCAGGCAAAATTTTTTTTTAAAGAAGGCGGCGTTGCGCATTCAGTTTCTACCCTGCCAAAAAAACCGAAATTATTTATTTTCTCATTTCCACTAACAGTATTCATGTTTTTTAACTTTACAAACGTATAAATCCTCCAAAGTTTTTATGCTCAAATTAACATTAAACGGGCTATTTGCCATCATATTCAAGGATTCCTTTTGACCTATTGGGCGATTACTACTTTTGACAGAAAAAACAGCGTCTGCCCATAGATCTGCCGGCTGCATCAATGATATTCTATTTATTAGTGGTTTTACAATATCCATTTCTTCAGTTATGACATCAGAAATAACACAGGGGAGCCCGGCAGACTGAGCTTCTATTAAGACTAGCGGTAACCCTTCGAAAAATGAAGGCAAAAGAAATATATCAATAGCACCTAACATTAGGCGAGGAATATCAGAGCGGGCTCCCAAAAAAATAACGTAATTAGATAAACCCATAAGCCTAACTTTTTCTTTTATTTCTGGATATAAGTTTCCATCGCCAACTAACAAAAGACGGATGTTGTGATCGCGCTTAATAATCTCGGAAAAAATATCAATAAGAAAGGCATGATTTTTCTGCTCCCGGAATTTTCCAACATGTCCTATCACTAAAGCTTCAGCCGGAATGCCTAATTCTGTTCGTATCACAGACTGCCTTACAGAAGAATAAAAAGGATCCAAATCAATACTACAGTAAAAAACCTTCCAACGCCGGTCTAATTCCCAATCATCGCCAAACACAGTTTTAGCTGCGATTCTACTCGCGGCTAAGCCAGTTGTAGCATATTTATTTATCCAGTATTTCATCAATATTGAATATCTTTTTTTAAAAAATCCAGCTTTCCCTTCTGAAAAAGATATGTCAAGGTGGCTATGAGCAATACGAACAGGTATACCTGCAGAATAAGCCAGTTTCATAATAAAACCATTATACTGGGTTATATGGCTATGAATAATGTCATAAGGTCCGTACTTATTTAATATATTTTTGAAATTATAAGCAAAAATCCATGGCTGCCTATGATGAAGACACGGAAAGACCCTGCTACCCAAAGCCCTAATCTCATTATTATAATCGCAAAGCTCTGAAGTTTGCACTAAGAAATCTATTTGGAAACGCTTTCGGTTAATATGTCGCAACACATGCATAAGCCAGGTCTCAGTTCCGGCCCTCATCATTTTACCGACAATGTAAAGAATATGGATTTTTTTATCTTCTAACATAAAAACATGCTTCTCAGGATTTTACTTCTGGGTAAATAGTTATTTTAACAATAATAAATTCAAAAATCATCATTCTCTTTTCTTTATTGAGTTCTCATGTTTTTAAGATAATTACACCGCTTAAATATTGTCTTTGCCGGAATCTTACTCTATGAAGCCAGATAGCATCTCGGTATCTCTAACATAACTATATTGTTCCATGATGATGGCATTAATTAATCAGGCTAATTATCAGTTCTAACTAAATACCATGTTGGCCAATCTTTTTCAAAAGTTATAAAGAGCCGCTGTCTGTGTGACCTTGTGAATTCAGTAACCGCTCTTTTTACCCCATAATTACCATTAGACAATTGTCCATCTCTAAAATCATGGCCTGCAAAAACTCCTCCTATCTTTAATTTTTTCCACCAAAATTCTAAATCTTCTTTGCATGCTTCGTATGAATGATTTGCATCTATATAAATAAAATCTAACGTGCTGTCACCAAAAAGACTTGAAGCCTCATAGGAGGCTTTACGGATAACTCTGCTTCTTTTCCCATATTTTCTAAGTTTGTTTATTACCATTTCAGCTATTTTTTCATATTCATCTTGGGGGATATTATCGGCGTCATTATAAATCTTCTTATCAAATTCCTTCCAGGGATCTACGGAAAAAAGTGTCGATAACTTACTATATTTAAGCAGGTGCTCAGAATATTCCCCCTTCCAAACCCCCACTTCAACTCCATTACCTCTCAACCTAAGAAAATTTAAAAAGAAAGGAAGCTCATGCCGTCTCTCAACTAAAGGTTTTTTAAAGATACGCCTGGTCAAAATTAAACCCGATGTTGCCCAAAAGTACAAAAAACTTGCTTTAACAAAAGTCATAAGGTATTTTTTGATTCCATATGGTATCGCCATCGATAATAAATCTGGCATAGAAAAAACTGCATTAAAAATAGCGTTTTAACAAAATTTATAATTTACAATTTTTTATAAACGACCGTGTACCAATTATCGTTATTATTCCTGACAAATGGCGTATCAAATGCCCTGTCTCTGGCTTTTATTACTTTTTGACACACACACTCTAGATTTAAATTCTTTGTTAGTTCGGTTGATTTCCCTTTTTTATCGATACTCAGCAATACACCTTTTACAGGTAATAAATCATGACGATGTAATCCTTCCCATTGTTCTAAAGTACCCTCGTTAATATATCCTTCTAAAATAATGAATCCATTTTTTTTAACAACGTTATATATATTTTTAAAACATTTTTCAGGATATTTTACGTGATCTAACGCATTACTAGAATAAACCATATCAAAACTATTATCTGGAAATAACTTCGATATTTTTTCGCCAAAACCTACAATAGGTTTTATTGGAAAAACATATCTCTGTTTACCCATTATTTTATCATAAGCCGCTGCCAATGGATCAATTGCGACTATTTCACATAGATTTTGGTCGGCAGCCCAAGCGAGCATAGAAACCGGGCCGGATCCAACTTCAAGCAACCTGACTTTACCCTTATGGTTTTCTAATAAACTCAATAATTCACGGGGGAAAATTTTTTCCCATGCCCCCTTGCTCGATAATTTCTTCCATTGTTTTGATAGCCAACTGTCCCAAAAATCAACCTCACATTCATAATTTGACTTTTTGGTAGGTTTCGCGCATATATTTTTCCAATCCCCGGTTATCAAACCCCTGATTTTCTTTAAGAATGGGTATTTTCCTATCTGTCTTTTTAAGAAATAAATTGCATTATCCATCATCGTTTAACCTATGCCTAATTCTTAAAAGCTACGGCTCGTTTAGCCCCCTGTTTTCTCTACAAAACTCCTGATTTTGGGATTTTGTGGATCGAGAATTACTGACTTCCGAAATTCTTGTTTCATGAGCACGTC
>JAPLLZ010000067.1:6550-14411 GCA_026387265.1 Candidatus Omnitrophota bacterium
AATGGTAATCTGCATTGGTAGGATTAAGATTAATTGCCTGTTGATAGAATCTCTCTGCTCCTAATAAAAACTTTTCACTATTATCATAGAGGCTCCACTCTTGCAAAACTTCGCTTTTTAAGTCTTCACGCAAGCCCATCTCTGCAAGTATATCTGCTTTCATTTCAAAATAATGACTATTCAACGGATTTAAAATTATTGCCTTTTCAATGCCTTTTAAGGATTTTTTATATTCTATTATCGCATCCACAACATCTGCCTTAGTGGTGAATTTATCTTTAATCCTCAAAAATGATTGTTCCGCTAGATAACGTTTCAAAATTGAAATCTCGATGAAAATAAAAAATAAGCAAAATAAAATTATAATAAAAAACTTTAAATAATACGGAACCGAGATTCTATTCAACGGCAGGGGAAGCAAATCCTGTTTCTCCTTCAAATAGGCTATTCTGAAGCTAAGGGCCAGGATAATAGAAAACAAAAACGCATTTGCAGGTACGTGAAAAACGAAATCAAAAAAACTATGAAAAATAATCGAGAAAATCCCGACAAAACAACCTAATGTTAAATACGCAGCACGGGGGTCCCTACGCTTGAACCAAACATTCATAATCCTCATTAGATAGGTCAATAAAAATAAAAAAAATAGCCCGAAACCTAAAATTCCTGTTTCTACCAAAAGCTGTATCGGTTCATTATGACTAAACCTGTACCTTGCAGACATAGAAAAGCTCTTATATTTTTGAAAAATATCAATAAACGTACCTAACCCCGTACCAAAAACCGGAAAATCCTTTACTAGCCGAGGAGTTTCCTTGATTACTTCTATGCGGCCATACATTGCTTTCAAGGGATCAGCTATAGTGCCTAATCTTTTGGCTATGGGAGAAAAACCGATTACTGCTAAAAATATACTTAAAAATAACAAAAGAGTTATTATGATCGCTATCCCTTTTCTCGTTTGCCTTTTTATCTGCAGTAAAATTACCAGTAATAACATAGCCAGGAAAAAACTTACTATACCTGCCCGCGAAAGGGATAAAAATAGACTTACGCCCATCACAACAGCCAAAAAAACAATAATAATTTTTTTTAACTTGTTCGTTTCAACCAAAGCATACGCAATACTTAAAGGAATGATCATTTCAAGATAAGCAGCAAAGTGGTTTCTATTCGTAAAAGTAGAAATAACAAATTTTACGCTGGGAGGTTGCACCATGATATGAATAATCCCATAAAAAGCATATAAAAATCCGGAAGAAATTATTGTTAAAATCAACCATTTGATCTTTCTTCCGTCATCGGCGTAATTTAATACTACAAAAAATAACGCCAAAACGCTCAAGAACTGTAATAACATGCTGATTGTCGCCTCAGGGTATATGCTTAACGTATAAGCTTCAGCAGGGACAGACCTGAAATTTTTGTATAAAGAAAGGGTAGCGGGAGAAAAAGAATCCAGTAAATTTTGCGGCAAAGGAAGCAATTGGAAAAAAACCAAGATGGTAAAGAGAAAAATTAAAATAGCAGGTGCGGCGATCTTTATAAGAGAAGGCTTTTTTTTAAAAAAAAACTGAACAGTATAAACGAAAAAAATGAGGAAGCTGGCCGCTTCGAGAATGGTAAGCGGAAGAATGGTTATGCTGCCGTAAATCAGCGGAGAAAATAAGATAAGGAAACAAATTAGCGGACTAAAAAAGAACTTAGCAAAAAGCTCGTGTGTGTCGTCTTTTAACATTTACATTTAAATTATGCTTTACCTTGCTTTTTTCCCTCTTCACTGTAATAATAATGGTAATAATAATATCTGTCTTCTTTTTCGGGGGCGATATTATTTATAACTACTCCGATAATTTTACCTTTTGATTCTAAAATTTTCTGTTTTGCCTTTGTTACCGCCTCCACACGGGTACTTCCGCCCTTAACTACTAAAACAACGCCATCCACAAGATTAGCTAATAAAGAAGTATCCGCAACGCTTAAAATTGGGGGCGAATCTAAAATTATACGGTCAAATTTAGACTTCAATTCCTCAAGTAACAGACGAATCTTTCCAGAAGAAAGTAACTCACTGGGGTTAGGAGGAAGAGTCCCGGAAGTAATTATAGAAAGATTACGCACATATACGGGCTTAATAATCTGCTCTAAGGGAATATTACTGGTTAGATAATTGCTCAGGCCGTTTCTTTGCTCGATGTTAAAGTTTTTGTTTATCTTGGGCCGGCGCATATCTACATCAATAAGTACTACCTTTTCATTCATTTGCGCAAAAACCGAAGCCAAGTTAGAAGAAAAGAAACTTTTCCCTTCTTGCGGCACACTGGAAGTAGTAAGTATGGCTTTTAACGGTTTGTCTTCGGGAGTGGTAAAAAGTATAGAAGTACGTACCGCCCGATAAGACTCAGTAATCGTCGAAGTCGGCTTTTGATAACAAATCAAAGCTCTCTCTGCATCCGTCTTTGCCTCTCTGGTGATCGACGGGATATATCCCAAGAAAGGAAGACTAAGATATAGACTAACGTCTTCCGCAGTACGGATACTTGCATCTAAATATTCGAGAAAGAAAACAAAACTAATGCCGCAAAATAAAGCTAGTAAGACCGAAATCCCGATATCCCTTGCTTTTTTAGGTTTAAAAGGCTCATCGGGAGGTTTAGCAGAATCTATAACACGGACATTAGAGGTCTCCAGTTTTTCAGAGACGCCGGTTTCTTTTGCGCGTGTCAACATAGAAGTGTACAATTGCTGGTTAGAATCCTGTTCCCGTTTTAGTATATTATACTGTACCATTCTCTGATTCAGATCCAATAAATTCCTTGTTTCTTGCTCCAGCTTTCTGTTAATTTCTGCGAGCTGGGCATTTAAAGCAATAATTTTAGGATGTTTTTGCTTATAGCGTTTTAAGTTCTCTGCAAGATCTGTCTCGGATTTTGATTTTTCTTGTTTTAGATTTTCCAGAAGCCCCTGGGTCTTCTGCTCGATATCAGATGCTGTTACAATTTTGTTTTGCTGGATATATTTATTCAGGGCTTTTTCCGAATCTTCCATCTTTTTCTTTAAATCAGTTAACTGTGACTCCAGGAATCCTACCGCTTCTTTTGTAGCCAGGTTTCTCATCTCTATATTCTGTTGAATATATGCCTTGGTGAGAGCATTAGCGATAGAGCTCGCTCTTAAGGCATCCACATCTTCAACATTCACCAAAACAATCTGGCTATTTCTCACCGGCTCAATCTTGATCTGTTTTTGCAATTTTTGGATAGGGTCTTTGATCTCTCGAAAATCCAAATCTTTAGCTAATCGTAAATCCTCAAAAACGCGCTCAACCAGAACGCGTGAAGCTAATATTTTATACTGGGTTTGATAATACTGCTGTGTCTCTATCATTCCCGGCTGATATACTTCCTCAAACTTAGTTACTTTAGGGGCTGCCTTTTCGATAAGCACGCTTGCGGTGGAGCGATAAACCGGCTTAGTAGTAAAAACAAAAATAGTCGCTGCGGTAGGAATAATAACAAAAAAGGAAAGAATTATAGCTATCCTCTTCTGGATTATTCTTAAATAGTCATGAATCGTTACTTCGCGTATCTCAGGATTTGGCAGCATAGTTTATTAATAATTTTGTCCGCAATGACGGTTTCGCAACAATCTTAAAAGAATGACTCCGGCACTACTATGGTGTCATCGGGCTCTAAGGATACATTGCGGGTTGCATCTCCGCCCTGTAGTATCCGGCCTATCGGGACAGTGAATACCTGTTTTCTTCCATTATCCATGCGGATGACTTTTGTTCCGTTTGGCGCGGCTAATTGCGTGAGGCCGCCGGCTAAGGCAATTGCCTCTACCGCAGTCATCCCTTTTTTAAATTCGTATTTTCCCGGTTTTTGCACCTGCCCCATCACCACTACAAACACCGTTGATTCGCTTAATTCTCCGGAGATAATCAAATCTCCCGCCTCAAGCAAAACGTCTTTATCCTTTTCGCCTTCATTGATTATCTTGTTAGCATTTATGTTAATAGTCTGTTTTACGCCTTCTTTCGTGCGCACCAGCCTCACGTCTTCCACATTCGCTTTTTCCGTAAATCCACCCGCTAAGGCAATGGCATCAACCACAGATAAGCCGGCTCTTAACTCATAAGATCCCGGATTTTTCACCTGTCCTAAAACCGAAATTTTGGCATGCTCCTTGACAAAAACCGAAACCTGAGGATTAACCAAATAATCTTTTCTTAAAAGAGCGGCTATTGTAAGCTCTAATTGCTTAGCAGTAAAACCCTTTACATATAGATTTCCCAAAAGCGGGAAAGAAACTGTCCCGTCAGGAGCAACTCTAGCAGTCTTGCTAAGATCCGATTCCTGATATACGCTGATTTCTATTAAGTCATTTACAGCCAGCCGGTACTCCGAATTATCCGCGCCCTGGCTCTCATATTGAGGTGCCTCCTGAGTAAAGCCAGCGGTACAGGAGAATAAGATCAAAAATGCCGGAACGAATTTAATAAAATTTTTCATTTTAAAAAATTACTGCTGCGCCAAAACTGTAAATGTTATCAGTATATTCATCAGATGGACTATTGGAATCCTTATTACGATACCTATAACTTAAATACATCTTCAGCCATTTTTGATAAGAGTAATCAAATCTTGTAATATAGTTATACGAGTAACTTTTTGTCCCACTTTGATCATATTTATCTCTGCTAAAATCAGTACCCAGATTTAAACTAAGCGTTCGGCTGAACTTATAGATAGCATGCACAGAAGCATCCTGGCCTTTATCAAGAACGCTGTTAACATAAGAGCTGTCTTTATTGCCCTGAGATAATTTGAGCGTAAAAGCGGTCTTTGGTGAATGACTATAAGTCAAATCCATAGCAGCTGAGATGACATTCAGCTGACTACTCAACCCTTTATAAATTCTGTTTTCGATCCCCGCCTTAATTATCCCTGCTATTTTATTTGTTAACTCGCCCTTTGCTCCCACCCAATAACGCTCATAATGATTATTATTTGTCTTATTGGTATTTTTTACGTAATCTGCCCATCCATAATTATAACCAACGAAGAATTTAGTCTTGGGAGAAGGCTGAAAAAAAATGTTTGGGGCATACATCTGCTGTTCTATGGTACTTCCTGCCTTATATTCCTTTTCATATTCATCATAGACGCGGGTACAAAATATCTCAACGCCAACCCGGTTATAATTTGACTCCCAGAAAAACTTCGTGGTACTATCTTTATAATTAATAAATTTGCCGGATCCTCCAATTGTAATCGCAGAAACAGGACTGTGATTCTTGGCAAAAGATTGATTCAACGTTAACTTATGCCGTCCTTTACCGAATTGAGAAAAGAAATACCCATACGGTTCTTGGCGGTTATTTCCATCCCTACTATAGAAAGAAAATAAATTTGCACCCGCATCTAATTCTATCCTATTCATGCCTTTAGTGGCTTGAATATCGCCAAAAATAAGTTTCACTCCCGGCCTTAATATATTGATTAAATCGGTCTTCCTATTGCTATCCGTAAGATAGATATTATCGTCGTAAACTACATCCCATCCTGCGTAAGGATGAATTAAGGAAACCAGGGGCGGAAATCGCTCTTGCGCTCCCGACGGGATAACCCCGGCCATTTGCATTGCTTCGACTTTCTGAAAAGCCGCAAGGACTTCCTGCTCATATAGAGCCTGTTGGATTGCCTGTTCTTTAGTAGATTGAGGGGAAATAAACTGGTACTGGGCAGGATTAAGCTGGGCAAATACAAAAGGAGGAGAACTTACCAATAGAAAAGAAAAAAATAATACGAGTTTATTTATGCCTCCTCCTCCGATAACCCGATTGATACTTTTTGTCATCTATTTTTTAAATCTAGAACCGGACTAAAAAAATAATTAACGCTCAATGCAGCTTATTCCTCCGCATCACTTTCCTTGCATGCCTGGCCCACTGAATTCACCTGCTTGGCGATATTTTCCCGAACAAGATCTTCAATTTCCATAAATTGCAGGCCTATCTCATACCTCTTCGTCTTCCCTATCTCCTTAATCCATGCTACCTTACCTATCGAAGGCACGGGAAGAGAAGAATGGGGAAAATTAATATACAGCTGCACTAAGCTCGCCAGAGGAAAACGTTCTTCACAGCGCATGCATACCCCGCCGCCGCCGATATCCTTAAGCGAAGTAAGCTTAATCTGGCCTACTGACGCATCAGAAATTACCCGATATTTTGCCAAATGATAAGCTTTTAAACGAGGATAGTTCCTTTTTTCCGGTACTTCCATTTTTTTCTTCATTTAAATAATGATATTTCTATATAAAATAACACATTGATTATCTTTTGTCAATAATAATTATAACCCATTGCAAAATTTAGAGAAGTGAAAATTATTGCCGTTAAATTTAACGCCGCAAACTGCCTTTTTCCGGACAATCCGGACAACTAATAGAGAAAACACTTTTTGGGATAACTAATGCTAGCAGGAATGGCAAAACTGATACGGCTGATCTTAGAGGGATGTTTTTACTGCCGAGGAGATTATTTTGAGGACTTTTGGCTTATCTTCTGCTTTTTTCAATAAATCAACAATGAATTTATCTTTAAACAGGCGGGAAATTTCAGCCAGGATCTTCAAATGGCCGCCCACCTCCGCCTCAGGAGAAGCCAGGGCAAAAAAAAGGTAAGTTTTTTCTCCATCCAGCGCACCGAAATCGATACCCTCGCTCTTGCGGGCGAAGACCAAAACAAAATCACGTATCTCCTTTGATCTTCCATGGGGGATGGCTACTCCGTTACCGATCCCCGTAGAACCTAATTTTTCCCGGTTCACGATGATCTTAAAAAATGCCTTTTTGTTGTTCAGTTTTCCGGATTTGGCGATCAACTCAACGAGCTCAGCGATAATCTGTTTCTTGTTTTTCCCCTTAAGGTCAAGATTAACCAGCTTCTCTTTGAGTAAATTTGACAGTTTTATTTCTTTTGACTTATTTTTTTCCGTAGCCATCTTCAGCATAAGATTAACCGCATTAGGTAGGGCTTCTTAAATAAGATTGTACCAGAATTGTAAAATTATGCAATATACTTCTTTGGCTGTGCCGCACTGCTGACTTATTAGCCTGCCGACAGGCAGGCAATCACGATTTTAACAAATTGCGCAGCCTGTTGCGAGCCCGTCTTTGAGATTGCTTCGTCGGCCTTCGGCCGCCTCGCAATGGGCGAAGCAATCAGTCGCTTCGCTCCTACCTCGCAATAGGATAGGATTCGGCTTTAGCGCAATGACGAATAACGACATATCAAAATAATATTTAAAAAATTACTTAATCGAAGAAAGATTTTCCGGAAACAGGAAAGATTAAAATAAGTAGGAAATACCGCAAAGTCCGTAATTGGTATTTATTCCTTTATTGGGCTTATCGATACCAGCATTAGAAACATGGCGATAGCGGTATTCTATGGTAAGCCCGATGTTCTTCTTAAAATAATAATGCGCCCCTAATCCGGCGTATTCATTAAAATTAAATTGTGAGCCCTGCTCACGGGTATGCTGGGTAAGATAAACAAAACCTAAGCCGCCGCGAAAATAAGGCTGAAATTTCCAGGTTTCCGGGAAAAATCCGACTTTAAGCAGAAAGTTATTGCCGATTTCAGCGTTATTATCAGGCTGGTATGAATATGCGACAAACGGCTCAAGGTTAAACTCGATTAAACCTGGAGGATTAATGCCGATTTTTTTAGTCAATGGCTTAAGATCGAAATCAAAATCGACTAAGACAGGGATAGGATGATACGAACCTTTATCACGTAATTTTGCAGAGCCGAAACCGGTGAGCACCTCAATACCCTTAAGGCGCTTAG
>JAPLLZ010000030.1 GCA_026387265.1 Candidatus Omnitrophota bacterium
GTGGCAGTATTCTTTTTAAGCTTTCTTTTTTTAATCTCAACAATTACAGCCATTTTATATTTTTCTAAACCCAGTAGAGATGCATATAGATTCTTACTTGCGCATGGTGCTTGGGTGATGATTAAGGAAAATCCATTTCTCGGTAAAGGAATAGGGACCTTTATGGATTATTGTAATCGCTACACTAATAATTTTGGAGCTTCTTATGCGCACAATTGTTATTTACAAATTTGGGCGGAGTCTGGAATCTTTTCTTTATTATGTTTTCTTTTGTTTGTGTGGTTTGTTTTTTATAAAAGTATTAAAGTGAGCTTAAGGTTGCCTAAATCTCCAGATTTTTTTATTTTGATTGGGTTAACTGCTGGCCTGTTAGGATTTTTAGTACACAGTTTTTTTGATGTCCATTTTTATTCTTTTCAGTTGAGTTTTCTTTTTTGGGCAGTTTTGGGCCTAACAGTTGCTTTGGGCTCTAATCTTGAACAGGAATTGAAACTTAAGCCGTAAAGGAGATTAATATGAAAGTAGTCATTCTAGCAGGTGGTAGGGGGACAAGAATCAGCGAGGAAACAGAGGTCTTGCCTAAACCCATGGTGGAAATTGGAGGCAAGCCGGTTATTTGGCATATTATGAAACTGTATTCTTATTATGGCTTTAATGATTTTATTATCTGTTTAGGATACCGGGGCTATATGATTAAAGAATACTTTTCGCACTATTTTATGCATATGAGTGATGTGACTATTGATTTGTCTAAAAATGAAACTAAAGTGCATACTACTGCCTCTGAGCCGTGGAAGATTACTTTGGTAGACACAGGCTTAGATACCATGACCGGCAGCCGGCTTAAGCGGGTAGAGAAATATGTGGGAAATGAGTCTTTTCTTTTAACCTATGGAGATGGGTTGGCCGATATCAATATGAAAGAGCTGGTTGAATTTCATAAGGCGAATAAAAGGCTGGCGACTTTAACGGCAATACAGAATGTTGGTAGGTTTGGCGTACTGGATATCGCCGCAGGTAATAAAGTTTCTTCTTTTTTGGAAAAACCAAAAGGCGAAGGTGGATGGATTAACGGAGGGTTTTTTGTCTTGGAGCCGGAAGTTTTTAGTTTTATCGAAAATTATGATTCCATTATTTGGGAAAATCAACCTTTGGAGAATTTGGCCAAACAGGGAAAATTAAGTGCCTATAAGCATACCGGGTTCTGGGGTTGTATGGATACTTTAAGAGATAAAAATAATTTTGAACGGATTTGGCAGTCAGGGACTGCTTCCTGGAAGGTGTGGAAATGATTTTCATGGATAAGAAATTCTGGAAAAATAAAAATGTTCTAGTTACTGGTTTTGAAGGTTTTCTGGGTTCGCATTTGACTAAGGCGCTTCTTATAGCCAAAGCCAAAGTTATTGGTCTGGATATTAAAACTTTTCGCCGACAAACCATGCTTAACCCTCAGGATTATAAAAGAATAATTGTTATTAAAGGAAGCGTGGCTAACCGTAAACTGGTCAGGGAAATTTTACATAAGCACTCGATTGATGTGATTTTCCACTTAGCTGCTGAAGCCATTGTTGCGCGTAGCCAGCAAAATCCTCTATGTGCTTTTGAATCTAATATCGCCGGTACTTGGGAAATTCTAGAAGCTGCCCGTCAACAAGGGGGAGTACAGTCAATTGTGGTTGCTTCTAGCGATAAGGCTTACGGCAGCCATAAGAAACTTCCTTATCGCGAAGGTACTCCTTTAATTGCCAATCATCCTTATGATGTTTCTAAAAGCTGCGCGGATTTAGTGGCGAATACTTATTCTCATACTTATAATTTGCCGGTAGCGATTACCCGCTGCGGGAATATTTACGGCCCGGGAGATTTTAATTTTAGCCGCTTGATTCCTGATGCTTTTAGAAGCTTAATTTTTAATAAGAAATTAGAGATACGCAGCGATGGAAAATTTGTGCGTGATTATGTTTACATCGATGATATCGTCGCTGGATACTTGCGCATAGCTGAGCAGCTGCGTAAAAGTAAGCTTGGCGGAGAAGCTTTTAACCTAAGCGATGAACAGCCGCTGACAGTGATTAAATTATTGAAAGAAATCAATCAAGCTTATTCTGGCTCAAAAAAATTGGATTACAAAATTATGAATACAGCTAAATATGAGATAAGAAAACAATATCTTTGTTCAGCTAAGGCCCGCCGTATTTTAGGCTGGAAGCCTAGATATAGCTTAAAAGAAGGCCTGCTTAAAACTGGTAAATGGTACGTGCAATATTTTAAACAAACATGAAACTACATTTTTTGGGAACTAGTGGTTGGTATGATACGGTTTTAGGTAATACGCTATCGATTCTATTGGAGACGAATCAAGCGTATATTGTTTTTGATGCCGGCGGAGGATTTTATAAGTTGGATAAGTACATTAAAGAAAATAAACCGATTATCGTTTTACTTAGCCATTTTCACTTAGACCATGTTATTGGGCTGCATGCTTTAGCTAAATTTAATTTCCCTCAAGGAATAAAGGTTTTTGGGCCTAAAGGGATAAAGAGGTTATTTAATTTTATAATTAACTCTCCTTATTCCATGCCGGTTAATAGACTTAAAACAAAGCTGACGGTAAATGAATTTTCAAATAGCTTAAAGCTGCCGGTAAAAATTGAATATAAAAAACTGCGCCACGTTAGTACTTGTTATGGATATCGAATATGCGCTGATAATAAGACGGTAGTTTTTTGTACGGATACCGGGCTCTGCAGAAACCTTGATTTATTAGCTAAGGGGGCGGATGTTCTTATTGCCGAGTCATCTTTGCCTCCAGGAAAAACAGACGATGATTGGCCACATCTTAATCCTCAGCAGGCGGCTTTACTGGCTAAGCGGGCAAAGGTAAAGCAGCTTTTTCTGGCACATTTTGATTCAGGGGTATATTTAACGCGGGGTGACCGGGATAGGGCCAAGAAAAGTGCCCAAAAGATATTTAAGAATACCCAGGCAGCTAGTGATGGGTTAAGTATGCGGATATGAATAGAATAAAAGTAGGAATTGTCGGTACGGGTAACATCGGTACGGACTTATTGTTTAAGGTGCAAAGGTCTGAGGTTTTGGAATGCGGTATTTTTGCCGGAAGAAATCCGGATTCAGAAGGGATCAGAAAAGCGCAAGAGCTGGGAGTCAGCACTTCCGTAGATTCGATAAAGGCGATTCAGGATAATCCTAAATGCTGCGATATAGTTTTTGATGCAACTTCTGCCAGTGTCCATCAGCAGAATGCGCCGATTCTTAAAAAGTTGAACAAATATGTTATTGATTTAACTCCTTCTAAAATCGGCAAGATGTGCGTGCCAGCGATTAATATGAGAGAGTGCCTTAAGGTTAGTAATATTAATTTGATTACCTGTGGCGGGCAAGCTACCATTCCAATTATTGCTGCGATTATGAAGGTGCATCCTGATACTGAGTACATTGAATTGGTGTCTAGCATTTCTTCAAAATCCGCCGGTTTAGGTACCCGGATGAATATTGATGAATTTACTCAAACTACCCGGGATGCGATTGAAAAATTTACGGGGGTTAAAAAGGCTAAGGCAATTATTGTGCTGAATCCTGCTGAACCTCCGGTATTAATGCATAATACTATTTACGCTAAAATTAAAAAACCTCAGTTAAGTAAATTAAAAAAAGCAATTAACGCCATGGCTGGGCTTATTCAAAAGTATGTCCCCGGATACAAAATAACCCTTGGCCCGGTAGCGGAGAATGGCAGAGTTACGACTATGGTTGAAGTTATCGGGCGAGGCGATTATCTGCCCAGATATTCCGGTAATTTGGATATAATTACTTGTGCGGCGGTGAATATGGCTGAGGCGTATGCCAGAGAGAAACTATTGGGCAAGATGGGCAAAAGATTATGAGCCAGGTACTTTTTTTTGATTCTACTTTACGTGATGGTTCGCATGCAGTCGGTCATCAGCTAAGCCTAGCGAATATCAAGAATTATTGCAGCCAAATTGATAGCGTCGGATTACACACTGTGATTGTCGGCCATGGCAATGGATTAGGCGCTTCATCTTTGCAGGTCGGAATAGCTGCGGTTACGGATATGGAAATGCTTAAAGCTGCCCGCAAAGAGTTAAAAAGAACTAAGCTAGGCGTATTTTTAATTCCCGGATTCGGTACAATCAAAGACGATATTCAACCGGCTATTGATTACGGAGCGGATTTATTTTGCGTAGCCAACCACTGCACGGAAGCAGATGTGACTAAGCAGCATATTGAATTCTTGACAAAGAAAAATAAAGAAGCCTATGGGGTATTAATGATGTACCATATGGCCCCTAAAGAAAGATTACTCCAGGAAGCTTTAAAAATGCAAAGCTACGGAGCTAAAGGGGTTATTCTTATGGATTCTGCGGGAGCTTCTACACCGGATATGGTTTCTGAGACCGTTAGTTACCTGGCGGCAAATATTGAAATCAAGCTTGGGTTTCATGCGCACAATAACTTGGGGCTGGCGATTTCGAATTCACTGGTTGCTTTGCAGCAGGGAGCATTGATTATTGACGGAACATTACGCGGGTTTGGGGCTGGCGCGGGAAATTGTCAATTAGAGGTATTAGTAGGATTATTGTTAAAAATGGGGATTGCTTCTGAATTAGAACTCTACCGGTTGATGGATGTTAGTGAGAATGTGGTTGCTAAAATAATGAAAAAGCCGCAGGAAATTACTTCTCTTTCTTTAATTAGCGGAATGGCCGGCGTATTTTCGGGGTTTGCCGAACATGTGAGAAAAGCGGCAGAGAGGTTTAAAGTTGACCCCCGGGATATTTTTATGGAGTTAGGCCGCCGTAAGATGGTGGCTGGGCAGGAAGATTTTATTGTGGATGTGGCGATGTACCTAGCCAGTAGAAAAGGATCGGAAAAAGAAAGTTACGACATTGAGTCTTTGCTTTAAGGAAAGGAATAATTTATGAGAGTTGCGGATTTTATTTTTAAATTTTTAACCGACCAAGGGGTTGAAACGGTATATATGATTTCTGGGGGCCAAGCGATGTTTTTGGTGGATGCGATTTATCAGAATAAAAAACTTAAAACCATCTGTACACATCATGAGCAGGCGGCGGCGGGAATGTCTGCAGATGCTTACGGTAGGTTAACTGGAAAACTTGGGGTAGCTTTAGTTACTGCCGGGCCGGGAGCGGTAAATATCACTAACGGAGTGGTCGGCGGCTGGACGGATTCAGCCCCGATGATGGTGATTTCCGGACAATCCGGGTTATCTTATGTGCAGTATCAGCAGGAAAATCCTATTCGGCAATTCGGTATTCAGGGAATTAATATTAAACCGTTAGTAGAAAAAGCCACGAAGTATTTTGTAACTGTAGATGATCCGGCAAAGATTCTTTATTATATGGGTAAGGCTTATTATTTGGCGATGAACGGCCGGCCCGGCCCGGTATGGATTGATGTGCCTTTGGACGTGCAAAAGATGGAGGTGCCACCGGGTTTATTGGAAGAATTCCGTCCGCCGGTAGAAAAAACTAATCTTGTGCTTTTGAAAGAAGAGGCTAAACAGACATTAGAGATGATTGCTAAATCTAGACGTCCGATTATTTTGGCAGGACAGGGAGTAAGGCTGGCTAATGCTGTAGGTGAATTTACGGATGTAGTTAACCGGTTAAAAATACCTGTCTTAACTTCCCGCTTAGGTATTGATCTGATTAACAGCGATAATTTATTATATGTTGGCCGGCCGGGAAATTATGGTGAGAGAAGCGCTAATTTTGCAATTCAGAATTCAGATCTGATTATTTCTGTTGGATGTCGCCTGGCTTCGGCTTTGGTGGGGCATGACCCTAAAAATTTCGGCAAAAACGCTAAAAAAATAGTTATTGATATTGATGAGGAGGAATTAAGAAAACCGGGAGTAAAGATAGACCTTAAGATTAAAGACGACGCCAAGCGGGTGCTCTTACAGATTCTAAAGTTAACCGAGAAAATGAAGCTGCCTAAGTTTACCGCCTGGATTAATCAGTGTAGCCACTGGAAAAAAACTTACCCGGTAGCCCTGAATAGTTATAAAAATGAAAAACCGGTTAATTCATATTATTATGCGACTAAAGATGATATGATTATTGTCGATACCGGCACTTGCTTTCATGTTGCCTGTCAGATTTGGAAGATAAAACAAGGGCAGAGATTTTTAACTACCGGCGGGCTATCTTCTATGGGGTACTGGGCGGCTTCTATCGGCGGATGTGTGGCTAATAATCGCCAGCGTACGGTAGTAATTACTGGAGACGGCAGTTTGCAAATGAACATCCAGGAGTTAGCCACGATAAAGCATAATAAGTTACCGATAAAAATCATTATTTTTAATAATAACGGTTACTTATTGATCCGGCACACTCAGAAGAATTTCATGCAAGGCAGGCTTTTAGGCGAAGGCCCGGAAACCGGAGTGTGGTGCCCGGATGCACTGGAGATTGCCCGTGCTTACGGGATAAAGGGAGTAAGAATTAATAAGGTATCGGAAGTTGAGCCTAAAATAAAAGAAGTAATGGAACATGATGGCCCGGTGATTTGCGACGTAATGACTCCGGAATGGCAGTTAATTATTCCCAGAATCTCTTCGGAAAGAATGCCAGACGGATCTTTAGTTTCTAAACCCTATGAAGATATGTATCCTTTTTTGCCGCGTAAAGAATTTGATAAAGAAATGATGGTTAATCATTTAAACAAGTAATGGAAAACGCCTTAGGCCAAAATTATAAAGAATTAGTTTTGGAAAAAATGAAAAAGTTAAAATATGCGCCGTTTGGATTCACGGTGCAGAAGTGTAAACTTTCTGGCGCGGAATTTGAGATTATTCTATTGACTGCGGATTGCGCTAAAAATATAGATTTGATGGATCTTTTAGGTAAATGGCGTAAGGAGAATGAGCAGTGGTATCTTTCCCAATTCCCGGTTTCAGTCGAGAGGACGACAAAATGGTTTATGGGAAAACTTACCGAGGTTCCAGACAGGTTGCTTTTTATCATTAAAGTATCTTCTAAATTTATCGGCCATGTAGGATTATTCCGTTTTGATTTTGATAATTTGACCTGCGAAATCGATAATATTTTACGCGGTGAAGGAAACTATCCGGGGATAATGGCAGCATCAATAAAGGGTATGATGGCTTGGGCAAAAAGTAATTTAGGATTAAGAGGTTTTACCTTAAAAGTTTTATCAGATAATCCGCGGGCGATTAAGCTTTATCAAAAAATAGGGTACCGGGAGGTTACGCGGATTCCTTTAATCCAAGTTGATGGCCAAGATGGTTTGGAGTGGATAGAGGCTGCGCAAGATTACAAAGGCCAAGCACAAAGATACTATTTAGTAATGAGTTCGTGTTAGTGCGGGGAAATAATTTTCTGCACGTAATAATTAAAAGGTAAAGTTAGAAAATGAAATTAGCAGTTAGTAAGCGCTCAGCGTTAATCGTTCAATCTGAAATTCGCAATATGTCTATCGAATGCGACAGGATAGACGGGCTTAATTTATCACAAGGTGTTTGTGATTTAAGCCTGCCGATGCCGGTAAAAAACGGCGCTAAACAAGCATTAGACGCCGGCCTTAATCAGTATACCCGTTACGACGGAATCGATGAATTGAGGCGTTCAATTGCTAAAAAGTTGAAGCAATATAACCATATTTTGGCGCATCCGGATAAAAATATTGTGGTTTCCTGCGGAGCTACCGGCGCGTTTTACTCTGCGTGTTTAGCGTTGCTTAATCCGGGCGATGAAGTGATTATTTTTGAGCCTTATTACGGCTACCATGTTAACACTCTCTTAGCGGCAAATACTAAGCCTGTGTTTGTCAAATTAACTGCGCCGGATTGGATTTTTAGTTTAGCCGAGCTAAAAAAACATATTACCAAGAAAACCCGGGGAATAATGGTTAATACTCCGGCTAATCCTTCCGGTAAAGTATTTTCGCGCCAGGAGCTGGAAGACATTGCGCAGGTTGCTTTAAAGCACGATTTATTTATTTTTACTGATGAAATTTATGAATATTTTATTTATGATGGATTAAAACATATCAGCCCCGGTTCCTTACCCGAGATTAAAGACAGGACCATTTCCATTTCTGGATATTCTAAGACTTTTAGTATTACCGGATGGAGAGTGGGCTACTGTGTTTGTGATGAAAAATGGGCTAAAATGATCGGCTACATTAATGACCTTATTTATGTCTGCGCGCCGGCGCCGTTGCAGTTTGGCGTGTTTAAAGGTATTGAAAGTTTGCCGGATAAATTTTATTCCGGGCTTTGCCAGGAGTACTTGTTTAAGCGTAATAAGATTTGCCGGGCACTGGAAATGGCGGGTTTGATTCCGTTTATCCCTAAAGGCGCTTATTATGTTTTGGCAAATGCTTCAAGGTTGCCCGGACCAACGAGTAAAGATAAAGCAATGTTTCTTTTAAAAAAAACCGGCGTGGCTTCGGTTCCGGGTGAAGCCTTTTATCATGATCAAAGCGGTAAAGATATTTTAAGATTCTGTTTTGCCAAGAAAGACAGCGTGTTGGATGAGGCATGCCGTAGGCTGATTAAATTAAAAAAAAGGATTAAATAGTATGCATAAGAAGATTAGTTTTGCGCGAAGATCTTCTATCTTAAAGATATTTTTTATAGTCTGAAACAGTTTCATGAAATTATAGTATTACAGCGGTTCCCTTTCTGGTATGAAACATACGATCAGCATACTAAAAAACTGGAAAAAGCGGTAACCGATTATTTGCAAGTTAAATACGGGATTGTTACTCACTGCTGTACTCTGGCGCTGCATTTAGCTTGCGCAACTTTGGGCCTTAAAGAAGGGGATGAAGTAATTTGTACCGATTTCAGCTGGGTGGCTACCGCTTATGCAATAAGTTATACAGGAGCCAAGCCAGTATTTGTAGATATTGACCCGGATTCCTGGTGTATTGATCCGCAGGCAATAGAAAAAGCAATTACTACTAAAACTAAAGCGATTATGTTGGTACATTGTTTTGGGCATCCTGCTCAGATGGATGAAATTATGCAAATCGCCAACAAACATAATTTAAAAGTGATCGAAGACGCCGCACCATCTTTGGGAGCGGAATTTAAAGGGCAAAAAACCGGCACCTTCGGAGATATCGGATGTTTCAGTTTTCAGGGTGCTAAGATTGCCGTTAGCGGAGAAGGTGGAATTTTTGTGACGAATAATAAGGATCTTTATAAGAAGGCTTTATTACTGTCTTCAATGGGCAGGACGGATTCACAGGCAGTATTCTGGTCGGATATGCTGGGATATCAGTATACGATTGCCAATCTTACCGCGGCGTTGGCCTTAGCTCAGGTAGAAAGAATTGAAGAATTGGTGGCTAAGAAAAGAGAGATATTTAGCTGGTATTATGAACGGCTAAAAAATATTAAAGGAATAAAAATTATTAAAGAAAAGAAGGATTGTAAAAGTAATTATTGTTATCCTTCAATTCTTTTGCAGGAGAGTGTAAAAGTGTCTCGTGATGAGGTGCTAGAAAAGTTAAAGGCCCTGAATATTCATTGCCGCCCGGGATTTCCGCGGATGAGCCGTTTCCCGGTATTTGAGGCAAGATTCCCGAATCCGGAAGCGGAAAAAGTGGAAAAAAGAGGGATTTCTTTGGCCGCTGCCGGAAATTTAACGCAAAAAGATGTTCATTTTGTTTGTGATTCTTTATTAGAGATAATTAAATAGTTTTAAAAATGAAAAATAAAAAAATCGCTATTCTTGGAGCAAGCAGCCATATCGCTAAAGGGTTGATCTTTAATTTTATGCACAGTGAGGGTTTTGAATTATTCCTCTTTGCCCGGTTTCCGGAAAAGGTGAAGAAATTTCTCAAAGAAAATAATTTAGCGTCAAAATACCACATTTATAAATTTGAACGCTTCTTTAGCGGTAAATACGACGTAGTAATTAATTGTGTTGGTTTGGGGACTCCGATCAAGGTAAAACAAGCCAGCGGGCAGGTTTTTAAGTTAACGGAAGACTTTGATAATTTAAGCTTAGCTTATTTATTGGCTCATCCAAAGGTTTTATATATTAATTTCAGTAGTGGAGCGGCTTACTGCAGTAGTTTTAATCAAAAGGTGAATCGTAATTCTAAGCTGAGTATATCGGTAAGTAATATCAAGCCGGAAAACTATTATGGAATTGCTAAAATATATTCAGAAGCCAAGCACCGCGCTTTAGATAAATTAAAAATCGTGGACATCAGGATTTTCTCTTATTTTAGTCGTTTTATTGATTTAGAGGGCGGTTATTTCATCACGGATATGTTAAGGAGCCTGAAAAAAAAGGATACTTTTATTACCAGCCATCATGATTTTGTCCGGGATTTTCTTTCACCACAGGATTTATTTAATTTGATTTATTTAATTATCAGGAGCAAGCCATTTAACGGGGCGATCGATGCGTATAGCTCGGCTCCGATCAGTAAATTTAAACTGCTGGACTATTTTGTCAAACACCATTCTTTAAAATATGTTTTTGACCGGGATTTTAAGTTTTGGCCTACCGGCGGCAAAAGCCTGTATTATTCCAGTTCTAAAAAAGCGGCAAGCTTAGGGTACAAACCGAAATTTTCTTCGTTAAAAACAGTAGTTACGGAGTCCGAATATATCCTTAAAGGAAATTAATGGATAAACAAGCCAGGATTAGAAAAAAAATATTAAAGCAGGTAGAAAATTACTATCGGGTTCAAAAGAAAAATAAGTTTATTCCTGGTACAACTTATATTCCTTATGCCGGACGAGTTTATGACGAAAATGAGCTGTCTTTTTTAGTGGATGCATCATTAGATTTCTGGTTAACTAGCGGCAGGTATGCCGCAGAGTTTGAAAAGAAGCTGGCAAGTTTTTTAAATGTAAAAAGTTGTCTTTTAACTAATTCCGGTTCATCTGCTAATTTGTTGGCGGTTACTGCTTTGACCTCATCGTTGTTAAAGAGCAGGCAACTTAAGCCCGGGGATGAAGTAATTACTACTGCCTGCGGTTTTCCCACCACCTTGAATCCTATTTTACAGAATAACCTTCGACCAGTGTTTATCGATGTTCAGGTGGGAACTTATAATATACGGGCTGAATTGATTGAAAAAGCGCTAACTAAGAAAACTAAGGCGATAATCGTTGCCCATACCCTGGGTAATCCTGTAAATATCGAGTTAATTTTAAAACTTGCCAGAAAATATAACCTCTGGTTTATCGAGGATAACTGCGATGCTTTAGGTTCAAAATATAAAGGCAAATATACCGGTTCTTTTGGGGATTTGGCTACCGGCAGTTTTTATCCACCACATCATATTACCATGGGTGAGGGAGGTGCGGTTTTAACTAGCAATCCTTTGCTGCGGCGGATAGTTACTTCTTTGCGTGATTGGGGCAGGGATTGTTATTGTGACTCAGGCAAAGATGATACTTGTAGAAAAAGGTTTTCACAGCAATTCGGAGATTTACCTTATGGATATGATCACAAGTATGTTTATTCGCATCTGGGTTACAATCTTAAGGTAACCGATATGCAGGCAGCGGTAGGAGTGGCACAATTGGCAAAATTGCCGGGATTTATTAAAGCCCGCAGAAGAAACTTCTTATTTCTCAAAAAACATCTTCAGGCTTATCCAGAACATCTGATATTACCGCAACCGCAAGCACAGGCAGATCCCAGCTGGTTTGGTTTTCCGATCATGGTTAGACAAGATGCTCCTTTTAGCAGGAATAATTTGGTCAATTATCTGGAGCAGAATAAAATCGCTACGCGTATGCTTTTCGGGGGGAATTTGACGAAGCAGCCGGCTTATAAAGATGCCCGGTATAGGATTTATAGGTCATTGCCGAATACCGATTTGGTGATGAATAACCTTTTTTGGATCGGGATTTACCCTGGGCTTGATCAAGCCAGATTAAGGTATGTGAAAAATACGCTGATTAACTTCTTAAAAAACATATGAAGCTTTCCATACTCTTGCTTTGTTTAAACGAAAAAGCCACGATTGCCAAGGCTATTGAACAAGCCAAACAAATCACTATTGATAAAGAAATAATTGTGATTGATAATTATTCTACTGACGGCAGCCGTGAACTATTAAAAGCTTACCAGCAGGATAAGCAGGTCAGAGTAGTCCTGCATGAGAAAAATATGGGACCCGGATTTTCTATGCGCGAGGGGATTTCTTTGTCGCAAGGTGAGTATTTTTATGCTCCGGGCGGGGATTTAGAATATGAGATGAACGATGTATATAAAATGTTTGAGAAGTTAATAAACGAAAAGCAGGATGGGGTTTTTGGTTCAAGACTGCTAGTTAAACAAGGAGTATCTAAGCTGGCTTTGATCAGGGAGAGGCCGTATTGGCTAGGCACAATGATTGCCACTTTTTTGATAAATTTATTATACGGTAGGCATTTTACGGATATTATTGCTACTAAATTGATTAAGACTAATATCCTCCAAGGGTTGCGTTGCCAGGCCAGTAATCAGTCTTTCGAGTTCGAAATGGTCAGTATGATCTGTAAGAACAGGTTTAGGATCGCTGAGGTGCCGGTTGGGTATAAGCCTCGTACGCACAAAGAAGGTAAAACAATTAAAGTCCTGGATATGCTACCGGCGATCTTAGTTATATTGAAGATTAAGTTTTTTGCCCGGCTTAATAAGTAAAAGTATTCTAAAAAAGGCGGAATAGGCGCAAAGATATAGTTAATTTTAAAAAGGAGTAATCGGTGGCGCAGACAATCAGTATAATCACTAATACCAAGAATGAAGAAGGTGCGTTGCCAAAATTTTTTCAACAGCATGCCTGGGCGGATGAAATATTAGTGATGGATTCATTCAGCACCGACGCGACTATAGATATATGTAAAAAATTCGGGCATAGATTCTACCAGGCAGAGCTTACCGGTAACACCAATAGCCGCCATAATTTAGCCTTGACGCTGTTTAAATGTGATTGGGCTTTTTTTCTTGATCCGGATGAGTTTATTTCCGATGAATTAAAACAGCAAATTCGCGAAATTTTATCGGCAGCTGATGATAAATATGCCGCTTATGAATTCCCGCGGATTAATTTTTTTATGGATCGGCCCTTGTATCATGGCGGATGGAGCGGCAATACTTTAAGGTTTTTTAGGAAGAATAGCGTTAAGTTTGATGGTGACGCATACCATGACCGGCCGGTAGTTAAAGGCCGGATTGGGCACTTAAGTGGCGTTGCTTATCATTATCCTAATCCCAATATTTACTGGATTACTCAGAAGTTTAATTACATCAGTGAATTTGACCTAAAAGGGTATTATAATAAATTCGGCGTGCTATCAGAAAGAAAATTTAAATGGCTGCTTTTAACTAAGCCGCTTAAAATTTTTTGGAAGGGGTATGTTAAAAAGAAAGGATATAAAGACGGTTTGCATGGTTTTATCTATGCGGCGTTGATTTGGGCGTTTGATATTATGCGTATTTGTAAATACGGTGAGAAATATCTGGTTAAAAATCCGAATATACTTGCGGAAGATAAGCTGGCCGATCCCTGGGCGTGCCGTAAATAATCTAAGTTAAGAAAGGTTTTTTATGGAAGACAGTTTCTTTATTAATCATCCTATTTTTTTAAAATATAAGCGCCGATTTGATTGGCGCAGTTTTAAGCGCAAGCCGTTTATTAAGAAAGCATTGCTTAATGAACGGATTATCGAAATCCCTTTTGCCATTAATGCTTTAGCTGGAATGGCCAGGGACAGCAAAATTCTAGACCTAGGTTGTATGGAAAGCGTCCTGCCGTTATTTCTTTCCGGTTTAGGTTTTCAGGTCACGGGTTTTGATTTTCGCCGCTACCCATACCAAGCGCCCAATTTTAAATTTGTCCAGGGCAGTATTTTAGATTTGCCTTTTTCCAAGGGTTTTTTTAATGCGATAACCTGTGTTTCTACTATTGAGCATATCGGAATTGGTTTTTATAGCGACCCTAAGGAGAATATGTCTTCGGATGTTAAGGCAATGTTAGAAATTAGGAGAGTTTTAAAACCGGCAGGGTTGCTTATTTTAACTGTTCCCTTCGGTAGGGCTTTGATCAATAACCAGCAGCGGATTTATGATAAGCAGGGCTTGGATAGGTTAATGGACGGTTTTTCGGTGAATACAATTAAGTTTTTTAAGAACCATCAGGTTTCCAGCGGAAACAATTATTGGGAAGAAATTTCTTTGCAGCAGGCTGCATCTGCCAGCTATACCAGCGGTACGGAATGTATTTGTTGTTTAAGCGCTTTAAGGATTAATTAAGCCGATGAAAAAAATATTGCTATCCTTTTCTTTATTTATCTTATCTCTGATAATTTTTTACTTTTTCTGGTTTTCTCCAAAATATACCGTGCCTATTTTGATGTATCACAACATTGGCTATGAAAAGGGCAGTTTCTATGTAAGCCCTGAAAATTTTGCTAAACAGATGGAGTATATTAAGAAAAATGGCTATGAAGTCATTACTCTGAATGAGTTGGTTACAAACATAAGAGGCAAAAAACCTTTTAAGAGAAATAAAGTAGTGATTACTTTTGATGATGGCTATAGGGATAATTATGAATATGCTTTTGGAATTTTGAAAAAGTTTAGTTTTCCTGCCACTATATTTATTATATCGGATTTCGTAGGCAAGGATTTTACCAGTGGAAAAGAATTTTTGAATTGGGAGCAGATTATTTTGATGTCTCAGGATAAAATTTCATTTGGTGCGCATACTAAAACGCATTTTAATTTTGGTAGTCAAATGGATAGCTTGGCGGCGCAAGAGGAAATTGCAGGTTCGAAGAAAGCAATTGAGGAAAAAACAAAATTACCGGTTGATTATTTTTGTTATCCTTCCGGAGGATTTAACGAGAAAGCAAAAGAACTAGTCAAGCAGGCAGGCTTTAAGGGGGCTTGTTCGACTAACCGCGGGTTTGCTAAATTTAATTCGGATGAATATGAGCTTAAAAGAATCAAAGTAACTAATTCTGATATGACCAAACCGTTTAGTTTTTATGTTAAACTTTCCGGTTTTTATAATGTTTTTAAGCGCAGCAGAAATTCGTATTAATTTAACTGCTTAAGAAGGAGTATTTTGATGCAGAGGTTCATTAAGTTAATGGAAAAAATAAATTATTGGGCGATAATTTCGCTGCCGTTTTCAGTGGCAATTGCCCCGGCTATTTCTAATACTGTTGTCGGAATAATGATTGGTTCGTTTTTGATTGAAAAAATATTAAAGAGAGAGAGGCTTTGCTCTTTTTCTTGGGCTCTTGTGATTTTTGGAGTATTTATGTTGATTGGTGCATGCTCTTTTATAAACTCCGTTGACTACGGCAATAGCTTAAAAGGTATGTTTAAATTATTAAAATATTTGATGATTTTTATGGTTTGCAGTCAAAATATTAAAGACCGGGAGCATTTTTGGAAAATAGGCGTTTGTAGTGCTTGTGCTATTTCGCTTATTGGTATTGATGCGCTTTGGCAGATATTCTCAGGGAAGGATTTTATCCGGGGAAACGCTCTGCAGGGAGTGATTGGCTTGGTGCGGGCAACTGCTTCTTTCCCGGGCTGCAATGCTATGGGTATTTATCTTACTGCTTTAACTCCTTTAGCGGCTGGATTAGTACTATTTTCCCAACAGTTAAAAAGTAAGATTCTTTTTTCTATTGCAGCTTTAATCGGATGTATCGGTGTTTATCTTTCTTTATCACGGGGAGCCGGTTTAGGGCTTTTTATAAGTATATTATTTTTAAGTTTAATCCGAAAAAATAAAATCATAATTAGCGGGCTTGTTTTATTGCTTGTTGTTTATCCTTTTATTATGCCTAAAAATATTAAAGAATGGGTAAAAACCGTGGATAATAATCCATTAGCGGTAATTGTTGATCCAGTCAGAATGTGCATTTTTGAAAACTCGGTAAATATGATAAAAAATCACCCTTTTGTGGGAGTGGGTATTAATACTTTTTCCAAGAACTATGGTAAATACAGAACTCCATCCGTCGAAGCCAGGTTTAAGACCTCGGCTACTATTTATGCGCATAATAACTTTTTACAGATGGCCGGAGAGACGGGGCTTTTGGGGTTGGGGGTATTTTTAATCTTTTTGTTTTTTGTGCTTAAGTCGGCCTGGTTTGCTTTTAAGAAAAATGCAGATTGGTTTTTACGTGCTTTTTCTATATCTTGTTTTGCGGCGATTATCGCTTATCTTATCAATGGTTTAACTGAAACCAGCCTTTATCATTCTAGATTGGTAATGATTTTTTGGTTTCTCGTGGGGCTAGCTTTAGCTTTAGGAAAAATTTCAAATAGCGGATTTGAAAAAAATAGATAGGAGCCATCAAGATGATTTCTATTATTTTACCGGTTTTTAATCAAGATAAAATTATTGAAACAGCAGTAAATAGGATTAACGCTTTGCCTGTTGAAAAAGAAATTATTGTGGTTAACGATTGTTCGCTTGACAATACCGCCGCAGTTTTAAGGGGGATTGTTTTGAACAATTTGAAAGTAATTCACCATGTTAGCTGTCGGGGTAAGGCGGCGGCGATACGTACCGGGATGGAAAATGCTAGCGGCGAATTAGTTATTCTTCAGAACGGTAACCTAAATTGCAATCCCAGTGATTACCTTAAGCTTTTAGAGGCTTTTAATAATTCAGGGGCAGATATGGTTTTGGGCGCACGTTTTAGCAAAATGTCGCAAGGAATATTGGTTCCGAAAACCAAAAGTTATTTTTTAACATATTTTCTAAATTTTTTGTTTGGCGTTAGGCTGCATGATTGGTTTACGCATTGTCAACTTATACGCAGAGAAAGTTTTTTGGGTATAGTTTCCGGGCTTAAAAGTGCAGATACGCTTTTTGAAATTTTAACTAAAGCAATCCAGAAAAAAATGCGCATAATCGAAGTGCCTATTTCCTATGGTCAAGAAAATACTTGTCATTCGTAATGACCGGTTTGGTGAATTTTTATTAAATATTCCGGCAATCCGGGCGTTAAAAGAAGCGTACCCGCAAGCAGAGCTTACTTTGGCGGTAAATTCTGCGGTTTGTGAGTTGGCTAATACTGTTAAGTGTGCGGATCAGGTGGTGGATTGGGATGGTATTAGGAAAAGATTAAGTAAATATAAATTTGATCTAGTTGTTGTCTTAAATCCGACTAAAGTTGCTCACCAAAGTATTTTTCTGGCGGGTATCCCAATGCGTGTCGGCTATAACCGAAAATTCGGGTTTTTGCTTACGCATAAATTAAAAGATACCAAACATATTGGCAATCGGCATGAGGTTGATGCTAACCTAGAGTTAGTAGGATTGCTGGGGATAAAAACTTTTGATAAAACTATCGTGGTTAAAGTAGATGATAATCTATATAAATATTTTATTAATCAAAAAATTGTTATTATTCATCCTTTTACTAGCGACCCGGTTAAACAGTGGCCGATTGAACGGTTTAACCAGCTGGCAGGGCGTGTTAGGTCTGAGTTGGATGTAAAGGTGGTTATGGTAGGTTTGTCGCACAGTTTACTGCAGCTTGATGCAAATATTATCAATATGATTAATCAAACTTCTTTACCGGAATTAGCGGCATTGTTGAAGCGCGGATGTTTGCTTGTTACAGGTGATAGCGGGCCGATGCATCTGGCTGCTGCTGTGGGTACTTCAGTGATCGCTTTGTTTAGAAATGACCTGTTTGGTAAAACCGCAAAACGCTGGGGGCCCTGGGGTAGTGGGCACGCCGTAATTGAAAAATCCAGTTTAGGCGATATAACTGTAGATGAGGTTTTTAATAAGATTAAGGAGGTATTGAATAGATGAATTATGCTGTAATTTTGGCCGGCGGAGTAGGAAGCAGATTCTGGCCGTTTTCCCGCGAGCTTGAGCCAAAGCAGTTTATGAAAATTATCGGTCAACACAGCCTGCTGCAGGCGACTATTCAACGGTTAAGCGGATTGGTAAGCCCGTCTCGTATTTATGTGATTACGAACAAAATTTATTTTTATGAAGTAAAGGCCCAGGTTGCCAAGTTTCGCATTCCGGATAAAAATATAATTTTAGAACCGCAAGGTAAAAATACCGCTCCGGCTGTAGGATTGTGCGCAAAATTAATCGGTCAAATCGATCCCGACGCGGTACTTTTAGTTTTACCTTCCGATCACTACATTAAAAATGTGGGTAATTTTAAAGCCACACTTAAAAAAGCAGTCGCTTGCGCTAAAAATAATTTTTTAGTTACATTGGGAATTAAGCCTACTACGCCATCTATAGGGTATGGTTATATAAAAGTAGGCAAGAAAAGTAGCGGCCATTTGCAGGTGCAGAAATTTCTGGAAAAGCCTGATTTGAATAAGGCCCGGGAATACTTTAAGGATAAAAGTTTTTACTGGAATAGCGGTATGTTTATTTGGAAGGCTTCGGTATTATTAGAAGAAATCAGGGCGTATTTACCAGGTTTATACTCTAGTCTGAAATTAATAAATTCCGTTGATGATATTCCTAAAGTTTGGCCGCAGATTGAAGCTATCTCAGTTGATTATGGAATTATGGAACATTCTAAGCGTATTGCACTTATTCCTTCTAACTTTTATTGGACGGATTTAGGTAGTTGGGAGGCTTTGTCGGAGGTATTCCCGAAAGATAGAAAAGGAAATATCGTAAGCGGTAATGCTTTAAATCTGGATAGTCAGGGTGTTTGTGTGTTTTCCATGGGCAATCGCTTAGTTTCAACTATTGGTATTAAAGATGCAATTATCGCAGATACTCCGGATGCTTTGTTGGTTTGTAACCGGGATAAAACCCAGGATGTGAAGAAATTAGTAGAGTTGATGAAGTCGCTAAATCGCAAGGAACATCTTGCGCATTTAACGGAAAGAAGACCGTGGGGGTCGTTTACAGTTTTACAGCAGGGAGTTGGTTTTAAAATCAAGCTTATTGAAATTGCCCCGCATAAGCGTTTAAGTTTGCAGCGGCATAAGAACCGGGCTGAACATTGGGTAGTAGTTTTTGGTACGGCCAAAGTGGTAAGCGGGCACAGAGTTGTTTTGGTGCGCAGTAACCAGAGTATTTATATTTCTAAAGGTAAAAAACATCGTTTAGAAAATACTACCGATAAGCCATTAAGGATTGTTGAGGTGCAAACCGGAAGCTATCTTGGCGAAGATGATATTGAAAGATTCGATGATGATTTTAAAAGATGAAAAAGATTTTAATTATTAATCCGTTTGGTATAGGGGATGTATTGTTTACTACGCCGGTAATTGCAGCGCTAAAGCAGCAGTTTCCAGAAAGTTGGATTGCTTATTGGTCGAATTTACGCGTAAAGCCGATTTTGGAAAGTAATCCTCAAATTAGCAAGGTTTTTGCTCTTTCGCGCGGTGACCTTAAAAAAATTTATCAGGAGTCATTCTTTAAAGGGTTATGGGAAGCGTTTAAGTTATTTAGGCGGATAAAAAAAGAGCATTTTGATATTTGTCTTGATTTTTCTCTTGATCACCGCTATAGTCTACTGGCAAAAATAATCGGAATCAAGAAGCGGATAGGTTTTAATTATAAAGGCAGAGGAAGGTTTTTGACTGATCGTTTTGATCTGGAGAGCTATCAGGATAAACATGTGGTGGTATATTACCTCCAACTGCTTAAATTTCTAAATATTCCGGCAAAAGATAATAATTTGTTTCTCAATGTCCTCCCGGAGGATGAAATAAAGGCTAGAAATATACTTGCGGCAGCAGGGATCGAAGAGAATGATTGCGTTATTGGTGTTTTTCCCGGGGCCGGAGGTAGTTGGGGTAAGGATGCTATGGTTAAACATTGGCCGGCACTGAAATTTGCCCAAGTAGCCGATAAATTGATGGTTAAATTTGGCGCCAAGGTAATAATTCTAGGTGATGAATCTGAGCGTAAGATTGCTGAAGTAGTTCTGCATGCTATGTGCGATAAGCCAATCGATTTAGTGGGAAAAATCGGGCTAGACATTTTACCGGCGGTAATTAAAAATTGTAATTTATTAATTACTAATGACGGTGGACCGATGCATATGGCAGTGGCTTTGGGGGTTAAAACCGTCGCGGTATTTGGTCCGGTTAGTGAGGTAGTTTATGGACCTTATCCGGTTAGTAGCCAGCATGCAGTTTTAAAAACAGACCTAGATTGCCGTCCATGCTATAAAAATTTCCGGCTTATGGCTTGTGACAGAGATAAAGAATGTTTGAAGCAGGTAAGCGTAGATGCAGTATTTGATGAAGCGGTAAGATTACTATCTTAAAGGAACAAATAATGAAAATATCGGCGTTAGATCTAAAAAAGCAAATTGAGCCTTTACGTCAGGAGCTAGATGCCGGGATAAAAGAAGTAATTGATAATACCAGTTTTATATTGGGATCTGGGGTGGATAAGTTTGAGCGGCATGTTGTTGAATATTCCGGAGCGCAATATGCTATTGGAGTTTCCAATGGTACTGATGCCATAAGCTTAAGTTTGTTGGCATTAGGTATTGAGCCGAATGATGGGGTAATTTGCCCGGCATTTACTTATTATGCCACCGCAGGTGCTGCAGCAAATATTGGTGCGCGTCCGGTTTTTGCGGATATTGATGAAGATACGTATAATATTTCGCTTAAAAGTATAGAAACAGTATTAGCTAAAAAGAACAAGTTTAAGATTAAGGCGATTATCCCAGTTCATCTTTACGGGGCTTGCGCCGATATGGATGGAGTGTTAAGGTTGGCGCGTAAGCATAAGATTAAAGTTGTCGAGGATACAGCGCAGGCTTTTGGTGCAGAGTATAAGGGTAAGAAAGCCGGCACGCTGGGTGATTGCGGGGCAGTGAGTTTTTATCCAGGCAAAAATTTAGGTGCATTTGGCGATGCAGGATTAATTTTAACGAATAATAAAACACTGGCTGAAAAACTCAGAGTTTTACGTAATCAGGGGAATAAGGATAAATATTATCATACGGTTTTGGGTCGCAACAATCGCATGGACACTATTCAAGCGGTAGTGCTGGATATTAAGTTAAGATATCTGGATCTTTGGAATAGTTCCCGGCAGGAGGTTGCGCAATATTATAATAAGAATTTAGCGGGGTTAAATGTTAAGCTGCCGGTTGTCCCTGTTTATTCTACGCATATTTATCATCAGTATGTGCTTAGGACTTCAGTTTCTAATAAGCTGTTTATGAATTATCTGCAGGAAAAAGGAATAGATTCCCGGGTGTTTTATCCTGTCCCTTTGCATTTGCAGAAGTGTTTCAAATATTTAGGATATAAGGCTGGCGATTTTCCGCAAGCAGAGAAGGCAGCCAAGCAAACCTTTACTTTACCTATTTATCCGGAGTTAACTAAGGAAGAAAAGGATTATATTATTCAAACTGTGAAGGAGTTTATCCATGGCTAAATTATCAGTGATGATTTTAACAAAAAATGAAGAGTCTTGTATTGCCGATTGCCTGGAGTCAGTGAAATGGGCGGATGAAGTTATTGTAGTAGATGATGAGAGTACGGATAAGACGATAGAAATTGTAAAGAAGTATAATGTTAAGCTTTTTTTCCGCAAAATGGATATTGAGGGTAAACACCGGAATTGGGGGTATGCTCAGGCGCAAAATCAATGGGTTTTAAGTTTAGACGCGGATGAGGTAGTTACTCCGGGGTTAAAAATCGAGATCCAGCAGGCGATTGAATCTACAGAATTTGTGGCTTATGATATTCCGCTGCGTAATTTTATCAGTAATTATTGGGTGCGCTACGGTGGTTGGTATCCGGCTTCTAAAGTGCGGCTTTTTAAGAAAGATAAATTTAAGTATGAAGAGGCACAAGTGCATCCGCGGGCGTTTATTGACGGAGCTTGCGGGCATTTAAAATCTGATATTATTCATCGGGGATATCCGGATTTAGAGCATTTCTTAAATAGCGTTAACCGTCAGTCAACCTTAGAAGCGCAAAAGTGGATTGAAACCGGACGTAAAATGACTTTGTTGTGGGCTACCTGGAGAGCGGTGGATCGTTTTTTTAGAAGGTATCTTAGGAAGAAGGCGTATAAAGATGGGATGTACGGGTTTATTATTTCATTTTTCGATACGTTGTATCAGATATTAAGTTATGCTAAGTTTCGGGAGATGCAAAGATCATCTGGTGGCAAGTAAAAGGATAATGTAGAGACGCAAAATTTTGCGTCTCTACTAAATAACATAATCGATTTACTGCTATGAAAATTGTATTTTTAGATCGAGATGGAGTAATTAATAAATACCCCGGGGATAAGTTATATGTAACTTCACTCAGGAAGTTTAGATTTTTGCCAAACGCTAAAAAAGCAATTGCTTTGTTGAGCAAGTCGGGGTGTAAAGTATTTGTTGCTTCTAATCAGGCAGGGGTAGGTAAAGGTACTTACAGCCAAAAAACCCTTGATCTTATAACGGCTAAAATGCTTACTAGTATCGAAAAAGAAGGTGGTTTGATCAATCAGGTTTATTATTGTACTCATCGTAAAGAGGCGGATTGTTCCTGCCGTAAACCAAAACCAGGATTATTGAAAAAGGCGGCGCATGATTCTGGTTTTAATTTAAAGGCTGCTTATTTTATTGGCGATACAATACGTGATGTATTTACTGCGCAGGCATCCGGATGTAAGTCTATATTGGTATTAAGCGGCAAAGAAAAACTAGCTAATCAGAAAAACTGGGAAACCAAGCCGGATTTTGTATTTAAGGATCTCCTTGCAGCCGCAAAATTTTTAACTAAATGAAAGTACTGATTGTTCATGCTTCAGCCGGGGCTGGGCACCGCCGAGCGGCAGAAGCAATATATAATTATTTAAAAGAAAACTCCCCCGAGTTGGATTTAGTGCTTTTAGACGCTCTGGATAAGACTAATGCTCTGTTCAAATTTGATTATACTAAAGGCTATTCGTTTTTAGTTCATTATGCTACGAGAATATGGCATTGGGCTTTTTTAGTCACAGATTTTAAATTTCTGCGGCCGATTAGCCGGTTTCTGGCACGCTTAATTAATTGTATTAATTCACAAAGGCTAGTTCATTATTTTGTTCACGAGAATCCCGATGTAATTGTTTCTACCCATTTTCTTCCTTCTGAGTTAGCGGCGGGCCTAAAAAAGAAACATAAGATAAACTCAAAATTAATCACAGTGATTACGGATTATGGTGTACACCCTTTTTGGATTTCTGCCGGAACGGATCTGTATGTGGTGGCGTCGGATTTTACAAAGCAAAGATTAGTAATGGAAGGGGTAGATGCCGGGAAAATTAGTGTTTTGGGGTTACCTTTTGACCCAAAGTTTTTAAGGCATTTTGACCGCAGAGTGGTTTGTCATAAAATCGGAATCGACCATAAGCAGTTTACTGTTTTGTTAATGACCGGTTCTTTTGGTTTAGGGCCGCTAGAAGAAATTGTGGAGGCTTTACATAAGGATTGTCAGGTTTTAGTGGTTTGCGCCGGTAATAAGAAGCTTTATAACAAGTTACTTAAAAAGAACCTAGAGAACGTTAAAGTGTTTGGTTTTATTTCCAACACTGAAGAATTAATGGCTGCATCTCAAGTAATTATCACTAAGCCAGGCGGTTCAACAATTACCGAGGTGTTAATTATGGAACTTCCGGTTGTGTTTATTAGCGCTATACCGGGACAGGAAACAGCCAATGTAAAAGCATTGTCAGAATATGGTATTGGGATAACTCCTAAAAACATCGAAGAAATTAGAAATTTTGTTTTGGATCTAAAAAATAATCCTCAAAAAATTTTAGAGTTAAGGCAGAAGATTAGGGAAGTACAAAAGCCGTTTGCGTGTAAGGAGCTGGCTAGTGTTATACGCTAATGTGGTATTAGGTTTACCAATTGAAGGCCCGTTTGACTATCTTGTGTCCGTGGATTTAGAAAGCAAAATTAATATTGGAGTAAGGGTTTGGGTAAATTTCCGCAACAAAAAAGTAGTTGCCTACGTAGTAGAATTAAATAATAAAACTAAAATTAAGCAAGTCAAAGAGATCCTTTCGGTTATTGATACTTATCCGGTTTTGAATGAATCGCTGCTTTTATTAACTAAAAGATTAGCGCAATACTATTGTTGTTCTTGGGGGGAGGCGATTGATGCTGCGCTTCCGGATGAATTGAGAAAAGGTAGCAAGGTTGATTTGGTTTCTTCGGATTCGGTGTTGCCTCAGGATGATTGTCCCCGTTCGCTTTTTGTCCAGGGTTTTGACCGGATGCCGGTTTACCTGAGAGAAATTAAAAAATCCCTAGTGGAAAAAAAGTCAGTAATTTTTTTATGCAGCAATATTGTAATGGTGAAAAAAGTAGAAGAAGCTGTCCGGGATAGTTTAGGGGTAGGAGTTTTTATTGCTTACCGTAAACAGCCCGATGAAGCAGAAGTTTGGAGTAAGATTAAGCAGGCAGATAACTGTGTGGTGGTGGGGACGCGTTCAGGTATCTTTTCTCCGGTTAATAATCTGGGATTAATAATTATCGATCAAGAGGATGATCAGGTATATAAACAGGAACAGGTTCCGCATTATCATGCCCGGGAAGTTGCCTTGATGCGTGCGCAGATTCAGGGGGCAAAGGTGGTTTTGGGCAGTCATTGTTTGTCCCTGGAAAGCTACTATTCTTTACAGAAAGATAAATTAGACCTGGAAGTTATTCCTGCGAAACTTACTTATCCTCAGGTTAAGGTTATTGATGTGCGCCGGTTAGCCTATGCGGAAAGAAAAAACCGTTCTATGTTTTCTAAGTTTTTGGTTGATGCGATACAAATCGCTCTGCTTGAAAAAGGTAAAATTTTGTTAGTGATTAATCGTAAAGGTTTTGCGACCACGGTTGCCTGTCATAACTGCGGCGTAGCTTTAAAATGCCCGCGTTGCAATATTAATTTGGTATTGCATTTCGATGGTAATGAATTAAAATGCCACCATTGTAATTTTAAAATGCCGTTACCTAAGATCTGCCCGAACTGTAGCGCCGGGTATATTAAATATTTTGGTCTAGGTACGGAAAAAGTAGAAAGTGAATTGGCTAGGATTTTTCCGCAGGCGCGTATCGGCCAGGATATTGTTGTGGCCACTGGCGCAGTATTTAGTCAACAAGAGCTAAACTTTGATTTGATTGGAGTAATGGTAATTGATGATTCGCTTAACCGGGTGGATTATCGTGCAGCAGAAAAGACTTTCTTTATGCTTTCCGGTATTATTAATCTGACTTCTAAAAAGGTGATTATTCAGAGCTCTAATTCCGGCCATCATTGTTTCCAGGCTTTGATTAAGAATGACCCGCAACTTTTTTTAAAAGAAGAGCTTAAGCAGCGTAGGCAGATGAACTTTGTTCCTTTTAGTCACATGATTCTGCTAAAAATGCGGGGAAGGGATTTGGATAAAGTTAAAAAATCTGCCCAGAGTTTATTTCAAAGACTAAGTGAAATAAAAACTAACAGCTTAAAACTGCTTTCTCTTAATCCGGGGCAGCCGGCTAAGCTGCGAGGTAATTTTTATTATCAGATATTGATGCGTACCCCGAATGTGGAGAGGGCAAACCGTTTTATAAAATTACACTTAAAAGATGGGCATTATTCAGGTATAATAGTGACTGTAGATGTAGATCCGGTTTAGAAAGCATTAAACTCTAAACACGAAATCCTAAACTCTAAACAAACTCGAAACTATAAATTCAAAGTTCAAAACATTGGTTTTAGAAATTTGAGTTTTGGATTTAGGTTTTGTTTAGGATTTAGAGTTTAGTGTTTAGAGTTTATAGGAATTGATATGAAGATAATATTTTTCGGAAGTGCACATTTTGGAGTTCTAGCGCTGAAGGCTTTGATCAAAAGCCAGCATGAATTAGTCTGTGTGGTAACTCAGCCGGATAAACAAAAAGGAAGGCACCTGCAGTTAGCAGCTACGGATGTTAAAAATACGGCTCTTTCCTGCGGGCTTAACATTTTCCAGCCGGAGAATATTAATAATATAGAGAGCGCAAATTTTTTAAAAAAACTGGATGTAGATATTTTCGTAATTGCCGCTTATGGCCAGATATTATCCCAGGAGATTTTGGATATCCCTAAGATTATGCCGGTGAATATTCATGCTTCGCTTCTGCCGCGCTATCGGGGAGCAGCTCCGATTAACTGGTCGATAATTAATGGTGATAAGAAAACCGGGGTGACTATAATGTATGTAACCCGGAAAATGGATTCCGGCCCGATAATTATACAAAAAGAAGTTAAAATTGAAGATAAGGATACCGCAATCAGTCTGGAGGAAAAGTTAAGCCTTTGCGGATCCGGGCTTTTAATGGAGGCGTTGGCTATTATTGATAGCCGTAATTATCGTTTATTGGATCAAGATGAAGAGAAAGTGGTTTATGCCCCAAAAATGAAAAAAGAGATTGGTTTAATTGATTGGGATACTCCCGCGGTGAATATCCATAATCAGATAAAAGGGGTAGTGCCTTGGCCGGGTGCGTTTACCAGCTATCGCCGTAAGTTACTTAAGATATTTCAGGCAGAAGTTTTGCCGATATTCCCCGGGCAGAAACCGGCTGCCGGACAGATAATCAGGGCAGATAAGCATGGTATTATTGTGGCATGTTCCAGAGGTTTTTTAGAAATTAAAGAACTGCAGCTGGAAGCGGGAAAGCGTATGTCAGCACAAAATTTTGTTATTGGGCATAAGCTTATTGTAGGCGAAATTTTGGGCAAAGATAAATAACTGCTGGTTATTTTGTCGGTCTGTACCCTCCTCGCAATTAAGGAGGCTATAAAACTGTTGCAACTTTTGAGAGTTCTGTTATAATCATTTCCTATGCCAGAATTAAGAAAAGATCCGATTATAGGTAGATGGGTAATTATTGCCACTGAGCGAGCACGCCGCCCTGATCAATTTGTCGGTCATATTAAAGACCAGGAGGATTTGTCGGCTTGTCCGTTTTGTGAAGGAAGGGAAGGTAAAACCCCTCCTGAGATTTATGCTATCCGCCCGCGTAATTCTACACGTAACGAACCGGGGTGGGATCTACGTGTTATTCCGAGTATTTCTCCTTTTTTAAGAGTTGAGGGTGACCTGGATCGTCGCGGAAACGGCGTTTATGATGTAATGAATGGCGTGGGTGCGCATGAGATTGTCATTGAGACTAATCAGCACATCGCTAATATGGCGGATTTAAGCGAAGAGCAGATTACCCGGGTACTCAATTGTTATTCTGATCGGATAACGGATTTAGAAAAAGATACGCGCTTAAAATATGTTTTAGTATTTAAAAATTACGGCAAGGGTTCAGGTAGCACAGGAATCAGGCATGCGCGCAGCCAGTTGATTGCTACGCCGGTTAATCCTAAGCGGGTAAAAGAGGAGTTGGCCGGCGCGCGGCTTTATTATGAGTATCATGAGCGTTGCGTATTTTGTGATTTAATCAAGCAGGAGTTAGCGCAAAAAGAACGCGTGATTTTAGATTTTGATGGTTTTGTTGCGGTTAGCCCGTTTGCTGCGCGGTTTCCTTTTGAGACCTGGATTCTACCTAAGAAGCATTGTTGCGATTATACCTGTATGGATGGGGAATCTAGAAGAAATCTAGCCCGGGTGCTTAAAGCCGTGCTTTTAAAGTTAAAAATCGGGTTGAATGACCCTGATTATAATTACATTATTCATACTGCGCCTTTCCGCAGGCAGAAAATGGGCTACTGGAAGACGATTGACCAGGATTATCACTGGCATATTGAAATTATGCCGCGTTTAACTAAGGTGGCGGGTTTTGAGTGGGGTACGGGTTTTTATATTTGTCCGCTCCCGCCTGAAGAGACAGCTAAGTTTTTAAGAGAGGTAAAGATTTAATGGGTGAATTAAGAAGGGATCCGGTGGTTGGCCGTTGGGTGATTGTAGATACGGATCACCCGAAGAAGCCGGGCGATTTTAAGTATGAGCAGTATATTCCGGGTGGAGGGTTATGCCCGTTTTGTTATGGTAATGAATTTATGACTCCGCCTGAGATAAGTTGTTTTCGCGATCCGAGTACAGCGGTTAATACTCCTGGTTGGCAGGTACGCGTGGTGGCAAATAAATTCTGATATGTCTAACGGAATAGGGGCGCATGAAGTTTTAATTGAAAGCCCTTACCATAATAAAGATATTTCAGACCTTTTACCTCAGGAAATTGAAAGTTATCTGAAGATGTGTTGTATGCGCACAGCGGATTTAATAAAAGATAGCCGCTTTAAATATATTATGGTTTTCCGTAATTATGGATCAGCCGCCGGCGCTTCCTTAGAGCATCCGCATACGCAATTGGTGGCTTTACCAATGGTACCCAAAAATGCGCTGGAGGAGATCCATGGAGCGCAAGCTTATTATAATTACCGGGAGCGTTGCATCTACTGTGATATTATTCGTCAGGAGATTGCGGATAAAGAAAGAATTATTTTAGAAAATAAGTATTTTATATCTTTTTGCCCGTTTGTTTCCCGTTTTCCGTTTGAGATTATGATTATGCCTAGGCAACATAGCGGTTATTTTTATCACATCTCTGCGGAAGAGACTGCAGCCCTGGCACAGATTTTAAAGGACACCCTATCAAAACTAAAAAAAGTATTTGTAAATTTGTCATATAATTATATAATTCATTCTGCGCCTATTAATGGCGAAGTCGGCGTAGAGTATTACCATTGGCATCTTGAAATTATGCCTAAGTTAACACAAGTTGCAGGTTTTGAGTGGGGGACCGGTTTTTACCTAGATCCAACCTCTCCTGAATTAGCCGCGCAATATTTAAAAGCCGTAAAAGACTAATAAATAAAATATTAAGCAAGTAGAATATAGTAGCTAAACATAAACAAAACATATTATTAATTAAGAGGAGGAGTAATCCCGTTTCGTAACCGCGTCAAAATTTTCTTATTTTCTTTCGGAGAATTTAATTATTTTGACGCACTCACGGGATTTCGTTCAACAAAAACAAAAGGAGCTCAAGATGGCAGTAAAAGTAGGAATCAATGGTTTTGGTAGGATAGGTCGTTTAGTCGCCCGGGCAATTTTAGAGAAAAATAGTAAAGATATAGAGCTGGTGGCAATCAATGATTTGACCGATGCCAAAAGCAATGCTTATCTTTTTAAATATGATTCTGTGCACGGACGTTTTAACGGTGAGGTTAAAGCTACTGCTGATGATGTAATTTCGGTTAACGGTAAAGCGATTAAGGTTCTCAGTAAAAGAGATCCCGCTGAGCTTCCCTGGAAGGATTTAGGGGTAGAGATCGTGGTGGAGTCTACGGGATTATTTACGATTAAAAAAGATGGTGTAAATAAAAAAGGTAAGGAAGTTAAAGGCGCAGAAAATCATATTACCAAGGGTGGTGCTAAGAAAGTTATTATTTCTGCTCCGGCTGAAGGTGAAGATATTACTATCGTCTTAGGCGTGAATGAATCAAAGTATGACCCTAAAAATCACCATGTAATTTCCAATGCTTCTTGCACGACCAATTGTTTGGCGCCTGTAGCTAAAGTAATGCAGGATAATTGGGGGATTGTGAAAGGTTTAATGACAACAATCCACTCTTATACTAATGACCAAAAGTTACAAGACATGGTGCATTCTGATTTACGCCGCTCACGTGCTGCGGCAGTTTCCATGATCCCTACATCTACCGGTGCCGCTAAAGCGATATCGTTGGTTATTCCGGAATTAAAAGGAAAGCTCGACGGTTTTGCTATTCGTGTTCCTACTCCGAATGTATCGATTGTGGATTTAACCGTAACTTTGGCTAAAAAAGCAACGGCCGAAGAATTGAATGCCGCTTTTAAATCCGCTGCGGAAGGAAAAATGAAAGGCATACTTGGATATACTGAGGATCCGGTGGTTTCGATAGATTTTAACCACTGCCAATTAAGTTCAATTCTTGATGCTAAACTTACTAAGGTTATTCAGGATGATTTTGTCAAGGTACTTTCCTGGTATGACAATGAATGGGGTTATTCTAATCGCGTAGTCGATCTGTGCGAGTATATTGTTAAGCAGGGGCTATAAAAACGATGGCAAAATTAACCTTAAAAGATATCGATTTAAAAAATAAAACGGTATTAGTGCGGGCAGATTTTAATGTGCCTCAGGATGCTAGCCTTAGTATTACTGACGATACGCGTATTCGTGCCACGCTGCCTACTTTAAAATATATTTTAGAGCAAGGGGCTAAGAAATTGGTGATCATGAGTCATCTGGGGCGTCCGGATGGTAAAGTCGTGGCTAAATACAGCCTTAAACCGGTAAGCGTGCGTTTGCAAGAGCTTCTGGGGCAGGAGGTATTATTTCTTAATGAGTGCGTCGGCGATGATATTAAGCCGGAAATCGATAAATCAAAAGAAAAGGTGATTTTGTTGGAGAATTTGCGTTACCATGCTGAAGAGGAAGCTAACGAAGCGAATTTTGCTAAAAAGTTAGCAAGCTTAGCAGATATTTTTGTTAATGATGCTTTTGGTACAGCCCACCGGGCGCATGCTTCTACGGAAGGGGTTACTCATTTTCTAAAATCAGCCGCGGGGTTTCTTCTGGAGAAAGAGATTAAATATATCGGAGGGGCAGTGAGTAATCCGGTTAAGCCTTTTATGGTAATTTTAGGCGGAGCAAAAGTTTCTGATAAAATAGGCATGATTGAAAATTTACTTCCTAAATGCGACGCGGTGATTATCGGTGGTGGTATGGCTTATACTTTTTTAAAAGCACAAGGTGAGCCAATTGGTAATTCCAAGCTGGAGAAAGAAAAACTGGAATTAGCTAAGTCTATCCTGGAAAAAGCAAAAACCTTGAAAAAAGAGATCTTGCTGCCAGTTGATCATTTAGTTGTGGATAGCGTAGATGTTAATGCTCAGGGGCAAATAGTTGATCAGATACCTGATGGTAAAATTGCTGTGGATATCGGGCCTAAAACGATTAAATTATTTGAGGAGAAATTAAAAACCGCTAAAACTATTGTTTGGAATGGTCCGTTAGGGATTTTTGAGATGGATCCTTTTAGCCGGGGAACGCATGAGGTAGCTAATTTTATTGGCTCTTTGAGGACTACTTCGATAATTGGTGGAGGGGATACAGCGGCAGCAATTGCTAAGTTTAAATTGGAAGATAAGATGTCGCATATCTCAACCGGAGGAGGGGCAAGCCTGGAGTTTTTAGAGGGGAAAAATTTACCCGGGATTGCTGCGCTTACTGATAAATAACCCGTTAAACTTTGCTTAGGGGTCATCCTGAGTAGATGTGAACAAAATGAGGATAAATTAAGAGGATGAGAAAATCAATTATTGCTGGAAATTGGAAGATGTATAAAACAATCAATGAGGCTATTGATCTAGCTAATGGCTTAAAGCGCGAATTTTTTAAATTAGATTTTGCTAGTGTAGATGTAGTGTTATGCCCGGTATTTACTGCTTTAAGTGAAGTAGCGGAGGTGTTAAACGAAACGGATATCGGTTTAGGCGCGCAGGATGTTTATTGGCAGGATGAAGGTGCTTTTACCGGAGAGATTTCTCCGGTAATGCTCAAAGACTCAGGCTGCCAATATGTGATTATCGGGCACTCCGAGCGCAGGCAATTTTTTGGTGAAACTAATGAAACAGTAAATAAAAAAATCAAGGCTAGTTTAAAGCATGGATTGACTCCAATTATCTGTGTTGGGGAAAATTTACAGGAAAGAGAGTCAAATAATACGTTTAAAGTTATTCAGGATCATATTAAAGGGAGCCTGCAAGATATCAGTGCAGATGATTTATTAAAAACCGTGATTGCTTATGAGCCGGTTTGGGCGATTGGGACGGGTAAAACCGCCACTCCGGATCAGACCCAGGAAGTACATAAGTATATACGTGATTTATTACGCAAAATGTATAACCAGGAAACTGCCGATAGTATTAGGATTCAATATGGCGGAAGTGTTAAGCCTGAAAATATTATAGAGTTAATCAGTAAGTCTGATGTTGACGGAGCTCTTGTAGGGGGCGCCAGTTTAAAGGTGGAAAGTTTTAGCGCAATTGTTATTCAAGCCAGCGAGGTTAAGAAATGACGACATTATTAATAGTAATCCATGTAACTGCTTGTGTAGTTTTAATCGTTTTGGTTTTGATTCAGCGTGGCCGTGGTGCGGGGTTAGTCAGCTTCGCCGGGGTTGAGTCGATGTTCGGGACGAAGACCAGCGTTTTTTTGACCCGTACGACTACAATTATGTCGATAGTTTTTTTTATAACTTGTTTGGCTTTGGCGGTTTTATCGGTCAAACAGAGCAAATCATTAATGCGCGATATTTCTCCTGCAACTACTAAAGCTGCCGCTAAAGTTGAGCCAGTTAAAGCCGAAACAGTTAAGGATCAGGCTGTTGCTGCTGTCCCGGCAGAAAAAGCGGACAAAGTAAGTACTGATGCAGCAAAAGCTCAGTAATAATTTTTAATTTAAATCAAAGGGGACGGTTCTCTTAAGCTAGTTTTAGAATAAGAGAACCGTCCCCTTTATTTTTTAATATGAAAAATAAAAAACTTTTTTGGGTGTTTGCTTTAAGTAGCGCAGTTTATTTTACGCAAGGCATCGAAGGGTTGCCGGCGCAAAGTTTATTTTATTATCTTAAAGAAACGCTTAATTTTTCCGCTGAAAAAATTATGCTTATCGGCAGTTTGACTGCTTTTGCCTGGCTGATTAAGCCTTTGATTGGTTATTTAGTGGATAGTTTATTTAGTAAGCGGGTATGGATCTTTATTTCATTAGCTTTAGATATAACCTTTGTTTTATTTCTGGGGTTACTGCAGATCCCGCTTCTTATTTTGGTAGCTTTGTTGATAGTTAGCTCTGGCAGTGCGGCTTTTCGTGATGTAGCAACTGATGGAATTATGTGTGTGGAAGGCAAGAAATATCAGGCTACCGGTAAGATTCAAAGTATTCAATGGATATCTCTTTTGATTGCCGGATTATTTACCGGGTTAGGCGGAGCCTTTATTGCTCAGCGATGGGGTTACCAAACAGGTTTTCTTTGTTTGATACCAGTTTATTTGTTGGTAGGTTTGCCAACATATTTGTATCAGGAAGAAACATTAGAAAAGAGGCAGTCAACTTTATTTGCAGACTTAAAAATACTTTTTAGTAATAAGCAAATTTTGATTATCGGGTTATTTATATTTTTATATAAATATGCACCTTCTTTTGGTACACCACTACTGTATATTCAGCGTGATAGTTTTAAGTGGGGGAAAATGTGGATTGGCGTAATATCTACGTTGAGTACAGTGTTTGGAATCATCGGAGCTCTGCTTTATTATAAATTTAGTCAGAAGATAAATATTAAGAAATGGTTGTATTATTCGGTATTCTTAGGCGGATTGACTACTTTAAGTTATTTGTATTATACTCCGGTAAGCGCGGTAGTTTATGATGTGGCCTATAGCTTTCTGGGGATGTTTATATTTCTCATGGTTATGGATTTTATGGCGCGCCACTCAGTTAGCGGGCTAGAAGCAACCTCATTTGCTTTTTTGTGCAGCATAAATAATTTAGCCGGGGTAACTGGTAATTTATCTGGAGCTTTTTTGCTTCCGCTTGTTGGATTAAAGTGGTTGATTATTTTATCGGCGTTAACCAGTTTTCTTTGTCTGTTGCTTATTAATAAGATAGAATAGGTCAAAGAAAAGGGACGGTTCTCTTATCCTAAAATCAGCTCAAGAGAACTGTCCCCTTTGATTTAAAGTGTTCAAATTATCTATTGCCATTTTGCGGGCTATTCTATATAATAATTAATCATGATGGAAATGCTTAAGCCTTATATACTTAGCTTTGTTGCGCTGTTTGTGGCTGTGGATGCGATTGCCAATATTCCTATCTTTCTGTCTTTGGTTGAGCATTCAACTAAGCCGGCAAGAAAGAAGATTGTGCGCGATGCAGTGGTTACCGCAACCGCTGTAGCGATTATTTTTATGTTTGTTGGTAGATGGGTATTTTCTTTGTTGGGCGTTACGATTTCTGATTTTCAGATTGCCGGTGGCGTGCTTTTATTTGTGATTGCCGTGCGGCTTTTGTTGCCCGGTGCCCAGAAAAGCGCATTAACTAGCTGCCAAGATAAGGATATGGGTGTATTTCCTTTAGGTACTCCGCTAATTACCGGACCGGCAGTTTTAACCACTACCTTAATGATAATGAATAGCTATGGTACTGTGGCAACTTTGGTGGCGGTAGTATCAAATATGATTTTTGTCTGGATTACTTTGATTAAGGCTGATACGATAATGAGAGTTGTTGGTTCTCATGGTACGCGGGCATTCTCTAAAATAATGTATATATTATTAGCCGCCATTGCGGTAATGATGATTCGCCATGGCATAACAGGAGCATTTTTACAATGATGCGTAAGGTTTTAACCTTTATTATGGCCGGTGGCAAAGGTGAACGCCTGTTGCCTTTAACTAAAGACCGCACTAAACCGGCAGTTCCCTTTGGCGGTATTTACCGGATTATCGACTTTACTTTAAGCAATTGCATCAATTCAGGAATGCGCAAGATTTATATTTTGACTCAGTATAAATCCGCTTCTTTGCAAAGGCATATTCGTTTAGGCTGGAATTTTCTTCCTTCCGAACTTGGGCAGTTTATTGAGTTGCTTCCTGCGCAGCAGAGGATTGGAGATTCCTGGTATATGGGTACGGCGGATGCGATTTATCAGAATCTTTATACTTTAGAAATGGACCGTCCGGATGAAGTTTTGATTCTAGCCGGTGACCATATTTATAAAATGAATTATTATTCTATGATTGATGTGCACCGCGAGCAGAATGCAGACCTGACCGTGGGAGTGGTAGAGATTGATAAATTTAAATCTAAACATTTAGGGGTGATAGAGACAGATACTTTAGGCCGGGTTACTGGTTTTCAGGAAAAGCCGGTTGACCCTAAGACTATCCCCGGAAAGCCGGATAAGATTTTTGGTTCAATGGGGATTTATGTGTTT
>JAPLLZ010000017.1 GCA_026387265.1 Candidatus Omnitrophota bacterium
CAAGCAGCTCTTTATTTTGAAAATCCAAAAAATACCCGAGTATATGAATCTCCTGATTCTCATATTGGGCAGTTAACTCAATCCCCGGAATTATTTCTAGATCTGTACCTTGAGCTTGCGCTAATGCCTCTGCAATCGCTTCAGTCGTGTCATGGTCAACGATAGCTAACGCAGAAATATCGCGGGCAATTGCCTCTTTAACTAACTGCGCGGGAGTATATGTACCATCACTACAGCAGGTATGCACATGCAAATCAGCGTATTTCACTTTTCTTTTTCAATCTTTATTTGATCCAGGATAGCATTAACAAATTTGCCAGATTCCAGGCCCGAATATTTCTTAGCTAACTCTACTGCTTCGTTAATCGCGACTTTAGGTGGAATATCTGCACGGAACAAAAGTTCAAAACAACCCAAGCGCATAATATTACGATCGACAAATGCCATACGCTCCAGCTGCCAATTTGCAGCATATTTACTGATCTTTTTATCAATTTCCTGCAAATGCTCAACCACGCCACCTAATAATTCAGCGGAAAAATCTTTTAGCTCGCCGGATAAATCTTGACGGTCAGGGCAGGCGCAAAAATTTTCTAATACTTCCTGCCAATGCCCCTGAGTAATATCAACCTGGTAGAGCATTTGTAATACATATTCACGTGCTTTAGTTCTTTTTCTCATAAGTTATTTTAATTGTCCGGTTAAACTAACCATTTCAATAGCCGAAAGAGCAGCATCCTTACCTTTATTGCCATCCTTAGAACCTGCACGTTCAACTGCCTGCTCGATGCTATCAGCAGTAATTACACCGAAAACAACCGGTAAACCGCTATCCAAAGAAACTTTAGCGACCCCCTTAGCCACTTCGGCAGCAATGTAATCAAAATGCGGAGTTGCCCCGCGAATAACCGTGCCTAAACAAATTAGGGCGTTAAATGATTTATCTTTGGCCATTTTCTGAGCCACCAGCGGAATCTCAAAAGCTCCCGGAACCCAAACCACCGTAATATCTTTATCCTCCGCGCCATGTCTGACCAAAGTATCAATACAACCGCTGACTAATTCTTTAGTCATAAAATCATTAAACCGCGAAGCCACCAAACCAAAACTCATCCCCTTTGCTAACAACTTACCTTCAATAACCTTTACCATAACTTCCTCCCTGTTTGTTATTATTAATTATGAGTAAACCCTAAATATATAAACCCGAAATCCTAAACTCTAAATCCTAAACAAATCCGAAATCAGAAATCCTAAAAGCAATGCTTTGGTTTCGAGTTTGGGATTTCGAGTTTGTTTAGAATTTCGGGTTTCGGATTTAGTGTTTAAATTCATTCCTGCTTCCTATTTTAAAGATCTAGATGATGCCCCATCTTCTCTTTTTTTGTTTTAAGATACTTATAATTTTCCGCATTAGGCTCAATCTCTAAAGGCACCCGCTGCGTAACCCCCAGGCCATAGCCCTCTAACCCAACAATCTTACGCGGATTATTCGTTAACAGCCTAATCTGCTTAATTCCCAGATCCACAAGAATCTGAGCGCCGATACCGTAATCGCGTAAATCTGCCTTATGTCCCAACGCCTCATTAGCCTCTACCGTATCCATACCACTATCCTGTAGGTTATACGCGCGCAATTTTTCCACTAATCCAATACCCCGGCCTTCTTGATTCATGTAAAGCACCACGCCTTTTTTCTCCTGGGCAATCATTTGCATTGCCTTCTCCAGCTGTTTTCCACAGTCACAGCGCAACGAACCAAAAACATCACCGGTCAAACATTCCGAATGCACCCGCACTAATACAGATTCATCTAACCAACTCCCCATACTTAGAACAATATGCGTCTGATTATTAGTTTTATCACGATAAACAATTAATTTAAATTCACCAAACTTTGTAGGTAGCTTAGTCTCAACCACCGCTTCGACTAATTTTTCACGCCGGCGGCGGTATTCAATAAGACTGGCAATCGTACAAATCTTTAAAGCATGTTTATGCGCAAACTCCAAAAGTTGCGGCATGCGCGCCATACTACCGTCATCATTCATAATTTCACAAATTACCCCTGTCGGATAAAGTCCAGCCAAGCGCATTAAATCCAGGCTGGCCTCAGTATGGCCGGCCCTAACTAAAACTCCACCACGGCGGCTACGCAAAGGAAAAATATGCCCGGGACGCACTAAATCTTCGGGTTTGCTTTGAACATTAATTAAAACTTCAATTGTCTTGGCCCGGTCCGTAGCAGAGATACCTGTGCTAATCCCTTTAGCAGCATCCACAGAAATCATCCAGGCGGTCTTAAAAGGATCTTCTTTGGTGGCCTGCAAAGTATTCTTCAACATAGGATCAAGCTCTAGAAAACGCAGCCTCTCCTCCTCCATAGGGACACAAATCAATCCCCGGCCGAATTTAGCCATAAAATTAATGTCAGCGGATTTGACACTGGATGCTGCCATTACCAAATCGCCTTCGTTTTCACGATCTTCATCGTCAACGACAATCACCATTAATCCGGCTTTTAAATCTTCTAAAATTTCTGGAATAGTATTGAACATAAATGAGCGCTTAACTTACGAACACGCTAGTGTGAGTAAGTTAATGCGTGAATTTATCCCATCGAGTGCGACAAAATTTAATCAAAATTTTGTCGCATGTTACGAGATGGGATTAACCTATAAATAAAAAACCCAAAGCAAATCTTTGGGTTATTGTTCTTTCCCGCCACACTTCTTGGCGGGTCCGCCATGAATTATGGCGGAAATCTTCTTCCATCTGGACTTTACCATCGGCCCTGGAATTTCACCAGATCTGTCTGCCACTTAATTTATGGCTGACTCGCGGGCTAAACCGCCGGTAAGGAATTTCACCTTGCCCTAAAGATTAATTGTTTATAGTTTAGCAGATAAACTCAACTTGTCAATATATTTAAAAACAGCTATAATACCAATTATGTTTAAAAGAATAACCAAACAAATTCATAACCGGCTTATCAACCATAAAAAAACTATCGCAGTTGCCGAATCTTGTACTGGAGGCCAACTTTCTAACCTTTTAACCAGCCTTCCCGGTGCTTCAGATTACTTTCTTTTAGGCGCAGTTACTTACAGCAATAAAGCTAAAGAAATAATCTTGGATGTCCCGGCAAAAATAATCGCCAAATATGGAGCAGTTTCTCAACCGGTGGCAGTTTTAATGGCGCAGAATATCCGCAAAAAAGTTCGTGCCGATTTTGGCCTTAGCATTACCGGGATCGCTGGCCCCGTTAGAAGTGGCGCCCCGCGCCGCGGGACTTCTAACGGGGCAGGCCCTTCAAGAGCTACACCCACCAAGCCAGTCGGCACTATTTATATCTGCCTATCCGTAAAAAACAAAAATATTTGCCGGAAGTTTAATTTTAGTGGCAGCCGCCAAAGCATCCGCACAAAAACAACTCTAAGTGCATTGCGTTTACTATGCGCGCATTTATCGCAATAGATCTTTCGTCAAACATTAAAACTTCTCTGGCTAAAATCCAGAGTCGGCTAAAAACCGTTTTGCCTAAAATCAGTTGGGTTAAGCCGGATAACCTGCATCTTTCTTTAAAATTTCTAGGTGATATTTCTTTAGAACAATGCCAATTAATCCAACAGGCAATCGCAGAAATAGCTAAAACCGCATCCCCCTGTAAAATTAAATTAGAAATTCCTGGCGTATTCCCGGATTTACGGCAAGCCAAAGTAATCTGGATCGGCGCTGATCAACTGCCGGAACAGTTAAAACAACTAGTCGACCAGCTTGAAACCAAGCTGTTTAAAATCGGTTTTGCCAAAGAAAAACACCCCTTCCAAATCCATATTACCCTTGGCCGCATAAAACACTCGATAATCGCTGCAAAACTTGAAAACGAACTTAAAATATTAAAAAATGAAATACCTGCTATGGATTTGGAATTTACAATACGAGGAATTATTCTATTTCAGAGTATTCTTGGCCCGGGATGGCCGACTTATAGTATTTTAAATGAATCCGGCTTTTAAAAATTCAGTTTAAGAATAACCTGCAAAACAATATTAGTATAAATTCCAGCAACTAGATCATCACCCATCACTCCAACCGAACCGTGACAATTTTGCAGCCTGCCCGCCGGATAAGGCTTAAGCGTATCCAAAATACGAAAAATTAAAAAACCCAGAAAAATTAACTTAAAATCATAAGGTATAAAAATAAACGAAATCAGCATACCCGCTACTTCATCAATGACAATACACCCCGGGTCTTTTTTATTTAACAGCCTTTCCATCCGACCGCAAACAAACAGCCCCAATATAATTATAACAAAGATAACTGAAAAATAGATAACTGTGGTTACGTTTTTAAGCAAATAAAATAAACCAACCCCGGCAATGCTGCCAAAGGTACCGGGTATAAGCGGCAGATAACCCACAAAAAAAACAGAACTGGCCGCTTTAACTAAAAAACCACCTACTCTTTTAAGTTTCATAGCCGGGTAATCACTTTACGATTATGCCATAGATATGATAATCCGGAATAAAGAGTCAGACCTACGGTTAAAAGCATCAGGTAAAAAATACCTTGGCGGAATACTTTTTCCCAAGCAGGATTCCAAGTATAATATTTAAGTACAATTTCTTTAAGTAGGATAAAACCTAAAATAGTAAGAATCACTCCCATCTGCAGGACCGTTTTATGTTTACCGGCGCGCGCTGCAGAAAGCACCTTACCCTTATTTAAAGCAAACAGGCGCATGGAAGTAATTAAAATTTCCCGGGAAACGATGATTACAAACATCCAGGCGTCAATTAGCTGTAACTGCACAAATGCCGAAAAAGCCGCCAAAACTAAAATCTTATCCGCAATCGGATCCATTAACCTGCCAAAATCCGTTACCATATTCCTGCGTTGGGCAATCATACCATCAAAATAATCAGATAAAGCTGCCAAAATAAAAACGATCAAACTAATTGCTTTAGGCCAAAGCCCATTACAAAATAGAAAAAACATAAATACAAAGGTTAATAAAATCCGCGACATGGTTAAACGATTGGCTAAATTCATATTGGCTCCCCCACTAGATCATATTCTAAAGTATCTGTAATTTTCACCTGTGTAAATCTACCCAATTTCAAAGGCTGTTGAGTATTAATATATACCCCTCCGTCTACTTCCGGAGCATCCCCTTGTGTGCGGCCGGCATAGCCACCATCAGACTTTTCTTCGACTAAAACCGGCAGAATTTTACCTAAAAATTTAGCATTTACGTCAGCGGCAATCTTTCGTTGCGCTGACATAACCCGGTCAAACCTCTCCTGCTTTAGCGGTTGTGGGATTTGCCCTTTAAAGCTATACGCGGGAGTTCCTTCCTCACGGGAATAAATAAAAGCACCCAGCCTTTCAAATTTTGCCTCTTTGATAAATTCCAATAACTCCTTAAATTCTTTTTCCGTTTCAGACGGAAAACCTACGATTAAAGAGGTACGCAAATATACCCCGGGAATAGCTTTCCTAATTTTTTTGATTAAAGCAATAATTTCCTGCTTAGTGATCGCCCGGCACATAATTTTTAAAATCCGATTATTAATATGCTGTACGGGCAAATCAATATATTTACATACCCGGGCTGAACTTGCTATAAACTCAAGCAATTCATCGGTAACTCTCCGCGGATTCAGGTATAAAAGCCGAATCCACCCGATATCCACACTATTGCTGGCTATTTTTCGCAATAGGCCGGTTAACTGACCCTTCCCGGAAACATCCATACCAAAACCGGTAATATCCTGGCCAATTATATTTAACTCAGCAATTTTATCCTGGTTAAAACGCTTAACTCTGCGGATTATACTTGCTTCATCCAGACTTGTTAAGTTACCCTTAATCTTAGGAATTACGCAATAACTGCACTGATTTATACAACCTTCACAAATCTTTAAATAAGCGTAATGCCTGGGGGTTAAAGCAAACCTTTTGTTTTCATGAGTTAATTCCGGTGTTCCTACAAAAGCGTCTACTTCCGGCAACTCTTTAACTAAATCTTTATAACGCTGCGCCAGGCAGCCATAAACAATTATTTTTTTCAGCTTACCCTGTTTCTTTAATTCAATCAGATCCAGGATTGCATCAATGGATTCACGTTTGGCTTCTTCAATAAAAGCACAGGTATTCACTAAAACTACCTGCGCACAAGTTACGTCTTCGACAATAGTGTAATTTTTAAAATTAAGCCGCCCAGCTAAAGCTTCAGAATCCACCAAATTTCTAGGGCACCCCAAAGACAATATCCCTATTTTTTGTTTCACCCCGCTCCTTCTATCTTATTCATCCCAATGGTTTCCGCACCTTTTAAATAATCGAAATATAAAAGAAGAACGGGGTTCATCTAGAAATCTTCAAACCGTCTTTATTAATAACAATATTTTTTAAAGATTGTCCATGGCGTCCTAGATTAGCGAAACGCTGGTCATTAACTTGCAACTCAACTGCTCCAGCATCCCCTAAAGATAATTCAGCTTTTTCGCGAGCCTGCCAAGTCTCTGATCGGCTACGGGCAAGTACACCATGAAAAACAATTTTTCCGTCAATTTTAACGGAAATCCAGGATTTACTCCGCGCAGATATACCCAAAGTAAACCCCTGAGTTAAGTCTTTACTGATCTTAGTTTGCTGTACAACCGCCTGCGCAGGTACAGCGGCAGGAACTTTAGGGACAGAAGCAGGCATCGCTATTTTAGCTTTTTCTAAACGGGTCTTAGGCCGGGAGGAAATAAATTTAAATAAATTAGTTACTAAAAATACAGCAACTATCGCAATGACCGCAATAATCGCTATTTTCTTTAAATTAACTAACGGCCTGATTGCACCCAGCTTAATCGAAGCATCTTTAATGAAAGAACTTCTTTTTTCAATCCGCGCTCCAATAGGCCTGCCGACGGTAGCGTTTAGTGCCGGCTTTTGCGGCTGACCGTTTTGACCGATAAAATCTTTGACATCCAACCCTAAACAAGCGCAATAAATCTTGATAAAACCTTTTAGGTAAATCGGGCTTAAGTTAGAGATACTATCTCCTTCAATTGCCCGCAAAACATTCAGATGGATTCTGGTCTTCTTATGGACATCTTCTAAACTTAACCCTCTCTCCTGGCGAATCTTCTTTAACCGAACTCCAGCTGTTTCAATATTCATTTCACACCTTCTCTTCCCGCCACCTGGCTGATATATTTAAAAAATAATACTTACTTATCTACGGGGTTACCGCCGGTCAAATCCTTAAGCCAAGCATCCCGATCAACCAAAATCCTGCGGGGCTTACTTCCTTCAAACGGGCCGACCAAGCCTTCCATTTCCATCATATCAATAATCCGCGCCGCACGCGTATAACCTAAACGCATCCGCCGCTGCAATATCGAAACTGAAGCCTGATTACTTTCCATAATGACGCGGACTGCTTCATCATAAAGCTCATCCTTATCGCCATTAGCCATACTATTCTTCTGTTGTTCTTTGAGAATCTGATCGTCATAAGCCGGCTCACCTTGAGCCTTAATAAAAGATACCACTCGTTCAATTTCAGAGTCATTAACTAAAGCGCCCTGAATACGAATTAAATCCTCTTTACCGGGTTGCAAAAATAGCATATCCCCTTTACCTAATAAAGACTCTGCACCATTACCATCCAAGACTGTGCGCGAATCAACCTTAGAAGCAACCTTAAAAGATACGCGCGCCGGTAAATTCGCTTTAATTACTCCGGTAATTACATCTACACTTGGACGTTGTGTGGCTAAAATCAAATGTATTCCTACTGCACGTGATAATTGCGCCAGGCGGGTAATCGCATTTTCAATCTGATCACGCGCTACACTCATTAAATCCGCAAACTCATCAACAACAACTATAATATAAGGTATCTTCTCCTGCTTTTCATTATAAGCTTCAATATTGCGTGCTCCGGCTTTAGATAAAAGCACATAGCGGGACTCCATCTCAGAAACAACCCAATTCAGCGCAACTGCTGCTTTCTTGGCATCCGTGACTACCGGGCATAAAAGATGCGGCAGGCCGTTAAAAGGCATCAGCTCCACCATCTTCGGATCAATCATCAAAAACTTTAAATCATTTGGAGAGCCACGGAAAAGTAAAGACAGAATACAAGTATTCACACATACAGTTTTTCCGCTGCCGGTAGTTCCAGCAATCAAAAGATGCGGCATATCATCTAAATCACCAAATACAGAACGGCCGGTGATATCCTTACCTAAAGCTATAGCCAAAGGCGATTTCTGTTTATGATACTCTGCAGAAGTAAGTAAATCCCGGATACAAACTAAACTGCTCTGCAAATTAGGAACTTCTACACCCACCCTGCCCTTACCTGGAATAGGGGCAATAATCCTGATTGACTGGGCCTTAATCGCCAAAGCAATATCATCACTTAAATTCTCAATCCGGTTAATCTTCACCCCAGCAGCCGGTTCTAACTCATAACGTGTAATCACCGGGCCACGAATAATGTCGGTAACTTTTGCCGAAATACCAAAATCTTCCAAAGTATTTTCCAATGTCCTGGCGCAATCCTCCAGATCCTCTTTCATTTGCTTGTTATCTGCGGGCGCCGGAGCATCCAATAAATCTACAGAAGGCAAATGATAATCTCCAATCCTCAGTTCGCTAGGCTTTACTTTTATCTCTTCAGCCTGAGATTTTGCTTTATTAATTTGAATCTTTACTTTTGATGCTACAGCAGACTCTTGTTGCGGCATAAAAATTTTAGGTTTTATAGTGGAAGTTTGTGCTTCCTGCATCTTAGGCAAAATGCCATTTTTATTGTTAAGATTTAGCTTCGGCTTAATTGCAACGGGATTATGTTGTTTAGAAAAAATAGCTAATCCGGAAAAAACAGATTTTATTCTCTCAGTTATTTTAAGAAACAGTGAAGAAATAAGAATTTCCGTCACCAGCGCTAAGGAAAGTATAATAAAGGTGATAAAAATAATGAAACCGCCTAAGCGGCTAAAATAGGTGGTAATAAAATTAGCAGTGAGGGCACCAAAGAATCCGGAGGTTTGGAACCTCAAGCTATCATTATTTAAATTAAACATTCCAATCAATGAGCTGACGGAAACCAACAGCACAAACATGCCTAGGATACGCGCTATACTTAAATAAGGCTTATCCTGGCGGAAATATTTTATACCCAACATGATTACTAAAAACGGTATGCAGAAACTGGAGATATTGCCGAAAAGCAGAACGATCAGTCCGGCAAGATACGCGCCGAAAACTCCCAAAAGGTTTTTTGCGGGAAAATTAGGATGCGAGGTATAAAAAACAAGGTCCAAGCGGTCAAAGCGAACAAGGCTGGCAAGAACCATCAGCCCTATTGCTACTAGAACGACGCCTTTGACCTCATTAATTCTTCTTTCTCTCACTTCTAGAGTTAGCTACTTTGTTGCGGTGTTTCAGGCTGCGGTGTTTCAGCCTGTTTTTTACTTAAATTAATCCTGCCCAATTCATCTATACCAATGACTTTTACTTTAAATTCATCTCCAACTTTAACCACATCGTCAATTTTTTTGACGAAAGTATTGGATAACTCAGACACATGCACCAATCCTTCTTTACGCGGAGCCAACTCTACAAATGCTCCAAACTGCATAATCCTTTTCACTTTACCGATATAAATCCTGCCCACCTCCACCTCATCGGTAATCGCGCGGATCATTTTAATCGCGGCATCAGATTTAGCAGCATCTATTGAACCAACCAAAACTGTACCGTCATCTTTAATATCAATACTGGCACCTGTAGCAGCGATAATCGCTTTAATCGTCTTACCACCCGGGCCAATAAGCTCACCAATTTTTTCAGTATTAATTTTTAAAACATCAATGCGCGGGGCAAAGCTGGAAAGTTCTTCCCGGGGACTGTTTAATGCCGCACTCATTTTATCTAAAATAAATAATCTGCCTTCTTTAGACTGCGCTAAACATTCCTTAAGTAAATCTAATGAAATCCCGGAATTTTTAAGGTCTAACTGCACCGCGGTAATTCCGCTGCGGGTTCCGGCAACCTTAAAATCCATATCACCAAAATGATCCTCTAGCCCGGCGATATCCGTCAGGATTGCGGTCTTATTACCTTCCTGAACTAACCCTAAAGCTACTCCGCCAACTGCTTCTTTGATTGGAACTCCAGCATCCATCAATGATAAAGTAGCCGCGCAAACTGAAGCCATACTGCTGGAACCGTTAGACTCAAGAATTTCAGAAACTACTCTAACTGTATAGGGGAATTTCTCTTTTGACGGCATAACTGCCAATAAAGCCTTTTCAGCTAAAGCACCGTGGCCGATTTCACGCCTGCCGGGTGACCTGACCGGCCTGGTTTCACCAACACTAAAAGAAGGAAAATTATAATGCAGCATAAAAGATTTCTTCTTCTCTCCATCCAGCGACTCAATCAGCTGCTCATCTTCACCCGTACCTAAAGTAGTCACGGCTAAACTCTGAGTTTGTCCGCGGGTAAACAGGCTTGAGCCATGGGTGCGCGGAAGCACAGAAACCTCAGCAGTAATCTCACGAATCTGCTTAAAGGAACGGCCATCAATCCGCCTACCTTCTTCAGAAATCATTTTACGTACCTGTCTCTTTTCTACCTCATGCAGGCCAGTATGTATATCCGCAGCTAGGAATCCTTCCGCGATTAACTGTGTATCTAATTCCTGAGTCAACAGAACAATCTGCTCTTCGCGTTCCTCTTTTTTACTTAATTTATAAACCTTAGCTAATTTCTCCTGAGAAATTGCCTCGATCTTATGCATTAAAGCCGGATCAGTCAATTTAAGCGCAACATCAGCTTTCGGTTGTCCGTAAAGCCGGGCAAATTCTTCTTGTAAGGCAAGAATGGGTTTTAAACTATCCATCCCGAATTTTACTGCTTCAAAATATTCATCTTCAGAAACCTCTTTGGCTTTTGATTCCAGCATCACTACGCCATTTTTATTGCCGGCAACCACTACCTCTAAATCTGCGCTCTCAATTTCCGCATAAGTAGGATTTAATACAAATTCATTATTTATCCTGGCTACCCGGCAGCTGGCTAAAGGGCCATTAAAAGGAATATCTGAAATAGATAAAGCCGCACTTGCCCCAATCAACGCTAAAATATTCGGGTCATTCTCCCCGTCACTAGAAAGTACCATCGCCATAACCTGCACTTCATTTAAGAAACCTTCCGGGAATAACGGACGGATAGGACGGTCGATAAGGCGGCTGCCTAAAATTTCATTTTCTGAAGGCCTGCCTTCACGTTTAAAAAATCCTCCGGGAATGCGGCCTGCGGCATAAGTCTTTTCCTGATATTCAACAGTCAAAGGAAAGAAATCCTGCCCTTCCCTAATCGTACTAGACATGCAAGCGGTAACTAAAATAACCGTTGCTCCGTAGGTAATCGTTACCGAACCATTAGCCTGTTTAGCTAATCTACCGGTCTCTATAATAAGGTCATTTTTACCAAACTTAATTTTTAGGCTTTTATTTTGCATGATTGCTCTTTCTTTATTATGGATTGATGCTCTGGAGTTTACTTCCTCAAACTAAGCTTTCCCAGTATCTCTTCATACTTCTTCATATCTTTATCTTTGAGATACTTCAGGAGTCTGCGGCGCCTACTTACCAATAATAGCAACCCGCGGCGGGAATGAAGATCCTTCTTATGCGATTTAAAATGCAGGCCTAGGTCATTAATCCTTTCGGTCAAAATCGCTATTTGTACTTCAGCGCTTCCAGTATCCCTGGCATGCACTTTAAAATCGTCAATTAATTTTGCTTTTTGTTCCTTTACCAAAACCAAATTTCTACCTCCCTTTTCTAAAAGATTATACGATAATTAATTCCACAAGTCAACAGGTTAATAAATTAACCAAGCCTGCGCAACTAATTCAGGTTAATTAACCCGTTTTAAAGAATTTTACCACCCTGCTTATCTTTGCTTAACAATTCAATTACTTTATCCAGTTTCTGAATCACTAACACCGTAAAATAAACAAACCAAATCGTTAAAGCTAACGAAATCAAACCACCGATAAAACTAGCACCTGGTCCCATGTTATCTCCTTCGAAATGTTTTCCTATTGTATCACAAGAAAATGTTTATGCAACTTCAATCTCATTAATTTTTCTGCGCACCAATTTCTTCTGCCCCTGGCGCCGTTTATCCTCTAAAATCTTTTCCTTGAGACCTTTAGGCTTTGGGCGATTACGGCGCATAACTTTAGCCTTAAGCGATTGCCTCTGCAAATTATCCTGTTGAATCCTATGTTCAATCTTGCTCAACAGTATATGCCTAGCCAGAGAGCGGTTTAAAAGTTGTGAACGCTGACGCTGACATTTCACTTCCAGGCCTGTTGGTAAATGTTTTAAATAAACACAAGTAGCAGTCTTATTCACATTCTGTCCTCCGGGGCCGCTGGAACGGATAAAGCTTTCTACAATATCCTCTTCACGCACCCCTAAAAGAGCCATTCTTTTTTCCAGTGTCTGATTACTTTTCACAATCACCGACATCAAACTACTCCTTCTTGTCTGCCGGTTGAGGCAGAAATTTCCTGATCAATATTCTTAATCAAACTATCTAAGTCTTTAATCAGCGGTGCGGGGAGCAATTTAAGCACAGTAACTTCTTGCTTAAGCATACGTAACTGGCCAAGTAGTCTTCTTAGCACTGCGCTCTTTTTCTTCTCTTGCGCAATCTCAGGATCTAATTCCTGTCTTTGGCGGATAATTACTCCTAAATTCTTTTTAATCTCCTGCGCATCACGGCCTTTTTCAAATACCTCTTTTTTCAAGTCATGATAATCATCTTCATCCAAACTCTTATTATTCTTTGCTTGGCGCAAAATATTTACTGACTCATAACTAGGCAAGTTGACCGGCTCAGCAGAAGAGGTATACTCATTCTTTAGATATTGCGGCTCTTCTTTTTCCAGGAAATAGTATGATTTAAGCAGCTTCATCGCAGTTTGCTTACGGATACCTATTTCCCGGACGACATAAACATCAAAATTTACATACCCCCACTCTTTATACATCTTATCTTTCCATGCCGAGTATAAAGAACGCCCCAGTTCAATCCAGGAAGATTTAAAATTCCTGGCGCTCTCCAAAATATGGTAGCGTAAAGAATTCGTATCCAAATTTTCCATTTTGGCTTCAATACTCTTAAGTGATTTGGATTTAGCTTCTTCCATTTATTTATCTTTCCTTAATCTTTAGTCAAAAATAGCTTTCAGTTCTTTGCCCAATCCCTTATATTGATCGATAACCGTAGTTACCTTATCAATCAACTGTTGCGGAGACTGATTGGATAAATTCTTCATTGCAGCTTTTAATATTAAACTTTTAATCTTTTCCTGGCTTAATGACGGGTTATCCAGCAAAGTATCGATATCAAACTCTAAACGTAAATTACCTTTAGTATCCGTAAACAAATCCAAGGCATTTTTCATTATATCAATATTCAACTGCTCATTCTGAGCCTGCGCGTAAACCAAATTAGAGAGATTAAATTTAGTAGCAATGTGTAAAGCATTTTGCCGGGAGGTGAAAGTGGAAACCACATCTAACCTGGCCGAGATAAGTTTACGATTAGAGATAAAATTACCGTAATAGGCAGAAAATTTAGTCACATCCAGGCCTTTAACTTCTAATACTGCATCCAAATCTTTGGCTAAATAATCAAGCCAACCGCTAAATACAATATCCCCGAAAGCCTCTCCTTGGGGACTAAGCAATTGAGTGCTAACATCAAAATTAGTCTCTAAAGACGTAATCGGTAAAGCCACCTTAGCTACTTTTATATTCAATTTAGCTAAAACCACCTGAAAACCTTCAGCCGTAACTTTTTTATCGGTAAAAATTATCATTCCATCACGCAGATTAAGGCTAGTTAGATAAATTGCCGGGGGCTTGCCTTTTTGTTCCATAACCGGTAAGTTTAACTTACCGTCTGAGGACTGTTCAAGATGAATTACCGGCTCAATAATATTTAAACCATGAATAACAATTTTCCCAAATAGTAACGCTACCAGGTTAGGTGAAAACGATATCCTTTTGATACTCGCCAGTTCGCCCACCTCTAATTTTTCTAAATTAATCGTAAAAGGTAGACTTAAGCTAATTTTGCCCAGGCTGGTTTTGAGTTTTAAATTCTGCTGAATCTGCTGCTGGACAATCTTTGGGGCATATATCCCAATCAAAATATTCGCAATTAAAAAAATAACTACAAAAATACCACAAATCCAAAATATGATGGTAAACTTCCTTTTCATGAATTACGCTAAATTAAGCGCCTCCTGAATTCTCAAACGCACAGTATCTCTAAGCAAAGCAAAATCCCCCGGGCCGTAAACATCAGTAGGAATCGGCTCCAGCACAATCACTTTTGCGGACACCTTAGTTCTAAAAACCCAACTCCCCTTAGGAATAGCGGCATGCGTACCTTTTAAACAAATCGGTAAAATAGGCTTTTTCTCTTTAATCGCAAACTTAAATGCCCCGTTTTGGAACTGACCCATTTCATCAGTACTGCTGCGTGTACCTTCCGGAAAGAATAATACCGACATATCTTTTTGTAACCAACCACTGGCCTGATGATAAATTTCTTTAATACTGGAAAAATCACCCCGAACAAGCTTAATGTGTTTAATTAAACTTAAACACCAGCCAATAAAGGGGACTTTAAATAGGCTAGCCTTGGCTACCCACTTAAACTGCATCTTGGTCTGATAAAGAGCGACAATATCCGCCATACTCTGGTGATTAGCAATAATCACATATGTTTTTTTGTGATCAATATGCTCTAAACCGCTAACCTTAAGGCTCCAAAAGGGATTTAAAGCAATTAATAAATCCGACCACCAGAAACACTGCACATGCGTAAGCTTCTTTTTCTTATCAAACGGAAAAAGCAGGATATTTAAGGTGAAGACCACCAAAAAAAGCAGGACGGTTAATAAACCACTACCCAACCAAATAAATACAGAAATAATCGCTTTCATACTCGTTATCTGACTATAGCCCAAATCCCGGGGGTTGTCAATTAGATTAGCGGATGACTGCGCTAGGGCAGATTTGATTGTAAGCGCAATAGGTACAGGCCTTATATTCTGGCTTAGCCGGATAATTCTGTTGGCGAATCCCTGCGGAAACCTCCAGGATATCTTCTTTTACATCATCCAAATCTTCTTCATCCAATTCATGTCGGCCAATAATCCCTGATTCTAAAAAGTATAGCTCTACCGCTACCGGCAGAACCCCAAAAACATACTGATACGCCATAGCATAAAGTGCTAACTGCTTATTTTCCTTAACCCGCTTATCCGCATCTTTCTGCGTTTTAATTGCTGAGGTTTTAAAATCCATAACCACCGCACCGTCTTTTTCCATGTCAATACGGTCAAACCTGCCGCTAATCTTATTGTTACCAATCACAAAAGAAAAATCCTTTTCAATAAACTTAGGAACCTGGCTACGCGCCTCTTCGTCTTTATAAAACCTGACCAACGCCTCCCGTCCAATACGGAAACGTTCATCCTGATGGTTGGCATCTAAAAATCCTTGCGGATCAAAACTAGCTTCAAAACAATCTAAAAGTTCATCCAGGGTAAATTTGCTACCATTAAGCTTGCGCAACAAATACTGGCTGACTGCCTCATGCATTGCCCGGCCGTAAATAACCGTATGATGCTCCATAATCGGCACGCGTAGGATATTCACATATTTATATTTTAAAGGACAGGTTAAATAATCATCAATCTGATAATAACTCAAAGTCACCAACTTATCTTCGGGAATTTTTTGAAGAACAGGCCGGTGTAATTCCTTAACTGGAGCAAACCGCTGAATGCTTTCAATAGCATTTCTTTTCAGTTCCCTCAAGCTGTTTACCCAAAGCTTCCAACACAAATTGGCTCACCTTACGCAAACGTTTACCGCCGTAATCATCGGCGCTGGTAAGATATAATTCTTCCTTAGAACGCGTCATGCCCACGTAAAAAAGCCGGCGCTCCTCCTGAGTATGAAAATCTCCGGTAGGTAAAACCTCTTTAATTAAACAATCCGGAAGGCCGATTTGCTGTGCACGTTTCGGTAAAGGAAATTTGCCCTGCACTAAACTCACCAAAAACACTACCCTAAACTCTAGCCCCTTAGATTTATGAATCGTCAGGATATTCACCGCATCCTGATCCAAATCTGCTTCCACCGTAGGCGGATCATCTCCTGAATCAATCAATAAATTAAGATGCCGGATAAAACTAATTACCCGATCCTCGCGAGCCACCAGCTCAAAATCCCGCACCTGGTTAAAAAACTTAGCGATATTCTGAATCTTCAGTTCTTTTTCCAAAGTAGGCTGATGGGTTAAATATTTAAGATAACCAGTGTCGGTAAGAAAACTATAGAGTAGCCTACCGGTTGTTTCATCGCGGGCAATCTGCAGAAACTTTTCGATATCCAGGAGTATCTGTTTTATTTTCTCTTTTGTCTGATCCTGGACGCCGGCCAGCTCCGGAATTTTCTCTAAATCGCCAAACACTGCATAAAGCGAAAGATTTCTACGTTTAGCAAAATGGTTACATAATGTCAAATCTGCTAAATTTACTTTGTAAATCTCCGAGCTCACCAGGTAATATAAACTCAAGGAATCCGAAGGATTGGCGATAACGCGCAGGAAATTAATGCATAGTTTAACTTCTTCCCGGGCATATAATCCCTGATTACCGCTAAACTGCCAGGGGATATTCTGCATATTTAACGACTGAATAAAACCTTGAGCATCAGAATTTGAACGCACTAAAATTGCAAAATCCCTGTACTTAAACGTGCCTAGACTAACTTTATCTTGTATAATCTTACTCACCGCATCCGCTTCAGCGGAATGTGTATCAAAATGCAAATACTCAGGAGATAAGCCCCCTTTAGTCAAACCAACCAGATGTTTATTAATTTTAGCTTTTACTTCAAAACGCTCCGGATTATTATATTGAATTAACTGATATGCAGAATCCAAAATAGCTTGTGTAGAACGATAATTCTGAATCAAAGTAATATTTTTTGCCTGAGGATACTCCTGGATAAAATTAAGTACATTACTATAGGCCGCCCCCCGCCAGCGGTAAATACACTGATCATCATCAGCGACAACGGTAATATTCTTTTTTGCTCCGGTCAAAAGCTTAACCATTTGAAACTGCGCAAAATTAGTATCCTGGAACTCATCCACTAAAATATATTTGAATTGTTTCTGATAATTCTGCAGGATTAAAGGATGCTGGCGTAAAAGCTCAAGAGCCAAATAAAATTGATTTCCGAAATCCACTAAGCTTTCTTTAGCTAAAAGCTCCTGATATTTAACATAAGCGGATGCTATCTCCATCTGCTGCACGGCTAGTTCTTCGTTGGCTTTATAAAGCGGATCAGCCTTAGACTGAATTAAAAAATCCTGGGCATATTTTAAATATTCCCCAGCAGAGATATCTTCATCTTTAGCCCGGCTGAAAAATGAAATCAAAGCTTCAATAAAACGGGTAGG
>JAPLLZ010000020.1 GCA_026387265.1 Candidatus Omnitrophota bacterium
GATGGGTGATAAATTATGGATTAAGGGTTTGATTCAGGAAAAGCTGGATTTGCCTGCGGAAAAGGTGTTATTTTCTCAGCATCATCTTTCTCATGCCGCCGCGTCTTTTTTCTGTTCTCCTTTTTCCGAAGCGGCTATTCTTACTGTGGATGGCGTAGGAGAATGGACAACTACTGCGCAAGGTTGCGCAAAAGCTGATTGGGATGGTTCCGGGTGTAATCAGATTCAATTATCCGAAGAAATTAGATTTCCGCATTCTTTGGGGCTTCTGTATTCTGTATTTACCGCGTTTCTAGGGTTTGAGGTTAATGAAGGTGAATACAAAGTAATGGGAATGAGCGCTTTCGGTGAACCTAAATATACGGATAAGATATATAAATTAATTAAGGTTAATCTGGATGGAAGTTTTCAGCTTGATATGCGGTATTTTGCTTATCATTATAATCCCAGGCGCAGTTTTAGTAAGAAGTTCATAAAATTGTTCGGCAAACCCAAAAATCCTAAGAGCCGGTTTGTTACGGCTAAGACTTCTCTTTATGATTATAAATTGGCTCCTACGGATGCAGAAATGGAAGTCAACCAGTATTATGCAGATATTGCCGCCAGTATTCAGAAAGTCACAGAAGATATTTTAGTTAAAATCGCCAATAATCTTTATCAAAAATCCGGGAAGAAAAAACTTTGCCTTGCTGGTGGCGTGGCATTAAATTGTTTAGCTAATTCGCGTATTCTCAACGAAACTCCTTATGAGGAAATATTTATTCAGCCGGCTGCCGGAGATAGCGGTGCAGCGATGGGCGCGGCGTTATATGTTTATCACTGTTTATTAAACAAGCCCCGGGAATTTATTTTAAAGCACGCCTATTGGGGTAAAGAATATATTCAAGCAGAGATTGATGCTTTCTTAATCAGCAAAGGAATTAATTACCAGCTTGTTGAAGACGAAAATAAATTATTGGAATTAGTTGTTGATGCTTTGGTCGGGGGTAAAGTAATCGGCTGGTTTCAAGGCAGAGGGGAGTGGGGGCCGCGCTCTTTGGGTAACCGTTCGATTCTGGGAGATCCGCGTAATGAAAAAATGAAAGATATTGTAAATATCAAAATTAAATTTCGCGAACCATTCAGACCGTTTGCTCCTTCAGTTTTAGCTCAGCAGGCTGAAGAATTATTTGAACTTAGCGGCCGCGCCAACCAGTATCCTTTTAAATTTATGCTTTATACAGTTTTGGTTAAAAAGGGTGGGCAGATTCCGGCAGTTACGCATATTGATGGGACAAGCCGTATTCAAATAATTGATCGCCAGGAGAATCCGCTTTATTACCGGTTGATTGAGAGATTTTATCAGAAAACCGGCGTGGCGGCATTGTTAAATACTTCATTTAATTTAAAAGGTGAACCGGTGGTAAATAGCCCGCAGGATGCTTTTAATACTTTTACTAAAAGCGGTATGGATATTTTAGTGTTGGGGAAATCTGTATTGATAAAAAAATGAGGAAAAGATGGGGATAAGAAAATTAATTAAGAGAATCGGGCGATCCGTATTTTCTTTAAAACAGGATGATGATGCAGCTATTGCGCAGTCGGTATTAATTACGGATGACGGCCATAGCCGTTTGGCAGATTTGACTACTGCGATTAAAAAAATTAAAAATTATTTTCCTAAATCCAAAATAACTGTTTTGACTTTTATTGAAAGAAGCTCTAGCCTGCAAAATGAATTTTCCGGGCTGGAATTTATTATTTGTGCGCAAGGAATAAGACCGCGCAGGTACCGGATAGCCTTGCAATTACTTTTTTTGTCGAGGAAAAAATACGATTATCTGGTTAATTTCTCTTTAGATATCTCCCCCTTAATTGTGCAGTTGCTTTTGTTTAAAGCTAAAATAATCTTGTATAATCAATGGGGCCAGTGGTGTTCTTTAAGGCTAAGAAAGGTTAGCGAAATATTTAAGCGTTCTTATAGTAAACCAAAATCAAAAAACAGCCTTAAGAATTGTTTAAAAAGAATCGGCTTATTTTTTATTTTATTAAAGACCGATGATGAAGAGGTGTTTAGTCATAACATCTTAATAATTGATGATGGCCTGGTCGCGGGTCAATTTATTTATGCTTCGCGGCGAATTAAAGAAGATCTGCCTTATGCCCGGATAATAGTATTAACTGCGCTTAAGCGCAAAGAACCGGAAGAAGAAAGAGCAATTAATGAAATTATCCGGGCAGATAAGTTTTGGATAAAGAAATATAGGCTCCCCCGGCATATGTTGAAGCTGAAAAATAATAATTATGATTATGTCGTTTTACTTTCTTTAGCGGTAACCCCGGTTATTATTTCTGTGTTGTTTATGAAAGGCAGGGTATTACTGAATAACCGTTGGCATCAATGGTGGAGGATTAATTTTAAACCGGCCAGATACTATTTGATGTTGATTCCCAGATTAATTTCAGGCTTTATTATTAAGATTGCAATCCTAATTTATCTTTTGATTAATGTTTTTTGGATATTTCTAATGCGCGCCGTTACTGGTTTTAAAATCAATCTTTTAACTGAAAGGGATTAATAGCTATGGGGATGGATGTGAGACAGTTTAGTAGCGACAAAATTTTAAAACACCTTGATCGGGTAAATTCCTGGTTGCAAGGCCAAAACCCGCCGCCGATTACAGTAGAATTAGATATGACTAACCTCTGCAATCATAAATGCCCGGAGTGTTCCGGCTGGTATTTTCAGAATAGAGGCAAGGATCATCTGCATAAGGATTTAGCTCAGAGTATAATCAGGCAATTAGCGCAAGCTAAGGTGCGCGGACTTATCTTTACCGGCGGAGGAGAGCCACTTTGCCATCCGGATGTCCTTTTAGCAGTTAAGCTGGCCCACAAATTAGGGCTGGATATCGGTTTTATCACCAATGGTTCTTTAGTTAATGAAGAGGTCGCCAGAGTTTTATTGCAATGCTGTACTTGGATAAGAGTTTCTCTGGATGCTGCTTCTGCGGGAATTTTTAAACAAGTTCACGGCTTAGATAACGGTGCTTTTACCAAGGTAATCAGCAATATCCGTCTTTTAACGAAAATGAAGAAAACCCTTAAAAGCAAGACTGTGATTGGCGTTGGCTATTTAACCTGCGATTATACCCAAAAAATGATGTTAAATGCCACTAAGCTATGTAAAAGGCTGGGTGTGAATTATTTGCAGTTTAGGCCGTTACAGATTCATAAGCGCGGGGCATTTGAGTATCATTTAACTGACCTGGCTGAGAATATCCGCAAGTGCATGCAGGAAAACGGCAATGGGTTTGAGGTGCTTTGTTCCCAACATAAATATGAAATGATGAAAGACAACAAATATGGCCGCAATTACAATGAATGTTATGGACATCAATTTGCCGCAGTCATCGCTGCGGATGCCAAGATGTATTTATGCTGCCATATGCGCGGGCACCAAAAGTATTGTATTGGGGATTTAGGAAGGAATACTTTTTTAGAAATCTGGAATTCAGCACAAAGAAAAAAAGTATATGAAAATATTAATTTTAAAGATTGCGTCCCCCTGTGCCGAGGAAATACTTTTAATCAGATACTTTGGAATATTAAACAGCCTAAGGAACATGTTAATTTTCTCTAATTCAAAATGAGCGATAAAAATTATGCCGCTAATGAGAAGGAATTATCACTAATCAACCTTCTTAAGCAAAAACAAGATGGAAGAAAATTAGAGAATTTCTTAACCATTCTAGAGGAGTTTAAGAATAAATCAATTTACTGTAGCGGATACCCTGCTTGGTTGACCATTGACCCCACGAACATTTGTACCCTGAAATGCCCTTTCTGCCCTACTGGTTATGGATTAATGAAGCGCCCCAAAGGGATGATGAGCAAAGAAAAATTCCAAAAAATTATGGATGTGTTAGGGCCGTATCTTTTGCATATAGATATGCAAAACTGGGGGGAACCCCTGTTGAATAAAGACATATACCAAATGATCGCATATGCAAAAAAATTTGATATTAATATTACCGTAAGCACCAATTTTCAGAATTTCGACGAAAAGGGCGCTGAAGAATTGATTAATTCTGGGTTAGATAGAATAGTGCTTTCTATCGATGGAGCAAGTCAGCAGACTTATGAAAAATACAGAAGGGGAGGAAGTTTTTTAAAAGCTATTGAAAACGCCAGCATTTTAATTAACAAAAAAAGGCAGCTTAAAAGCCAACTTCCTTTTGTGCTTTGGCAGTTCTTAGTTTTTCGGCATAATGAGCACGAAATTGAAATTGCCAAAACAATGGGCAGAGATTTAGGGGTGGATGCGGTTGGGATTACTCCGGCATTTGTCGCGGTAGATTCAGATGAATATAAGGATTGGGTGGCGCTAAATAGCCAGTATAATCGTTACGATCTTACCAATAAGCCGCAAAAAATTTCCGGTTCGGAAAGCTTTCTTAAGGCCACAGGAGAGAATTTTTGTAATTGGCCCTGGGAAGGGATAACCATTAATTGGGACGGGAACGTTTCTCCTTGCTGCGGGATTTATCTGGAAGAAGAGGATTTTGGGAATATGTTTGACGGGCAGGATTTTCATCACCTTTGGAATAATAATCATTATAAAATTGCCCGGGAGTTTATCCGGAATAGAAAAAAACCAGGTCCAGAAATAAAAAATACTTGCGTCAGTTGTACTAAGATTGGCCAGATTAATGTTGAATTAAGCTGCGATTTTTGTATAAAAGGCTAAAAAATATTAATAACTAAAAATAAATAAGCAGTTTGCCTATGAGAATAACTTTGGTACAGTCACCTTGCTGGGGCATAAAATGCCCTCCATATGGATTGGCTGTTTTGTCTACTTATTTAAGGAGTAAAGGGCATCAGGTTTATATAAAAGACTTAAATATAGAATTTTATTATGAGAGAAGCAAGGAATACGCAGATGCCTGGAACCCTGAAAATCACTCTTTTTGGGTAAATCCGGTATTGGTTTCTAATTTTATTTTTAGCTATGAAGAAGCTCTGGAAGAAAAAGTTAATGATATTCTAAATACCGGGGCAGAGATAATCGGGTTTTCTATACATTTTTCTTCGGAACATTTAGCTAAAGAAATAGCTAAGAGGATTAAAAAGAAAGATGAAAAAAGAATTATTGTCTTTGGTGGGCCACAGGCCAGCCGCGTAAACAGTGGTTTTAAGTTATTAGAATTAAGTTATGTGGATTTTGTTGTGCAGGGGGAAGGGGAAATAACGCTTGAGGAGCTAGTTGGTAAGCTAGGATTAAGCAGACAGATAGATTTTTGCGCCGGGACTATTTTAAAAAAAGACGGGAAAATCATTGATTGCGGCGATCGGCCGCTAATCCCAGATCTGGATTCTTTGCCGTTCACTGATTTCAGCGACCTTGATTTTACAAGGTATACTGAGCCGTCTGTCTTACCGATGTTTATGAGCAGAGGGTGTCCGAATAAATGCATCTTTTGCAATGAGAAGCCTTATTGGAGAAGTTTTAGACATAGAAGCGCCGAAAATATCTTTGTTGAGATAAAAGAGCGTTTCCGCAAAAGTATGCATATAGAACACATAGATTTTCATGATTCTTTAGTTAATGGTAATGTCCGGGAGTTAGAAAAATTATGTGATTTGATTAAATCGTCGGGCATGAAATTCCGCTGGAGCGGTCAGGCAGCAATAACTAAAGAGATGACTTATCATTTATTGCTTAAAATGAGACTAGCCGGTTGCGTTTGTTTGAATTATGGGTTGGAAACAGGTTCACCTGGCCTGATGCAAAGAATAGGCAAACTTCTGGCTAAAGATGCCGATTTAGATAAGATTGTCCGGGATACCCATAATGTAGGGATAGAGGGTATTTATAACTTTATGTTCGGTTTTCCAGGAGAGACAGAAGAAGAATTTCAGGAAACACTGGATTTTTTATCCCGGAATAAAAATTATATCGATGTGGTTAACCCCAGCCCGGGATTTTGTGCTTTTGATAAGGGCAGTTATGGTTATGATCATCCTGATGAATTTGATATTATTGTGGGCATAACCGGCTCCTTATGGGAATCAAAAGATGGAGTAAATAATTATGCCGCCAGGATAGAAAAGTTTGAGAGGTTTTTGGAAGAAACCCGCAAGTTAGGTATTAAGAGCTTTTATCCCTATGACCGCGTGATTAACCGGGATACTATCCTAGGTTATTATTATTTCATGAAAAAAGAATGGAATAGGGCGATCTTATATTTAAATGAAGCAGTAAAGCAGCAGCCTAGCAATGAGTCAAATTGGGCCTATCTTGCTAAGAGCTTGGCTTTTCTGGGGGAAAAAGAAAGAGCCGGCAGAGGCTTTGATGAGATAATAAAAATCAGATTAGCCAAAAATGATTTGCCGGGAGCCAAGGAGATTGCCGCGGAGGCCCAGGGTATGGGGCTTATTGTTTCATCTTATCCTGCATAGTAGGCTGGATTTACTAACGATTAATTATGAAAATAGCTAAATTAATATTATTTGGAGTTTTAGTATTAGTCGCGCTTCTTCTGGTTCTATCGGTTGGCCCCAGTGGATTATATTATGATGATGCTGGTTGCTTACACGCCGGGAAATTCTTTTTATCTCATCCAGGTTCTCTCCTGAGTTTCAAGATTCCGGAAGTTCTAAAACATGCCCCGCAATTTGAACGAATTCCCTGGATTTATTACCGGCCTATAGAGCGGATTATCTGGGCATTTTGTTTTTTTGTTTTTGGTCCCAATACGATAATGATCGGTTTATTACAAAAGCTGCTTTTCTTGTTAAGCTTGCTGATGCTTTATAAGCTTGGGCGGTTATTTTTAGGGCAAAGTTGTGGGGTAATTGCAGTAATTATTTTTATGTCCATACTTGTGCCTTATGGTTTGTTGGTTTTTCATACCTGGCTGGCTACTCAATTTGGCTTATTATTTTTATTAGCCGGCATATATTTTACGGCTAAAGGTTTTGTAGATGGGAAGATGCCATTACTACTCCAGGGGACACTATTTATCTTCCTTTCTTGGTTAACCAGAGAGTCGAATATATATATCAGCTTACCGGTAATTTTTGTTTACATCGGGAACTATCTATGCTCCCGGGGGAAGACAGAATTAAGAAATAAGAACATTAGGTTTGTTTGTATTGCGTTACTTTTAGGGATTGTTGTATACGCGTTCATACTGTTTGTTACATCAATCTCCGGTTTTGTGGGGATGGGTTTTCATAAGTTTGCTATTAAAAATTTTGTTCCGAACTTAAATTTTTATGCCGGGGAGATATTTAGTAACCTTAACAGCCTGTTTATTGTGATTTGCTTGGGATTAGCGGTTATTTTTAAAGACCGGTTGCAGTGGATCGGGTTAATTTGGGCACTGGCCAGCCTAATTCCGCTCCTTTTTTCCATAAATGTTTCCAAAACTTATCTTTTTGATTTCTTTGTGGGCTGTGCTTTATTCTGCGGTAGTGGAGTAAGTTTATTGATCAAAGAGTGCTTTAAACGAAATAGGCTAGGGAATAATTATTGGCATAAATCATTAGATGGAGGAGATGATAAAGTAGTGCGGTTATATTTTTTGCTAATTATTATTTTAGCTACTTTGTTTTTTTCTTCAGCGGTTAAAAACTTTAAGGAATTACAAAAAACTAAATTTTATGCACATACCAAACTAGTGTCACGGGAAGAAAGGCTTAAATATTTGAAAAACCTGCCAAAGCAGGAGAGCGTTTTTGTTCCTAATTTAAAAGCAAAAGAGTTCTATGGCGCGCTGGCCGATGTTATTAACCGGGAGGATATTAAAATTAGATTAGTTGTTTCTTGGAATGATTTGCAAGAGCTAATTACGGGGGACAATCTGCTTAAAAATGCAGGTTTTGAGGATGGTTTTGGGCGGTGGGAATTTAAAGGAAAAAACCCGGGGTTAGTGAAGATAGTGGATAAATATGGTTTCGACGGCGAGCGTTCACTTTTGGTCGATGCCTCTTTTTTGCCAGGCGGGGATTATGACTTGATTGATTGCGGGCAATTATTTTCAGTGACCGCCGGCCAGGCCTATGTTTTTGGTGGAATTGTAAAGTTATTGGATTTTAGAGAAGGAATAAGATTTGAGATATCTGCTCCGGCAGGTTCTCAGGAAGGATACTGGCAGACGGATATTAAATCCGGGACCAATAGCTGGCAGGTGTTGTTTAATTCTTTTACTCCGCTTGATAAAACTCAAGAAAAACTTTTTTTCTATGCTGTGCGCAGCGCTAATTTAATCCGAGGTAAAGCTTCTATTGACGGAGTTTTTGTTTATAAAACCAAAAAGCCCATTTTAGCATACGATTAGATTGTATTAACACGATTGTATGAATGATTTTACGGGTAATATTTTTTAGATTATCATTTACGGAGAAGAACAATGTCTTTGCGGCGCGTAGATAAACTGTTGGCTATTTTTATAGTGTTACTTATTCTTTTTGCGGTAATATTTTTTTCCTGGTTTGCGTTGCGTGAATTCAATCATGGCATAAGTGATGGTTTTGATCATACGATTTACCGTCAATTGGTTTGGTCAACGCTTCATGGCAGGTTACTTTGGTGTAGTTTGATTGGAGCCGATGGGGCAACCGACTTGATGATGCATACAAACCTAACTTTACTTTTTCTGCTGCCTGTTACTAAATTTTTTAATTTTCCCGAAGTCTTTTTGGTTATTCATGCCTTTTTCCTAGCGATAGCGGCTTGGCCGGTTTATTTAATTGCCAAAGAAAAAATTAATCGGCGTGCCGGGATTTTGTTTGCGATTTTTTATTTAACAAACACATTTACTATCCAGGCTTTGATTGAAGGGTTTCAAACACGTTCTTTAAGTGTGCCGATTTTTTTTCTGGCGTTTTATTTATTGATTAAAAAAAGATATTTTTGGTTTAACCTGGCATTAGTTATACTATGCTTTACACATGAAATTAATTGCCTGGTAGTGTTTATGTTGGGTATCTATGTTATTTTCTCTCAGCGTAGGCTTAAGCATGGTTTGTTGATTTCGTTTTTGAGTTTAGGCTGGTTTATTCTGGTTATTAAAGTCATATTTTCTCATTTCGGAAATTCGGTTCCCCTGGAAACGTTAGGTTTTATCGGGCATAGGCGGGTGTTATCTAGTGCAAGTGAAATCGTAAGTTTCTGTTTTTTACATCCTATTGCCGTGCTGCGGGGATGTTTGTCTACGGCAAAACTTGATTATTTCTTAAGATTATTCTTGCCATTGGGTTTTTTATCTTTGGCTAGCCCCGGGGAATTGGCGATCGGCCTACCGATTTTTCTGCAGAATTTTTTATTAAGCCAGCGTCTTCTCGGTGTGCAAACACCCCGCTATACGATGACTTTATTGCCTTTTATTTTTATCTCGGCTATTTATGCTAACGCATATTTATCTGGAAAGCTTAAATCGCGCTGGGGGTATATTCTGGTTTTAGTTATTGTTTGCTGGTCATTATCCGTGCAAAGATTCATCCGCGATCCTGAATATAACCCCCGGTTTATGCAAATTTCAGCTCCGATATCTAAAAATGAGTTAATCCACCGTCAGGCGTTAAAGATGGCCATCCGATTGGTGCCTAAAAGTGTCAGTGTCAGTGCGGATTTAAGGGCGCTTCCTTTTTTGGTTAATCGGTTTGAGCTTTATGATATTCCTGTACATATCTTTGACACCGAGTACATTCTTATTGACCAAAAAGAACCAAGTATTTCGCCTAGGGTGGGGATGCCAGAAAAAGAATATTTAAGAATGGTGGATCAATTGTTAATATCTCCTGATTATACGGTGGTTGAAAATCTAGATGGAATTATTTTGCTAAAGAAAGGCAAATAAATGAATCAAAAGCTCATTGGCGTAATTCCCGCAGCGGGAAAAGGGATTAGGATGTTGCCTAATACTGATAGGATACAGAAGGCGCTTTTGCAGGTTGATGGTATATCCATTCTAGAACGTAATGTAAGTATAATGCATGATCAGCTTGGTATAAGTTTGATTTATGTGTTGGTCGGCTATAGAAAACAGCAGGTTATGGAACAACTAGGTGATGGCCAAAGATTTGGCGTAGAGATTAAATATGTAGAGGTAGATAATATTAACCAGGGTTTAGCGTATGGAATTCTCCATCTGGCGCCTTATCTTGAATCTGTTTTCTGTGTAATTTTAGGAGATGAGGTATATTTTGATTCTAATCATCGGGAGATGTTGAATTTATCCGCTAATGATTTTGATGTCGTTTGTGCGGTTAAAGAAGTCCAGCATCCTGCAAGCATAAAGAAAAATTATTCTGTGCAATTAAATAACGGATTTATTACTTCTTTAGTTGAGAAGCCGGAAATAGTCCAGAATAATTATATGGGATGTGGAACATATTTATTTAAACCCCAAATTTTTGATTATATTAAAAAGACCCCCGTTTCTTCCAGGACGGGCAGGGTGGAGTTAACTGAAGTTATAAATTTAGTCGCCGTAGGCTCCGGTGGACGTGTTTATCCGTTTATGCTTAAAGGTAATTATATTAATGTTAATAATGTAGGTGATTATAGTGCGGCTAAATATATGGTTAGGTCAGCGGGTTTTAGTAAAAAATCCGTGAGCCTGATAGTCCCTGCCTATAACGAAGAAGCCTCGATTGGATATTTGTTAGATGATTTTAAAGGTAAGGTTGATGAAATGTTGGTAGTGAACAATAATTCTAAGGACAGGACCGAAGAAATTGCCAGGGCTAAAGGAGCCAGGGTTTTGTCGGGGAAATTTAAGGGTTATGGGGAGGCGTTAAAATTTGGCATGGATAATGCTAGTGGCGATATCCTGGTTTTAACCGAGGCCGACGGTTCTTTTGTTTCCCGGGATCTGGGTAAAATTTTGGAATATCTTAAGGATGCCGATATGGTTTTAGGCACACGCACCACTAAGCAAATGATTGAGCAGGCGGCAAATATGAACTTTTTATTGCGCTGGGGAAATATTTGTATGGCCAAGATTATTGAATTATTATGGCTTTATAAAAATGAACCGCGCTTGACGGATGTAGGGTGTACTTACCGGGGGATATGGAAATCAGATTATAAGGTTATTAGGAATTCGCTGCATTGCGATGGGGCGGCGTTTTCTCCAGAAATGATCATTGAAGCAATGCGCCATAATAAACGTATAATTGAAATACCGGTGACTTATTCCGGCAGAATCGGAGGAGAATCCAAGTTTTCAAAAAATATTTTTGCCAATACTCAGACTGCATTCCGAATGTTCCGGTTAATTGTTATTAAAAAACTTTTTGATCTTTTGGGGAGGTATGAATAATGAGGGTTGCCCTCATCCGCAGCCGTGATAAAGTAAATATTAATACCCGTCTGCCGGAAAGCTTAAATATGGTAAGGGGGGAATTACCCCCGTTGGGATTGGCTTATATTGCTAGCGTACTGGAAAATGCCGGGCACCAGGTAAGGATCTTTGATATTAGTGCTGCTAATCTAACGCAGGATGAATTTAGGAAACAGCTGTTTGAATTCTCTCCGGCACTGGCGGGAATTACTGTGATGACTCCAACATTATTTGGTGCTTTGGAGTCAGCCAGGATTGCTAAAGAAGTTGGCGCAGTTACAGTTTTGGGAGGGCCGCAACTTTCGATTTACCCGGAAGAAACAGTTGCTTATGCGCAAGTGGATTATGGAATTCATGGCGAGGGTGAATATGCCATGTTGGCATTGGTAGATGTTTTGGAGAAAAGGGTCCAGCCGGATACCGTTGGAGGCCTGATTTATAAATATAACGGAAAAGTGTTTATTAATGCGCCGGCGATAGTCCAGGATTTGGATACTTTGCCTTTTCCGGCATATCATTTATTGCCGATGACAAAATATAATTCTATAATCGGCGATTATCCTACCAGCACGATGATTTCTTCCCGGGGGTGCCCGTACCAGTGTCATTTTTGTTTTAAACAGCCAAGTGATGAAAAAATACGCTTACGTTCGGCAAAAAAAGTTGTTGAAGAGATGAAATATCTGGTAGAAAACTTTAAAGTTAAAGAGATTATGTTTTATGATGATGTATTAACTTTTTCGCGCCAGCATGTTTTCGAGATTTGCCAGGAGATATTATCCAGCGGCTTAAAGATTAAATGGGAATCTCCTGCCCGGGTTGATAATGCAGATAAAGAATTGTTAGAATTAATGTATAAGGCAGGATGTGTGCGTTTAAGGTATGGTGTTGAATCAGCAGATGAGAGAATATTAGAGTTGATGAATAAGAGAATTAATCTGTCTCAGGTTGAAACGACATTTAAGCTAACGAAAAAAATCGGCATGGAAACTTTTGCTTATTTTATGGTCGGTTATGCTCATGAAACTATAGATACCATTAAGAAAACAATTTCATTTGCCCGTAAGCTAAACCCTGATTGGGCAATGTTTACGATCGCTACTCCATATCCTGGTACTCCTCTTTATAAATTGGCGTTGCAGGAAGGGGTATTAAAAAATGACTACTGGCGTGAGTTTACTTTAGGGACCCAAAAAGATAAAAGGATACCGTATTTTATCGCGGATGCGCCTTTTTGGGTGAAAAAAGCTTACCTACGTTTTTATTTCAGGCTGGGTTTTATAATCAAAAGAGCCAGCCGTATTCGTTGCCTGCAGGATTGGCAAAAATGCTGGCAGGGAATTCAAGGTATTTTGAGCATGGGGAAGGATTAATTAATGGGGTTAAAATCGCTTTCGGTTTTTGTACCGGTTTATAATGAAGAAAGCATCATTGATAAAAATTTAGGGATTATTTTAAGTATTCTGGAAAAAATAGTCGATGATTTTGAAATTTTGATTATTAATGATGGGAGTACAGATTGTTCTGGTGAAAAAATCCGAGAATGGTCCAAAAAATCTCAAAGGATACGTTTTTTGGAACATAAAACCCGTTTGGGTTATGGAGCGGCCTTAAGAAGCGGATTTTTGAATGCAGGTAAAGAGCTAATATTTTACACCGATATGGATTTACCTGCGGATTTAAACAATCTTAAGGAAGTTATGCCGCTGATGGATAGCTATGATTTGGTGATTGGTTATCGGACAGACCGTCAAGATACGCTAAGGAGGATGATTTATTCTAAGGTTTATAAATTTCTGCTGAAGTTGTTATTCGGCCTAAAGATAAAAGATATCAATTTTTCTTTTAAATGCGTTAGGAGAAAAGTAATCGAAAAAGTTAAACTTACCGCTAAAACCGGATTTATCGACGGTGAATTATTGATTGAGTCTTTGTCTGGCGGTTTTGTCGTTAAAGAAGTTCCGATTATCTACCGGCCACGAAAATTCGGGAATTCACATTTTGATAGTTTAGGGGTAGCAATAAATACGGCTGGGGAGATTTTGCTTTATTGGTTGGCTAAAATTGTGCATAAAAAGAGGTTAAGGCCATGCAGATAGAGCAATACCGGCGCTTTTATGAATTGGAAGATAAACATTGGTGGTTTGTGGGGATGCGGGATATTTTCTGCCGGCTGATAAGTAATATTTATAAAGGAAATAAAAAGCTTTTGGTTCTGGATGTGGGTTGTGGTGCGGGAATGATTATGAAAGACCTGGAAAAGTTTGGCAAAGTGGTGGGGGTAGATGTTGAAGATGCGGCTTTAAAGTTTTGTCAGAAGAGGGACGTCGGGGATCTTTGCCTTGGTAGCGGAGTAAACCTTCCCTTTAAAGATGCTACCTTTGATTTAGTAACTGCTTTTAGCGTAGTTGAACATGTGCAGGATGATATTTCTTTTATCGGTGAATTAAACAGAGTATGTAAAATTGGCGGCAGGATTATTCTTTCTACCTCTGCTTTTAATTTTCTCTGGAGCCAGCATGACCTGATTAATGGGCATAAGAAAAGATATGAAAAAAACAGCTTAAAAGAAATATTCCTGAAACACCGCTTGGTTATTGAAAAGATTACTTATACAAATTTTATATTGTTTCCAGTTATCCTACTGGCTATCATTCTGAATAATTTATTAAAACGTTCTTGCAAAGGGACGGTTGATGTGTTTTATACTATGCCTAAATTACTAAATGGTTTTCTGACCTTTATATTAAAAACAGAGTCAATAATTTTAACTAAATTTAATTTTTCTTTCGGTGTTTCTCTACTATGCGTCGGCAGGAAGATATAAAAAGGCTGGTTGTTAATGCTGATGATTTCGGCTTAGATTGCGCGATTAATCAAGGGATTATTCAGGCGTATGAAAGCGGAATTGTCCGAAGTGTTTCTTTAATGAGTTGCGGGGTGGCTTTTGAAGAAGCAGTGCAGTTGGCCAGGAGGTATCCAGGTTTAGGGGTAGGTGTGCATCTGTCGCTGAATGAGGGAGATCCAGTTGCCGCCTCTTTGTTAGGTAAAGATGAAAGGCATTTTTTATTTTTTTTTAGATTTTTGTTAAAATTTTTCTCGCGCGAGATTAATTCAGCCCAGATATATTTAGAATTTGAAGCACAAATCAATAAATTTATCGAAGCGGGTTTGCGCCCTACGCATTTGGATGGGCATAAGCATATTCATATGCTTCCAGGCATACTGGATGTCGTGTTGGAGTTAGCGAGAAAATTTAAAATACCCAGTATAAGGCTGTCGCGGGAGCCCTGGTTGGTTAGCTTAAAAACTAGTCATCGTGCACTAAAGTTTTTAATATTATCAATGATAGCTAATATTCATTTATCTAAAATTAGAAAACATTTAATTAAAATCCCTGATTATTGTTATGGTTTAACCCAGAGTTGTCGCCTGAATGAGGAATATCTGGCCTGGATATTAAAATCTTTACCCGTCGGGACCAATGAATTGATTTGTCATCCTGGATTATCGACACTGGATTTACCTAACAAGAATAAAGAGGTCGAGTTGATTGCTTTAAAAAGCCCGTTAATTAAGGAATTGATAGAAGATCTAGGCATACAGTTGATACGCTATGATGAGATTAGATAAAGAATTAATCAATCTTTATAGAGAAACTTCCTGGTTACAGAGGGCGCATGTGATCTTGCGTTATCTTTTGTGCCCATTCAGCGCAGTAGAAAAGTTTATTCCTCGAGAGGGGAAGATCCTGGATTTAGGATGCGGCCATGGAATATTTGCCAACGTTTTGGCAATGAAAAGCAGCAGTCGTTATGTAATAGGAGTAGATAAAGATTCCGGCAGGATTGCAGTGGCGAATTCAACCCTGTCGGGGAAAAAGAATCTTGAGTTTAGGCAGCTAGATATTTTAGGTTATAGTTTAGATAGCGATGTGAATTGTGCGGTACTAATTGATTTACCATTAGAAACAAATCAGGGTTTATTGACTAAGCTTTATGCCAAATTGCCCTCTAAAGGAATTTTAGTCATAAAATCAATGAGCAGCCGGCGCCCCGGATGGAAACACTGTTTGAATATTCTGCATATGGCTACCGTAGATAAATTATTGCGGGTCAGCTTAAGGAAAAATGCCTATTTTCTAAAGGAAGAAGATTTTGTGCTCCTTTTGGAAGAAATCGGCTTCCGGGTAAAGTTTTTAAATATTGATAAAGGTTATCCTTGTCCGCATTGCTTGTATATTTGTAATAAGGATTAGCAAATTAATATGATAGAAAAAAAGAAACAAATATGTATTATCAAGTTAGATGGGTTGGGGGATGTTTTGCGGACCACTTCGATCTTGTGGTGTTTTAAAAATGATGATGTTACCTGGGTTACTGAGGAGGCCGCCCTTTCTTTGTTAACGGGTATTCCTTTTTTAAAAAAAATTACTTCTATTTCCGGAGTTTTAGTTATGCAGGATTTTGTGTTTGATGAACTCTATAATTTTGATGAGGACATACGGGCTTGTGAGTTGGCGCATAATCTTAAGGCTAAAAAGAAAAAGGGTTTTAAGGTTAAAGATGGCCACCATTTTCCGTTTGATGCGGATTCTGAATATGCATATGCTTTGTCCAGAAATGATGAATTAAAATTCAAGTTGAACAAGAAAACATATCAGCAAATTATTTTTGAGATGGCCGGCTACTGTTGGGAAGGGCAAGATTACATTTTGGGCTATCAGCCTAAAGGGGCAGTTAAGTATGAGGTAGGCATAAATTACCTTGTGGGAAAGAAGTTCCCAAATAAGGCCTGGCCGCACTGGGGCAGGTTATCTAAGATGCTGGATTCCGTATGCTTACAGAATCAGTTTAAAACATTAAAAGAGTATATAGACTGGGTAAATAGCTGCCGGATTTTAGTTACCGGCGATTCCCTGGGAATGCATATTGCGCTGGCCTTGAAGAAAAAGGTAATTATCCTTATGGGGTCTACTAGCTGGAATGAAATCGAAACTTATGGGCGGGGTGTTGTTCTCAGGGCAAAGCTACCTTGTTCGCCTTGTTATAAAAAAGATAATTGTAATAGTGTTTCTTTTTGTATGGATTTAATTACTCCCGAAATGGTACTTTCTGAGATAAAAAAACTTAAGCAGGCTGGTGATTAAGGAGAAGTTGTGGATGCCTCGGTAGTTATTCTTACTAAGAATGAAGAAGGATGTATTGGCGCAGTTCTAGAAATGGTCTTCCGCCAGGAATTTGACGGAGATTATGAAGTAATCGCCATAGATTCTGGTTCACACGATGCAACACTGGAAATAGCCGGGCGTTATCCAGTCAGGGTGATTGAGATTAAACCGGAAGAATTCGGGCATGGCCAGACGAGGAATTTAGGCGTAAAATTATCAAAAGGTAAGTATGTGGTTTTTTTAACTGCCGATGCAGTGCCGGTTAATAATGTATGGTTAGGGAATCTTATCCGGCCGCTTAAAGAGAATATTAATATTGTCGGAGTCTATGGCCGGCAGATTCCTAAAAAAGAATGCTATCCAACTGAGGCCAGGGATATTTTGGCGGGTACCGGATTAGTTGCTAAGATCAAATTTATCAACCCCGCGGATCAGAAACAAATTGACCATTTTAATAAGCATGTTTGGAAATATATCACCTTTTCTAATGTTAGTTCTGCCTATCGCAGAGATTTGCTAGAGCAGCATCCCTTTGCAGAAGATCTTTTAGCCGTTGAAGACCAAGAATGGGCTTATCGTTTAATCAAAAACGGTAGAATGATTTGTTATGAGCCAACATCAAGCGTGTACCATTCGCATAATGATGGATTAAAAAAGTTATATGGCCGATATTACCGGTACGGCCGTTCTTTTAAGAAATTTATACCGGATAGAAGTCGGGGGACAATTTACTACTTCATTAAAATCACGCTTTATGAAACAGCCCTAGATTACATTTTTTTGTGTACTTATACAATAGGAGTAATCAGAAAGATTTTTTGGCTGTTTAAATTACCCCTATTTAGAATTATAAAAAATTTTGCATTTTACCAAGGATTTAAAAATACGGTTTAAAGTATGGATATTTCTATAGTCATCCGCACCAAAAATGAAGAAAGTAGTATTGTCAGAACATTGGAGCAGGTATCTGCTCAAGCTTACCGCGGCAGTTATGAAATAATTATAGTTGATTCTGGTTCCAGTGATAGAACAGCACAGATTGCTTCAGGTTTTACGCCGCGTTTCTATACTATAAATAAAGAGCCTTTTTCTTACGGATATGCATTAAATTATGGGCAAAAAATATCGATGGGTAAAATAGTTGTTTTTTTATCAGCGCATTGTATACCTGCTGATACTCAATGGCTGGCAAATTTAGTTATCCCGCTAGATAAAGATAAACAAATCGGGGCTGTTTATGGCCGGCAGTTGCCCGTCGCAGGTATAAATCCGATTGAGGAATTCGAGCTGGGTATTTTTTTTCCAGAAGGGAATACAGAACCAAAAGCAGTATTTTCAAATGCCAGTTGCGCGATAAGAAAAGAAATTTTAGAAAAATATCCATTTAATGAAGAGATCGCTTACGGTGAAGATTTTCTATGGCGGCATAAATTGCCCGCAGATATTGGTGTAGTTTATGCCCGAGATGCCCGGGTTTACCACAGCCATCGCAGTAATTTAAGTTACTGGGCGTGCCATCATCAAAAAGTCGGGATGGCTGTAGAATATTTGCGTAAAGTTGAAGGTATCCAAGATTTCTACGGCCGAAAAGGCACTTGGCTAAGGAAAATCTTAACCCGCCTGCCGTATTTACTTTTTTTTATCCGGAAAGGATATGTTAAAGCCTGCCTTACTTTTGTACCCATAGAGATAATCCGGAATATTTTTTATATCCGGGGATTAAGCATCAGTAGAAAAAAATACCGGAGATATCAAGATTTAACATGCCCAAAATAAACCTTCTTTATATTATTACTAAGTTGGAATTAGGTGGTGCCCAAAAACAATTATTAAGTTTGATCAGAGGCTTAAATAAACAAACCTATAATGTTTTTCTCCTTACAGCTAAAGATGGTTTATTGGTGAACGAGGCACTTGCTTTGGATGGTTTAATTTTGAAGAGGTCAAGTTTCCTGGAACGCAGAATAAACCCTTTAAAGGACTTCCTAGCTTTAATAGAAATCTACAGTTTTATTAAGGCAAATAAAATTCAAATAGTACATACGCACAGTTCAAAGGCTGGAATTTTAGGCCGTCTTGCTGCCGCATTAGCAAAAACAAAAATTGTTATTCATACTGTGCATGGCTGGAGTTTTCATGGCTACCAATCTTTGATTATTAATCGTCTTTATTTGTTCCTGGAAAAAGTTTGTGCTATTTTTACCAGTAAAATAATCGTAGTTTCCCGCTGGGATAAAAATAAGGGTTTAAATAATCATGTGGGAAGACAAGAGCAGTATGTTATAATTAGGTACGGTATAGATTGTGCTGATTTTCAGAATAGAGAAAAATCTGCTGCCGTTAAAAAATCCCTGGGGTTTTCCGCTGGGGAGCTGGTTATTGGCATGGTTGCTTGTTTCAAGCCGCAGAAATCTCCTCTAGATTTTATAAAATTAGCCTCTGCCGTGAAAAAAGATTGCCCCAATGCAAAATTTATTTTAGTAGGGGATGGGGTTTTATTTAAACAAGTGCTTTGTTTAATTAAAAAATTGCATTTAGATGGCCAAGTAGTTTTAGCTGGCTGGCGCCGGGATATACCGGCAATCCTCTCTTGCCTGGATGTCTTTGTGTTAACTTCATTATGGGAGGGATTGCCGATTGTGGTACTGGAGGCAATGGCTTCAGGTGTACCGTTAGCGGCTACAGATACCGGCGGCATTAAGGAGGTTATTGTTGATCAAGAAACAGGCTATTTGGTTAGAGCGCATGATATAGATTCTTTAAGTAACCGGGTAGTTAAACTATTAAAAGACAATCAAAAAAGGGATGAATTCATAAAATCATCCAAAGCCGTTGTGGAAGCTAAGGAGTTTTCATTGAGCAATATGATTCAAAGAACAGAAGAGCTGTATTTAAACTTAACCGAGAAATACAAAAATGCTTAAATATTTAATTATTTTTACTTCCGCTTTAATTTTTAGCATGTTGTCCACTTCTTTATTAGCAAAGCTTTCTTTGAAGGGAAAGATACTTAAAACAAATGATATTCCTTTAGTTGGGGGATTGGGAATAGGGCTAGCTTTTATTTTTACTTTATGTTTAGCTGCTTTTGTTATGCATTTGCCGCTGACGAAGATTTTGGCGGTTACGATTGCTTCTTTGGCCATGTTATTTTTTGGCGTAATTGACGATTTGAGGGAATTATCCGTAGTGCATAAATTTTTAGCACAATCAATTTGCGCGGTTTACTTAATTGCCTGCGGGGTAAAAACAGACATTATGTATCTGGGGTTCTGGGGCAATGCTGCAATTACCTTTTTTTGGTTATTAGGGGTGACCAATGCTTTTAATCTACTGGATATTCTGGATGGTTTGACTACAGGTTTAGTTTTAATTATCAGCAGTGCATTTTTGCTGGTAGGATTTTTAAATGCAGACCTGAATGTGCAGGTGCTCAGCCTGATTTTATGCGCGGGAAGTATCGGGTTTTTATTTTTTAATTTTCCTCCAGCTAAGGTATATTTAGGGAATTCTGGCAGCCATTTTTTCGGTTTGCTTTTAGCCGCGATAGCCTTGGTTGCACATTATGCTTCTGAGGATAACGTATTTGCTTTGATCAGTCCGTTAATGATCTTGGGTTTGCCGATTATGGATACTGTATTGTTGATTATTTTTAGGGTAACTAAAAAAAAGCTTCCTTTCCATAAGAGCAAGGATCATGTTGCATTTAAAATTAAGGCCATGGGTTTTTCTCCGCTGAGGATACTTTTAATTATGTATTTATTATGTTTTATTTTTTCCGTTTGTGGTGTTGTTTTGATCAAGGTTAATAATTTGGCGGCGGTAAGTATAATTATGGCCGTCTGTTTGTTCAGTATATATGTATTGTCAAGATTGATTAAAATAGAGGTAGGCGATTAATTGTCGAATATTTTTAAGGCAAAAGACGAAATAATTTATAGATGAATGTAAGCGTAATTATTGTCAGCATAGGGGCTAAAGATTACCTTAAGCTTTGCTTGAACTCTCTTCTAAAACAAAGCCACCAACCTTTAGAAATTATTATTATTGATAATTCTTCCCAGCCTGATTTTGCCCGGAATATTAGCAAGGCCTATCCGTCGGTCAAGCTTTATTCCAGCCCAAAAAACTTATTCTATGCCGCTGCTTTGAATAAAGGGATTAGTTCAAGCAGCGGCGATTTTGTACTTTGTCTTAATGATGATGTGGTTTTAGGAAAAGAATTTATCCGGGAAGCATTAAAGGGTTTTTTGGTAGATAACAGAATTGGTTCGGTAAGCGGGAAAATTTTACGCAGTGATGGGAAAGTTTTAGATAGCGCGGGTTTATACTTAAGCGTTTGGCGCACGGCCAAAGAAAAAGGCTATGGGCAAAAGGATTCCGGGCAGTTTGAAAAAAACAATTATATTTTCGGCGCCAGCGGTGCAGCGGCTTTTTATCGCAGAGAAATGCTAGAGTCGATTAAAGAATGCGGTGACTATTTTGATTCAGATTTTGGCATGTTTTATGAGGATCTGGATATTTCCTGGCGGGCACATCGGTATGGTTGGTTGGCTTACTATATACCGGCGGCTTTAGTTTATCATGTGCGCGGGGGGTCATTCCGTCCGGATTGCGGAATAGGTAAGCCTGTCGCACGCAAATATTTGAATGATCAACTGCACTGCGCTTTAATTAAAAACCGCTATCTTACAATACTGAAAAATGAAACATTCTGTGGTTTCATCGCGCATCTTATTCCGATATTAATTTATGATTTGTGTGTTTGGGGTTATGTTGTTTTTTTTCGCCCCAGAGTTTTTAAATTGTTCTTTAACGCATCTTTGCGCCAAATTAATGAAAAAAGGCAAAAGATGCGTTGTTGCAAGAAAAGATTTTGACAATTTGAGGTTATGCTTTAGAATAGCAGATACAATTTATGCGCGGGTGGTGAAATGGCAGACACGCAAGCATGAGGGGCTTGTGCCGCAAGGCTTGGGGGTTCAACTCCCCCCTCGCGCATTAAATTCTATTCTGCCGTTTATCTTTAACGAAGTTGCTTTTTTCCATACTCTTGGCTAATTTCTTTAATTCTGCACCGATCTCGCCAATTTGCGCCACATGCGTGATATCGCGCATTTCGTTAGTTACCACTCCGATAGAGACAGAAAGCAGTAGGATTTTATGAATTTGACTTTGACGGTCATATCCGATAATATAACCGTTATCCCGGTCCTCTTGATTATAAAATGTAGGAGAAATTTTATCAAAGTCATAGATTATTTTTTCACAGATTTTATCTGATCGGTCAGGGGTGGTGACGATTACAAAATCATCTCCTCCGATATGCCCGACAAAATCTGCCGGATTACCGTATTCTTTAGCAGCGGCAATTAAGATGCGCGCAGTCTCGCGGATTACGTCATCTCCGTGTTCAAATCCGTATTTATCATTGTAGGCTTTAAATTTATCCAGATCAACATAGCAAACCGCATAAGGAACCTTATTTTCAATGCAATTAGAGAGTTCATTTAGGATTGCTAAATTGCCGGGAAGGCGGGTGAGGGGGTTGGCTTCCAGGTCTCTTTTTGTGCGCCTTAATACCATGCGGATTCTGGCTAAAAGTTCTTTAGGCTCAAAAGGTTTAACGATATAATCATCCGCTCCGGCATCAATTCCGCCGATCCTATCGCTAACTTCTCCTTTACCGGTGACCATAATGGTTGGTAAATGCTGCAATAATAAATCTTTTTTAATTAAATTGCACACTTGCCTGCCATCCATTTTAGGCATATTATGATCCAGAAGCACTAAATCTAACGGTTTGGAACGGATGATTTTTAGAGCTTCTTCGCCATCTGCGGCTTCCGTAATTTCATAATCTTCTTCTTCCAGAGTAAGTTTGAGGATATCTCTTATATCCGGGTCATCATCGGCAATCAATATTTTTATACCCATAGTTTTATTTGGCAGCGTTAAGAGTAAAACTGAAAGTTGAGCCTTCGCCTAACTTGCTTTTTACCCATATTCTTCCCTGGTGCGCCTGGACAATTTGTTTAACTAAAGCCAGGCCCAAGCCGGTGCCTTTTACCCCCTGGTTGATAGTATTGTCTACGCGATAAAATTCTTCGAATATTTTTTCCTGCGCGTCTTCAGGAATTCCAAACCCGGTATCCTTAATGTCGATTTGAACATGGTTATTAGAGTGGCTGGCATTAAGACTAATCTTGCCATTTTCCGGGGTAAATTTAAATGCGTTGCCTACTAAATTAATAAAAACTCGCTCAATTTGACTGCGGTCAGCCAGAATTTCCTGGCAATCATCTGGTATATTGTTGCTAAAGGTGATATTTTTAGATTTAAATTGTTCCGAGAACAAATCGGCGATTTTGTCATAGATAGTTTTTAAACTCAAAGCCTCTTTTTTAATTTCGACTTTACCGCTTTCAATGCGCGAGATATCCAATAGGTCGTTAACCATATGTACTAATTCATCGCTGTGGCGGTTTATCTTTTCCAGCCGGCTGCGGATTTCTTCCGGCAAGGCTCCTAATTTACTGGTGAGCAGAATAGCGGCATATCCTTTGATCGAGGTAAGTGGGGTTCTTATTTCATGGGATACGCTGGAAATGAAATCGCTTTTACGTTTGCTTATTTTGTTTACTTCTTCCAAAGCTTGAGTTAGCTGGCGGGTTCTTTCCTCGACTTTTAATTCCAGTTCTTGTTGGCTGCGCCATGTTTTTTCAAATAGCCGGGCGTTATCTAAAGTCTGGGCGATTTGATTGGCCAGGATGCTGATAAATTCCTGGTCGCCTTTGGTGATTGCGGTCTCGGCATTTTGCGTGCCGACAAAAATAAAACCCTGGTTGCCTTCCTGAGCTAGCACCGGACAAATAATAAATGAGCGTACTAGAAACAGGTGGTTAAATGTATTTATTGATAGATTACCTCCTTCAGGTATAAATTCGGAGGAGACGGTGGAGCCCTTATTAATCAGGTCTAAAAAATAATCTTTATTAGCGTTAATGGCAGTTTTAATCTTGGCGGATTCATCCTGGTTGTATCCTATGCACAGGTATAATTGAAACTCTCTTTCCAGGGCTTTCCAAAGGAAGGCCAGGGATTTTTCAAATCCTAAGTCCTCTACATGCTGGTTACTTATTTTTTTAAAAATTTGTTTTTCTTCCAGGGTTGTGCTTATTTCATGCGATAGTTTTTGCAGAGTATCTAAGCCGGAAATTTTTTTGTCCAGTTCTTCCTGAGCTTTGTTTAATTCCATATCTGTGCGCATGATTAGCTTGGCTTGTTCATCCATTTCTCCCAAAGAAAAGTTTAAGGCGGATACCTTGTCGTTTATTTCTTTTAAGCGCTGATTTTTATAAAGCAAAGAAATGCCCAAGATAGCAAAGAGTGCGCAGATACCTACAAAGACAAAAGGGGTCATTTATTGTTCTCCTATAGCTAAAATACCAATGCTTTGATTATGGAAATAAGTCCGGCCCAGATAGTTAATAGATTTAAGCGGTGCTTGTTCGCCATTAGTATAAATGCCGATTAAGGGGGTGTCATGGCCAAAGATGTCTTTGATTACGTGGAGTTCAATATCATCCTGTCTGCCGAAAATGGATAATCTTGCGGCGGAATCAAAAACGATCAAAAATTTAATTTTTTGAGTACTCAGGTTACTTTTTGCTTCTTCACAGGCGGCAACGGCTGCCGCTAGCCGTGAATCTTCAGTACTAATCATTAATCTGATTTTGCTGTTGGGAGGAATATCTCCTTGGGTTACTAAAGAACCGTCATCTTCGATAGAGATGACATTGCGCAATAAGTATTCTTTTTCTCCGGGAAGATAAATTCCTAAGGGGTAATAAATAGATATTCGTTGCAATTCTTTAGCTAAGTCTTTTCTGTTTTTAGCAAAATATTCTTCATATAGTTTTACGGCAGGCAGCTCATCAATTTCTTTAATTATATTGTTACTGGAAGAAGTGATATAGCGTATCTTTCCTAAGGATTTCCATCCGTGCTTAATGCCGAATCCGAAGCTGAATTTACCTCCGAAAAGAATTCCGCTGCAGGATTCAGAAAGTATCTCTTGGTTTAGGTATTGATAGGTTTTACGATTTCCGAAACTATCAGAGGCCGAAGCACCAATGAGCGGGAAGCTTTTACCTAGGCTTTCCTGGAGGCCGTTAATTAAATGTGTTCCTTCAGTAATCAGTTTGTCTGAAAAAATTATGCTTAAGCTCCGGGGTACATTTTTGAAGCCAAACAGCAACTTTCCGCCTAATTCGCTGCCGGCTACAAACGGGTTTTTTTTATCGATATCCTTGACCGCAGCGACATTGAAAAACGTTTGTTCGTTTAAACTGATAAGTAAAATGGCAAAACCGTGCTTGAATACTCCGTGGGTGGTCATTATTCCTAAGCTGCTGCAACCCAAAATAGGCATTTCTCTTAACAAGTTGTTAGTTATTTTTAATACTAAGGGATGTGCGAATTCTGTAGAGGTAAAAATAAAAGCCAGGCTTGCTGGAGAGTTTTTTAATCCTACCGTAGCTTGTCCAATTGCTTCGTTAGCGGCTAGTATAGGATCTTTGAGCTGACTAAAACCGATACTTACATTCATGGAATTCAGTATATAGCGCAAATATAAGAGGGTCAATAAAATTCTTAATCACCGGCACCCGCTTTATATTAAACTTATTGACTAAAAAAACGATTATAGTAAAATATCATTCAATCATTTGGCCCCATCGTCTTCCCGCCAGATTATCTTATGGTGGGCGGGACCCCGCATTAAGCAGAACTCATGGCGGGGAGCCTGGTCTGGCAAGCGTATTATCGGGCCATATTAATGTTCTTAGATTTTCTTTAATCAAGATTATTTATGGCCCCATCGTCTAGCCTGGTCTAGGACGTCAGGTTCTCAGCCTGTAAACACGAGTTCAAATCTCGTTGGGGCTAATAGTCTCCCGGTTCTCCACCCCACATAAGAATAATTGGGTGGGATCCCACCTAGGTTAATATGTGGGCGGGAAAATCCGGTTGGGGCTACCAGTTATATAACCATTTATATTTTCTTCAGTTACGCAATTTCAGAAAGGAGCGTTGAATGAAGAAAGTTCTTATTGGTCTGGGAATTACCTTTTTAGTAATAATAGTTCTGTTTGCCGTCTTTGGTGGTTTTGCTTTTTTAAATGCAAATAAACTAACGCCTTCTATTGAAAAGTTCATAACCGACTTCTACGGACAATACAGACAGAAAAATTTCTCTTATATTTATAGTTCAATGGCTGATGAAAAATTCAGAAGCACTGGTTCTTTGGCGGATTTTGAAAAACTTATGAACGGAATACACCAAAGATTAGGGTTTGTCAAAGAACGTAAAAAAGGAGCGTGGAGGATTAATTATGCTCCAGATGGCACATACTTTAGCATTCAATATGTCGTAACTTACGAAAAAGGTGACGCCACAGACTCATTCGTATTAAAGAAACACGGCGATTCTTGGCTACTGATAAGTTATAACGTAAATTCAAGAGCACTGTTTTAGTTTGACACAGATAAATTCCTTTAAGTTGTAGGTATTCTTTATTTCTGGTAGAATTTGATTCCAATTAAATTCTATTGGGGCTAATAATTCCGGCATCTCTATTGTAATAACCAAAAATGGTGACCGGTGGTATATAATTCCACTTAGCATAACTGCTATTCCTTAAGTATGAAAATAAAAACTAAAGATTGGTTTATTTTTATTCTTTTGGCGATCCTTAGTTTTGGTTTTTGGTATAGCTTAGAATACCCTCGTTTTGCCTTCCTGAATCTTCCATTTGATAAACAACAGGCTTTAGCAGAATCAGATAATTATTTAAGAGCCAAGGGTATAAACACCAAAGACTATACTAAAGCGGTTATTTTTGATTCAGATGAAAGTTTTAACCGGTATTTTCAGCACGCCGCTGGTTTTAAAGCTGAGGAAAAATTTATTCTTCAGCAGGATTATGATTTATTCCGTTGGTTAGTTCGGTTTTTTAAGGAATCTCAGAAAGAAGAGTATTTAGTTTATTTAAGCCCACGCTCTGGAAAAGTTATTAAATTTATACATATAATCGAAGATATCGAGCCAAGAGTCGATTTGGGAAAAGATATTGCCAAACAAAAAGCAGAAATATTTTTGCAAAGCAATTTTGACATAGATTTGAATGGCTATGATTTTCATGAAGAGAAGACCAAACGTTTTGAAAAACGTATTGAGTATGTTTTCTCTTGGGAAAAGAAAAACATCTATGTTCCTTGGAAACAAGACCAGGGAGGGGCTAAGCTGCTGACAGAAGTTACGGTAGCTGGCGATGAAATACAGCAGTTTTGCAAAAATAAATTTGACCTGCCTGATAAATTCCTAAGATATGTCCAAGAGCAGTTTCTTCTGGGAGAGTATCTCTATAATATTTTTTACGTTATCCTCTTGGTTTTGTTGGCATGTTCAATTAGCGTAGTTTTAAAAAAGAGACAGGAGATTATTCCGCGGCTGAGTAAACGCTGGTTTTATTATGCTGCCGGATTTCTGATGATTATTAATACTGCTGATTTTTTTAATAATTTTCAGCACATCCTGATGAATTACCCGACGAGCGTACCTTTGAGCTCTTTTTTTGGTTTGTCTATTACGAAGTGGTTATTTAATACAGGTTTTTTGGTAATCGGCTTTATTTTGCCTGGTATCGCCGGGGAATCTCTCTGTAGCGAGGAATTCCCGGGAAATAAATTTACTTCATTTTTCTCCTATATTCGATCCGGTTTTTTTAACCGCGGGCTTACCGGGGCGATTCTATTGGGTTACCTGGTTTGGATAATTATGCTGGGGCTGCAGTCAGTTATATTTTATAACGGGCAAAAATTCTTGGGTATTTGGCGGGAATGGCATACCATGGTTTATTTTTCCTCTTCTTATATTCCTTTACTTAGTGCGTTTGCTATCGCCGCTAGTGCCAGTTTTGGCGAAGAAATTATCTTTAGGCTTTTTGGGTTAAGTTTAGCTAAGAAATATTTACGTAGTTTGATTTTGGCGGTTTTAGTAACTTCAATAATCTGGGGTATGGGGCATACCATGTATGCTATTTTCCCGGTGTGGTTCCGTATAATTGAAATTGCGCTAATCGGGATTTTCTATGGATTTATATTTATTCATTTTGGGATTGTTCCTTTAATCGTGGCGCATTATTTATTTGATGTGTTTTGGTGCAGTGCCGCATACTTATTAGGGCAGGGCAGCGGGTATCTTTTTTTTACTTCGATAGGCTTGTTAAGTATTCCATTGGTTTTTGCATCCACTGCTTATTTCTTAAACCGGCCGCAGCAAGATCAGCCAGTTCGGGAAATACTTGATAAAATTCAAGAATATAACCTGGGTGTTTTAATCGCATTTGTGTCTGCCAGAAAATCCCAAGGATGTTCTGCAGAATCGATAAAAGTTGAATTGCTTGCCAATAATTGGGATTATTTATTGGTAAAACTGGCAATGGATAAAGCGTTCCATGAATAGAAGCACCAATGGTTAACAAAGAGGCTCTGTAGCCTAAAACTAAAATTTTCCTTGCATTTTTAAAGGCTTTATAATATTATTAAAAAATAAGCCTGCTTATCGGCAGGCAGTGAGGAGGATAATGCAGAAGTATTTATTTTTCTTAAAATGTTCCAGTGTAGTGATTAAGGTCGCTGCCTGGATTTTTTTATTTTTCGGAGCTATGGGTTCGGTTCCCTTATTTTTAGGGAAATTTCCTGATAGTCCGCGCTGGATGGGATTGGTAATTCTGGCAGTTTATCTGTTTATTTTTTTCGTTTTTTTTCTTATAGCTAAAATGGCGGATATTTTGGTTGAGATTATCGATACAACAGGGAAAGATTAATTTTTAATGTAACCAAGGAGGCGGTAGTGAAGAAAAAAATAATTATATTTACGATAGTAAGTTTGATTTTTGGAGGTTTTTTGGGATGTGATAAATTTAATCCCGCGGCAAAGAAAAAGGTAGAAGTAAAAGCGGTTATTGCCCAGCCAGCCACAATAGAAGCTAAGGGGCCGGTAGTGGGTAAGGTGAATAATATTTCCATTGGGCTGGATGATTTAAATGAAGAAATTAAGGTTTATAATGCTAACGTTCCTGCTGATCGTCCGGAATTGAAAATTGTTACTAGAGAACAAAAGGTAAACTACCTTAAGAATGAAATGGTCCGTCGGACCCTAATTTATCAACATGCTTTAGATCAGGGGTTAGATCGTAATGAAGAGGTAAGGCAGGCAGTTGAGAAGAATAAGCGGGATCTTATGGTTTTGCAAGATATTAAGGATATCACCAAGAATATTACTGCAACTTCTAAGGAAGTAGAGGATTATTATAATACCTATAAAGAGCAGCTTAAGGAGCCGGAGGAAAGAGAAATTTCAGAGATTGTGGTGGGTAGCGAACAAGATGCCCGGGATATTTTAATTCAGCTTCTGCAAGGAGCGGATTTTGCTACTTTAGCTAGAAGTAATTCGAAAGCTCCCAGTGCTAAAGATGGCGGAAGCCTGGGGTTCATTAAAAAAGGCATAAAATCTGCGCAATTTGATGCGGCGGCTTTCTCCGATTCTTTAGATGCTGGTAAGATTAGTAGTATATTTAAAACTACCGATGGTTATAATATTGTTAAGTTAGAATCCAAACGCGGAGGTAAACAAAAACCTTTATCCGAGATGTGGGATGATATTAATCGCGGACTGGTTTTTTTAAAGCAGCAACAGGCGCTTGAAGAATTGATTGGTAAGCTTTCCCGTGATGCTAAGATTGAAATATCCGATGGGGAGATAAAATAATGGCTATCGAAAAACAGAAACTTATTTTAATAACCGGAGTTGTTTTAGGGATAATGGCAATTGCAATGACTAAAGTATACCTGGATCAACAGCAGCAGGTTGTTCAGGAGAAGGCTAAGGCTGCGATTGCTAATATACAGTCTAATCAAACAGCTGTTTTAGTGGCCAAAAAGGATATTCAGCAGGGAGCAGTGGTTGAGGGGGAGATGTTTGAATCGTCAATTGTCCCCAATAAGTTTGTTCAGCCGCAGGCAGTTACTTCTTTGGATAGAATTTCTGGAATGGTTACTGTTGCACCTATTTCTAAAGGTGAACAGATAAGTCTTTCCAAACTTACCAGTGTCAAACAAGCCGGAGGCGGAAATTTGGCCGGTTTAACTCCTGTAGGTAAAAGAGCGATTTCCATTGCAGTTGATAATATGGCTACTCTAGCCGGGATGGTTAATCCCGGAGATTACGTTGATGTATTGGCTATAGTCCAAATCTCTGTGCCAGACCGGGAGGGTAGAGTAATTAGCCAGATAGCAGTAGTGCCGTTATTCCAGAATATTTTAGTTTTGGCTGTAGGGCAAAATACCGGTACATCTGGTCCAACAAGTAGATATGCAGAAAACGCGCCCGCTTCTTCTGGTGGCAGCAACGGAAGTACTTTAATTACTTTGGCTTTGGGGCCTCAGGAAGCAAATTTGGTAGCGTTTGTCCAGGAGCAGGGTAAATTACGTTTAGCCATGCGTTCTCCGGCTGATGCTAAGATTGAGCCGATAACACCAGCTAGCTGGGAGAGTTTTTTCCAATATATTATGCCGCCGCAACCGGAACAAGTTCAGCCGGTGGTAGTGGATACTAATGAATATATTGAAGTTGTGCGTGGATTATCTAAGGAAAGAGTGGCTTTATCAAAATAAAGCTTAATGGAATATTAACATCCGTTATTTTTGTTTTTACTTTAAGCCTATAGAACAAAATCCCGCCTAATTTTAGGGATAGGTGCGGGATAAAAGGAGAAAAATGAGAAAGTTATTTGGCCTATTATGTATAGTTATTTTTATAACTGCCTCGCCTTTTAAAGGTTATTCTGCTAGCGTTGTTGATGATGAAATAAAATTTTATATAGGACAAGCGCAGACCATTGCGGTCAGCTCGCCTAAGCGGGTGGCGATTGGTAATCCTGCGATTGCTGATGTTGCTGATGTCAGTAAAAGTCAACTGACCATTAATCCCAAGGCAGCTGGTAGTACTACGTTGGTTATTTGGGATAATTTCGGAGAGCAGTCTTATCGTTTAAAAGTGTTTATTGAAGATACCAGTGAGATTAAACGGCGGATTGATAGTATCCTTTCGTCATTAAATGTTCCGGATGTATATACTAAGGCTGAAGATGAAGAAGATAGGGTAGTGCTTTTAGGTAATGTAAAGTTTGCTAAAGATAAGGAAAGGATTTCTCTTGCTTTGGCTCCGTTAAAAAACAAGATCGTGGATTTAATTGCAGTGAAAGAAGAAGAGGCAGTTATTGAAATTGATGTTCAGGTAATTGAGCTAAATAGAGGATCTCAGGATCAGTTAGGATTTAGCTGGCCGGGATCTATTAATTTAACGGAAGTAGGATCTCCTGGTATGGCTGCTGCAGGGACAACCTGGGGCAAGCTGTTTAAAGTAGCAGCTGAAACCCGGGCAGCTTTTACTTTAAAATTGGATGCCTTGATTCAAGAAGGAAAGGCGCGTATTCTTTCCCGTCCGCGGCTTTCGTGCCAGAGTGGTAAAGAAGCTAAATTAGTTGTGGGAGGAGAAGTGCCGGTATTAAGCGGTACAGTTACACCTAGTACTACTTCTTCTACGGGAGTTGGAGCTACTACCAGTGGTTCAGTAGAATATAAAGAGTACGGCGTAATTATGAATATTAAACCCAGGCTGGAAGAGTCCGGCCGCATACATCTTAACCTAGAGGTAGATGTCAGCGAGGTAGGGGATACGGTGAGTACCACTTATGCTTTAGCTTATACGATGACCAAGCGTACTGCGACTACCGAACTTTTTCTTGATGACGGACAGACTATGGCTTTAGGTGGTTTAATTAAGAAAAAATCCTCTGAAGATTTAAGAAGGATGCCTTGGCTTTCCGATATTCCGGTTTTAGGCCTGTTTTTTAGGCAAAAAACTACCAAAGAAGGTTGGAAATCCGATACCGATAAAATTAATGATACAGAATTATTTATTATGCTGACTCCGCGTTTAGTCAGCCAGAAAGAGAAACCACAGGTTGAATTAAAAACACCGCGCGCCAACATTGATGTCCCGTCAATTAATGATGACAAGATTAAGGATCCAGTTTTGAAATACTCAAAACTGGTGCAGAAAAGAATTTTAGAAAATCTTGTTTATCCTGCTGAGGCAAAAAAAGCTGGATTCCAGGGTACGGTGAAATTAACCCTTAAGCTTTCGCCTCAAGGCGATTTGTTGGAGGCAAAAGTAAAAGAAGCATCCAGTTACCGGGCGCTAGATGATGCTGCGGTTAAAATCGCTCAAGAAACCTCACCTTATCCGCCGTTCCCTCTTGAAATTAAGGATAAAGAAATCTGGGTGGATATTCCTATAGTTTATCAATTAGAATAAAATGGCAAGAATAATCGTAATATTCAGCACTAAGGGCGGTGTAGGTAAGACGCTGATTGCTGCAAATTTAGCCGCCTCTTTAGCTAAAGAGGGCAAACGTGTTTGCGCGGTAGATTTAGATACTCAGGTCGTAGGCGATATGGCGCATGTGCTTGGTGTGAATCCGCAAAATTGCATGGCCGACCTGATGAGTTTTCTTAAGAAACAACCGCAGACAACTAAGAAGCAGGATTTTGTAGTTAGGTCTAAATTTAATGACCTGGATTTTCTTGCCGGGGTCCTTAAACCGCAACAATCCGGATATTTATATCCGGAAAAGATACCCGATGTTTTTTCATTCCTGGATAAAGATTATGATTATATTGTTGTGGATGCCGGGAAAAGTTTTAGTGATGTATTCCTTTCGGCGTTAAACCAAGCAAACCTCATCCTTCTCATTGTCACTCCGGATGCCCTTTCTATATACCAGACTAAATGGGCATTGGATACTCTGCAGTTTTTGCATTTTCCTCTAAGCATGGTTAAGCTTTTACTTAATAGGTCTGAATCCTTGTCTAGTATAAGCTGGCAGGAGATTCGCGTGCATCTGCCCGTCGATATAATTGCAAGGATTCCGTCGGAAGGCAGATTGGTTAACCAGGCGGTTAATCAAGGAATGCCTGTAGTTATTGATTCGCCTCGTTCTAAAATTGCCTCAGCTTTTGCCGAGCTTACCAGCACCCTAATTTCTAACAAAGCAATATTTGTAGAGCGTAGGAATCTTGACCAGATTAAGATGAAAGAAGCAGTAATGGAAAAATCTGGACAATTCTGGGAAACTCAAGGGTTAAAGGAATCAGTTCTTGACCCGGATGCCAGTGAAGACAGAGATGAAATTTTAATCCTTAAACGCAGGATTCATAGCCGTCTCTTGGAAAGTATGAATATCAAGAAGCTGGATCTTAAGGTATTCAGCGACCATAAAAAAGGCGAAGAATTAAAGGGTAAAGCCGAAGCAGTGGTAAGTAATCTTTTAGTGGAAGAGGCAGGTAGTTTTATTCCTTCTCAAGATGTAAGAAAAAAACTGATTAAGGAAATTTTGGATGAAGCTTTAGGGCTGGGCCCCTTAGAAGATCTTTTGGCTGATTCGGATATTACGGATATTATGGTGAATAATAAGGATGAGGTCTATGTCGAGCGTTTTGGCAAAATTGAATTGACCAGCAAGAAATTTATCTCTAATGATCAGGTAAGAACAATTATCGAGCGTATTATTGCTCCGATCGGCAGGCGTATTGATGAATCTGTGCCGATGGTTGATGCCCGCCTTACTGATGGGTCGCGAGTTAATGCGATTATTTCTCCGCTGTCTTTAACCGGCCCGACATTAACGATTAGAAAATTCCGCAAAGAAAGATTTAAGACTAGCGATCTGCTTAATTTTGGGGCGCTTACTCTGCCAATGGCAGACTTTATTAAAGCCTGTGTATTATGCCGGAAGAATTTAATTGTTTCCGGCGGTACGGGTTCAGGAAAGACGACAGTGTTAAATGCGCTTTCTGAATATATCCCAGAGGGAGAACGGATTATAACCTTGGAAGATGCCGCAGAGTTAAAATTAAATCAGCGGCATTGGATAAGGTTGGAATCCCGACCGCCGAACATTGAGGGTAAAGGTGCTTTAACTATTAGGGATCTTTTCCGCAATACTCTGCGTATGCGCCCGGATAGAATTATTGTAGGTGAATGCCGGGGGACCGAATCTTTAGACATGCTTCAGGCGATGAATACCGGACATGATGGTTCAATGACTACGATTCATGCTAATTCTACTGCGGATGTCTTGAGCCGTTTGGATTCGATGATTCTTATGTCCGGGATTGAACTGCCTGCCCGGGCAATCCGCGAAATGGTTTCTTCGGCAGTAGATGTGATTGTGCATACTGCCAGGCTTTCGGATGGCTCAAGAAAAGTTTTGGGTATTGCGGAAGTCGCAGGAATGAAAGATGAAATGCATATAAATTTAAATGACATATTTATTTTTAAGCAGGTTGGGGTAGATGCTCAAGGTAAAGTCCTGGGTTATTTTACCGCTACGGGTTATAAGCCTTCGTTTTTGGATGAGATTCGTGTACGGGGAGTGGCTATTTCGGATAAGATCTTTGAGCCTACCAAGCCGTAAGCAATATTCATGCGCCTGATCAATCAAACTAAAAATGTTGTTTTGGCGGAAAACGTTTTGTTCGCCAACACCCCTTTTAAAAGAATTAAAGGTTTATTAGGGCAAAAATCCTTTTTGCCTAACCAGGCAGTAATTCTATATCCTTGTAATTCTGTGCATACTTTTTTCATGTGTTTTGCCATAGATATACTTTTTGTGAACAAGGATTATAAGGTAATTAAGATTCTTCCCAAGCTTGCTCCCAATAGAATTACCGGTATATGCTGGCGTTCTAGCAGAGTTATTGAGTTACCTGGTGGAATGCTGGATCTTACCAATACTCAATCTAAAGATCAGCTTCAACTTTTAGATTGACCCCCTAAAGAAATATAAAAGATATTTAGTAGATCATTATCGCCCGTGGTCTTTTTATTAGCTTTATTTTCGTCCAATCTGACTTGACAGATAAGAGAAATAGGGGTATAGTTTATTAGGAATGTCCAATCTGGAGGATGTATGGGAGTAACGCATAAGCTTAAACCTGAGGTTTTAAGCTTTATTATCGAAAATAAGCAGAATAATCCTACGTTAAGTTGCCGCCATTTAACTTCGTTGGTTCTTGAGCAGCTGCATATCAAAGTCTCCAAATCCAGCATAAATGCTGTTTTTAAAGAAAAGAACTTAAGCATGCCTATTGGCAGGAGGCCTAAGCCGAAGAAAAGAAAATTTAATATGCCTGTTTTGCCGGTTATAGAAGACGCTAAAATTTCCAGATTAGGCGATTTACCGCAAGAGATTCTTCAGGATCAAGAAAAAGAAAAACTTGAAAAAGAAAAAGCCGCTCAAGAAGCTGCTAAGATTAAGGTTCTTGAAGAAGCTAAACTGCGAGAGTCAGAAAGAATTGCTAAGGAGGCTGAAGAAAAAAGAAAGCGCGATGAAGAAATACGCAGGCTTGCTGAAGAAAAAGTTGCTCAAGAAGCAGAAGAAAACAGAAAGCAGGAAGAAGCCCAAAAGCTTGCTGAGGAAAAAGCCGCCGAGGAATTGGCCCGGATCAAAGCCTTGGAAGAATCCAGGTTGCGCGAGATAGAAAAATTAGCTCAGCAAGCTGAAGAAAAAAGAAAGCGCGATGAAGAAATACGCAGGCTTGCTGAGGAAAAAGCCGCTCAAGAAGCAGTCAGGATCAAAGCTCTTGAAGAAGCTAAGTTGCGTGAGTTAGAAAGAATCGCTCAAGAGGCAGAAGAAAAAGCTGCTCAAGAATTGTCTCGTCTCAAAGCCCTGGAAGAAGCCAGGTTGCGTGAGATAGAAAGATCGGCTAAAGATGCTGAGGAAAAGGCTGCTCAGGAAGCTGAAGAAAGAAAGAAACGTGATGAAGAAGTGCGCAGGCTTGCTGAAGAAAAAGTTGCTCAAGAATTGTCCCGTCTCAAAGCCTTGGAAGAAGCCAGGTTGCGCGAGATAGAAAAATTAGCTCAGGAAGCTGAAGAAAGAAGGAAACGCGATGAAGAAATACACAGGCTTGCTGAGGAAAAAGCCGCCGAAGAATTGGCCCGGATCAAAGCCCTGGAAGAATCCAGGTTGCGCGAGATAGAAAAATTAGCTCAGGAAGCTGAAGAAAATGAGCGTAAACAAGAAGGAGCGCGTAAGCTAGAAGCAGAAAAGGTAAAACAAGAATCAGGATTGCAGGCGGAGAGAGAAAGGTGGGCCAGGTTAGCAGAAGAAGAGAAAAAGTCTAAACAAGAAGCCAGCAAACCTAAAATAGTTAATGAAGAACCTGTTCCGGTAAAAGCTGAGTCTACAGTTGTGGAAGTTTTTCCTGAAGATAGGGTATGCTCAGGGGCCATAATACTTAAAGCCTTGGATGCTTTAATTGGCGGAAGTAAAGAGATTAATGCTGTTATTAGCACGGCAATCGGAGGCAAGCCAGAAGATTCAATAAATCTTACCGAAACATTATTGTTTAAGTCTTTATTCGTCAAAGATAAATTTTCTACGCTCGGGGATTTAGTTGGTGTGCGCTATCCCCAAGAGCAGCTAAATAATTATCATGTGCAAATCAAGCAGGTTACCGGAATAGGTTTAGATGTTACTAAAGCTATCTCGGATGTTTTTATCCAGTCCAAAGGAGTAAAAGTCAATTTTATCGATAAGAGCGTTATTCACTTGGATGGCCAGTTACATTCAAGTTGGCCGGCCACACGTTTCCCTTACGATTTTGCTAATACTATTTCCGACCTGAAAACCAATTTAAATAAATGTTTCTTTCAGGGGCAGCCCTTAGTTTTATTTTCTCCTCCCGGTTACGATATTCTCCCCAAAGATTTTTTTAATCTTATCTTAAATTTTAGATCAAAAGATAACTATCCGGTTAGCTTAACTTTATTCGGAAATCAATTAGAAGATTTAGATAATATTCCCTTAGGTCCGGAAAATAAATGTAATTTAATCTTTGGACTTTGGCCTTGGCAATTTACTTCCAGCCGCAAGGTTAAAAAAATCGGCGAGTTTTCTTTAAAGTACATTAAAGAATTAGACCGTGATTTATATTTAGGGGATGTGGAAATTGATTTATTCCGGGCAGCCCTGAATCAGAGTGTATCTTTAAAAGGCTGCGCAGTAAAAACTGACCTTAAGGGTAAAATCCGCCTGGTTATTCTCAATAGTAGTGAACAGGCGATGGATTTGGATGCGTTGGCAGGCACCTATTTAAGCCATTGGCGCTTTTTGGTTATGCCGGCGATGAGCAAAAGTTTTTTTCCAAGGATAGTTTTGGTATGGACACAGCAGGATTGACTATGGAGTTAACGGAAATTTTTGCAAATTATGTTAAAATGCTGGATGCTTATTTGCGTTGGCATTTTTTGCCAGTAGAATACGCAGTAAAAGACCTTTCTTCTACCAGCGATTGTTTTTACAAGATTCCGGCTAAACTCACGGCCAGTCAGAACAGGATGAGGGTTAAAACATTGGTTAGCCAGGATTATCAATTCCTGAAAGACTTAGAATATCTTAACTGCCGGTTAAATGAGCGGCAGATTAAAACAGCCAATGGTAAGATATTTTGGTTCGAAAGCGCTTTCAAATAGCGCTGAATAAATCTTGATTGTTATATTTTCAAGTGGTATATTTAATTAGTTGTAGTATGTGTAGTTGAAACTAAACTTAAGAATTTTGGCAACTAGTTTGAATAAAATAGGTGTGAAATGGTTTTAAGAAAAAAGAATGGCCAGAGTACGCTTGAGTATGTAATTATTTTGGCGATTGTCGTCGGAGCGATCTTAGCTGGGGGGGTGATTTTGAAGCCATTCATAGCGAAGACTTATGATGCGGCATATTCTGAATAGGGGTATAGCGGTAGAGGTTAGGCGAAAGACTAAAATAGGATTTTGCAGATGGTTTTAGGAATCAGGCGAGGACAAAGTTTAATAGAATACACGATGCTGATTATCATTATTGGTTCAGCATTGATTGCGATGACTACTTATATAGTGCGAGCACTGAATGCGCGGCTTGGGTAGTAAATGCTATTTTAATATAAAAATAGATGAATTTAACCAGGGCGAAACAGAAAATAAGGCTGGGGAGCAAAAACGGGCAGGGTTTCATAGAGTATGTGATGCTTATTATCATTGTTAGCGCAGCGTTAATTGCGATGACTATATATTTAATGCGTTCCACAAATGCCCGCATTAAACAAGAGCAACAGGAATTAAATTATCATAGTGCAGAATAACATTATAAGGAGGGGGGAAATGAATAAGCTAAGGAGTGGGCAAAGTACATTGGAGTACGTAATTATCTTGGCGGCGGTTGTGGGTGCGATTATTGCGGTAGGGATATTGATTAAGGGTAACTTAAATACTTCATATACTAAGTTAGGGGATAAGATGCAAAGTAAAGTAATAGAGTTAGGGGATAAGATATAAGATAGATAGGAGAAGTAAATTTTTAAGGAGGTGAAAATGTTAAGGCAATTGAAGAAAGGGCAGAGTACGGCAGAATATGCAATTGTGATTGGGTTAGTTATTGCTGCAGCGGTAGCCATGCAGGTTTATGTTAAACGCGGTATTCAAGGTAAAATGAAGAATGCAGTAGACTACAATGATCCAGAGGCTGCTAAAATTGGAATTGGGGCAGATACGCAGTATGAACCAAATTATCAAACTACAACCAATATGAAAGCTACCCGTGAGTCAAAAGAAGATACAGAGGCTAAACTAGGTGGGGGTGTAGTTAGAACAATTACAGGTGAAGATGTGAGCACTAGGACAGGTAAGAGTACAATTTTAGGGGTCAACGAATAATTATTACCATAATTAAAGTTGTTTTTAAAGCAGGAGGAAATATGTTTGGAGTAAAGACCAAAGGGCAAACTACCCTGGAAGTAGTTATTTTGATTGGTTTTGTGGTTGCTGCGTTAATTGCTATGGGTGTATATATTAAAAGAGGTATGCAAGGCCGGCTTAGAGATTCAGCGGATCAGATTGGTGAACAATATTCAGCCGGGAATACTACCGGAAAATACACAACTACAATTAGTATGGAGCAGAATGAAAGTATGCAGAAAGGTGGTCATGTTGACACGACCATTGTAAAAAATGAGCAGAGAAAGTCGGGATCCGAGACGGTGAGTGATTTTTCGCTGGGATATTAATGAGAAGAGGGCAATCGACCCTAGAGTATGTTTTTTTAGTTGGTGTCGGAGCAGTTGCGCTTATTGCTATGCTTGTTTACATCGGCCGCAGCCTGCAGGGGAATATACGTAATCAGGCTGAACAATTAGGCGCTTGGCAGTATGCCCCGGGAAATACGATGATAAATAATAGCGAAACTAAAACAACCAAAGCTACCAAGAGATCGACGAGTACTACTACGGTTACATATGGTAATTTAAATGCACCGCATCCGGAGTTAGATAAGGCTATTGCTGATTTTCAAGCTAGTTTAGCTTTAATAGAACAATATAAGAAAGAATGGGATGTAGCGGTAGATGATGAAGCTAAAGCGCAGGCCGCGAAAGAATTAAATGCCCCAGGAAGAGATCTTCTTTCCTGGATACCTCCTCCTACTGGGGTTGCAGCCATTGATCAAAAGATTGCCGCTGAAATAGCGAATGGTAAAAAACTTTATGAAACCTTCCTTGCCCTTAAAAAGGCCTGGGATGAACGTAAGATAACGGGAGATACTACTTCTTCCACCAGCTCTGGTAGTGCAGAAAGTAGCATAGATGATGTTAAGCGTACAGAGGAAACTTTGGGTAATTTGTGAAAACAAAGACTTTTTATAGAGGACAAAATTTAGTTGAGCTTGCTTTACTTATTGGCATAGTAGGGCTTGTGTTTATTGGAATGGGGGCATATATTAGGAGAGGAGTGCAGGGTAAGGTAAAAGACTGGACAAATTATGTTGTGTCTGATCAACAGGCGCCGGATGCAGACGCGGAAGACACCCAGAGTTCAACATCTTTTGGTTCAACGATGACTTCTGAAGAACTTAAGGATGGAGGGATGAAGTTGACGGGCCAGGAGAAAACTCATGTAGATTCCAGTCAGTAGATTATCATGCGATTCTTGTGGTGAGAATTTTTGGAGATGGAGTAGATTTTGAAGGAGTTAGAAAATGTTAAGATGCCAGAAAGCCCAAGCTATTCTGGAATTAGCTATTTTAGGTTCAATAATTATCCTGGCTTTTTCTTTTGCTATTAAGTATAGCGAACGAGGAAACCGCGAACAGTCTTATATGCAGCAGACATTCCGCGCACTTTTAAAAAAAGCAAAATTAAATAATAGCACTGCTTCTTGGCAAACAATGGATTTTCGCAGAATGCCTAATGTTGTCAATCCTATGGAGTTAGGGGAATTGGAACAATTTTCCAGTTCCAATAGTATTATTTGGTCGGACGATTTAGAGGAGATAGAGACTAAATCTAAATCATATTTTCAGCTTAACCGGGGTCCGGAACAGGAAATTGCTAGCGGTAGTGCTGGCCTGCCGGGTACAGGTGAAAGTATGACCACTAGTTTTACAAGTAATGCCGCTGGCACTACTACCTCTCAAAAGAATGAGCAGGGTGGCCGGATTGTTACAAATAAGTCTCTTAATGCTACGGACAGCATATCGGGAAGCGCTGATTTAGGAGGGACAACAGTTAGCCTTGGAGGAAGCCTGGGTGAGGGTGGTAAATATACAGGCGGAGGTATAAATCGCTCCAGGAGTATGCAATGATAAGAAAAGGCCAGGCAACCTTGGAATTTACGCTGGCTTTTATTATAATGGTTGCTTTGATCGCAGGTCTTTTAAATTTATGGTCATGGTCAAATAGCCAGATTGGTGGCCGCCAAGGCAGTTTTGAAGGCAGCCGGGTTGCGGCAGGGTCGAAAGATTCTCCGGGAGAGCCCGCTGTGCCTTATGGCGCCGGACAGATTACCGATAGCCAGACGTACATGTTTAAGAAATAAATAGAGGGAGGTAATTTGTTCTTTTTTGGATTTACCAAAAATAAGTATTTTAAAAAAAAGGAAGGCTTGGCAGGGCAAGTTTTTCCTTTTTTGCTTATTTGTATAGTAGCATTAGCTGTTGCCGTCGGTATGTCTAGATCAGCTCGTAATAGTGCAATATCTAAAACCAATGTTTCTAATGCCGCGGATGCCTGTTCAATAACCGCTGGATCTTACTGGGCCGGAGGTTTCAATGATTTGGTAGAAAAAAATCTGGAGATGAATGCTTATTATGATCAATACGCCGGTTATTATAAAGCCTTGCACACATTAGCGTATGGCGTTGATGGAAATGGAGGTTACCTGGATAAAGCGTATTTAAATACTTTGGATGCGCATCTCAGTACGCAATGGGCCAGTAATGCACTTACTGATGGAGGTAGCGATTGCGCAAATTTGGTATCAGATAAGTCCAATGCTGAATCGCACTATTATTGGGCCAAGTATTATGCTCTTGAGTCAGCTAGATACTTCGGGGCTATCTGGGTCCTTGCTCGATATATGCAGAATCTTACTGATAATTTTAAATATAATCAAGCACAAGCTTATTGTAACGCCAGGTCTTCTATGGAAGATTCCATAGAAAATGCTAAATTAAAAGGGACACACTATGCCTTTGTTAATAGCGGGACAGCGTCGCGATCTCCTAGCGGGGATGCTTTTAATTTGTTTTTAGGCACTAATAAATATAATGAAAGTCCATCTTTCGGAAATACAACTAGTGAGCTAACCTATGATTGGCAATGGCCGTCTAAATGCGGAACAAGTAAAGGGGGTACCACGGTTACCTTTACCCAGCCAAAAATAAAAGCTCAGAAGGTTCAGCATACTATAAGCCCGTATCCGGTTCTAACAGATTTTGACGTTGACGAAAATGTGCAAAATTTCGCGGGTGTAGGAGAAAACGGAGAAGGCCGACTTTTGGTAGTTAATGATGATATCTTTAATCTTTATTCATCTCGGGCATTAGCAACTGCTATGGTAAATATCTATTTTAATTTGGGCGACTTTGATAATCGACTTTCAGGGAATGATTCAATAGAGTTTTGTATTAATAATGGTTGTTGTCCGGATGCCACGGTTACTGATTGTGTTACAGCATTTGCAACGTGTCTTTCGAATACTAGAAGAGCTCCACCAAGTGGAGTTAATTTGTTTACTTTAATTAAAGCGTTAAATGCCATACACAATAGCAGCAGTAAAAATTCATTATCCGTATATGGACTAAGAATGGCCGCCAAAGATATTTTAGATAATGTTTGGACGATCGATACAGGGAATTTTTCTCTAAGCGATAGTTGTAATGATGTTCAGGGTTTGGCCGATAACGCTCCTGCAGATAGCCAAGTGGATATCACGAAATCCTTGATTATCGTTGGTTTGGGTGATGAGCCTGAGTTAGATCCAAGCCTTTGGCAGACGGAGTGTACGGTAACAGCATTTTATACTAATATATATAATAAACGCAAAGATACCTGTGGTAGTTCTTCTGCCACAAGCAGCAGTACATCAGAGTTTCATGGTGACGGGGATATTGGTTACGGGACGAATAACAAGGCTGAGTATGAAACAACTATGATTAAGGCCAGTTAAGCTATATAATTTAAGTGTATGTTTAGATAATAACCAGGTCTTTGATTTATGCAATCGTAAAAATTTATTTTAGCTTTTAGCCATTAACAGAATAATGATAAATTTTAAACCTAAGAAAATTCTCGTTGTGTTTTTTTTAGCCATGTTTTCTATTTCTGTGTTATGGGCTGCAGAGTTAAACTTTCCTTTGCCGGCCACAACTGTAAAAATCCGGGAGGAAAAAGCCAGGTTTGGGCCAATAAAAACTATTACTAAAACTTATAAATCTGCTTTGAACCGGGACCAGATAAATTCATTTTACGAGAAAGAGATGGTTCTGGCCGGTTGGAGCCAACAAGAAAAAAGGGTTTTTACAAAAAACAAGTATTTAGTGATAATTTCATCTTATTCCTCAGGAAGTAAGAGTAATGAAAATAGATTTACAATGACTATTTGCAATATTCCTACAAAAGAGGAAGTCCTGGCCTCGTATAATACTAAACCGGAAAAATTAAACTATATGCCGATTTACCCCGGAAGCACACAGTCTATATTCTTAAAGCTTTCCGGTAGCACCACAAGTTCTTATGAAACAGATGATAGCATAAAAGAAGTGGTTTTTTTCTACGAATCTGGTATGGTAAAATATGGTTGGGGTTTGGTTAATCGGATTCCAGCCACAGGTATTGCAGATAAGGTAGTTTTATTATTCGGCAGGCAAAATGGGGAAACTTGTCAGATCCAGGTATCAAGTGTTTCCAGCAGCTTAAATGATTTGTTTAATAAAGATAAACCGATTAATAAGATAAATGTAAGGCGAGCGGAAAAAACCGGCATTTTAGTTAACTATAATACTTATGGGAAAAATAAGCCGTAAGGCCCAATCAACTGTGGAATACTTGGGGATGATTATTGTGATTATCGCCATATTTATCATTGCGGGGGTGTATTATCAGCGTAGCCTGCAGGGTAAATACCGGCAGGCAGGGGATTCTTTGGGTGGTGGTGAACAATACGCTCCTTAATCAGAAATACAATAATGGAGAAACATGATCGTATTACTTCTTATCTTAATTTTGTGTTCCGTTGTTTTAATTTCTTTTAGCCTTTTGCCTGCTGTTGTGCAAAAAATACAAACTTGGCAGCAACAGAAGGAGGTGGTGTTAGCTAAAGAGATGGATAAGATGTTCTATGACAAAAGCCCCAAGAACATCGTTATGCTTTATTATATCCTTCCGCTGATTTTTGGAGTAGGAGGATATGTCCTTCTGCGGTCACAGATTTTTATGATTTTTGGCGTACTTATCGGCGTAGCTATTCCTAATTTCATTTTGAAAGCGCGCTATAAGATGAGAATCCGGAAATTTAATGATCAGCTTCTTGATGCGATTAATATGCTTTCAAGCTGCATAAAGGGCGGCTTAAGCCTTTTACAGGGGCTGGAGGTATTGGTTGAAGAGATGCCTGCTCCAATCAGCCAGGAGTTAGGTTTGGTAGTGAGAGAAAATAAAATGGGCATTCCTCTAGAGGAGTGCCTTAGCCGCCTGAATAAAAGGATGAATATTGATGAACTCGGGTTAGTAGTTAATGCGCTTTTAGTTGCGCGTGAAACAGGCGGTGAATTACCCAAGGTTTTTAGCCGCTTAACGGTAACCATCCGTGATAATCGTAAATTAAGGGAGAGTATTAAAACACTTACCATGCAAGGAAGAATGCAGGGGGCAATCATGTCTTTTTTGCCTTTCGTGTTTGTGGTTTGGGTGCTTTCGGTGAATAACCACCATTTTGATATTATGCTAAATAGTGATATAGGCAGAATGCTGATTATTGTGGCAGCAATATTGCAAGTAGTCGGTATGTTTTTAATTAAGATGTTTAGCACAATCAATATTTAATATGGAAATAGCCATATTTCTTCTTATTTTAGGTTCAATAGGCCTGGTAGTTTGGAGCTTGATTTCTTCCTCCCAATCCAGCTCGCTTTTGCGTATGCCTCAGGATGGATCAATCGTTAATGTGCCAAAGCCCAAGTTCGATTTTGCGGGTATTTTACCTACCGGATCATTTTTGCAGAACACTGGAATGGCGGTGAGCATAAAAAAGTCTCTGGATACCGCGCATATCAGCATTTCTCCGGGTGCATTCTTTAATTTAAAGATACTTTTGTGTATTCTTTTAGCGGCATTAACGGTAGCGTTTACCGAAAAGGTTGATCCGCTTCTACTAGTAATCTTTATTGCTATTGGTTATGTTATTCCCGATTTTTATTTAAAACGCAAAATCGCTCAGCGTAAAAATCTGATTGCCCGTAGGCTTCCGGAAACAGTGGATCTTCTGGGTCTGTGTATTGAAGCAGGATTGGATTTTGTGAATGCGGTAAAATGGGTTATCGAAAGGACTCCGCATACCCCAATGACTGAAGAGTTAGCTTTTGTGGTTGATGAAATAAAGTGGGGTAAACCGCGTATCCAGGCTTTAAAAGATATGGCGCGCAGGCTGGAAATATCTGAAATGAGCTCCTTTGTACAGACAATTATCCAGGCTGAGCGTATGGGTACGCCGGTGGCTGAAGCATTTGCCATACTTTCGGAAGATGCCCGCGCGCAAAGATTCCACCGCGGGGAAAGAATTGCCCTGCAAGCCCCGATTAAGATACTTCTGCCGCTTATCTTTTTCATTATGCCGGTAATTGGTATTGTCGTTGGAGGCCCAATCTTGCTTACATTTATGCAAGGTGGCCTTACTGGGTTTTAAATAACCTCTCCTTTAGCCTATCCGTTTTAGTGTTCTCAACCCAGATTAGTTATAAGTTTTAAGCTGTAAGCTAAAATAATAAACTTAATATTAACGTGACGCAATTTTTTAGCAGATGAGGTTGGCAAAAAATCTGATAAAAACTGTTTTTTCTATTTGCCAGCCTTCTTATTTTACAAAGTATCTCCTCTTCGATTATAAAATAGACCTAACCTGCCAGTTAATTCATAAATCCAAAAGATCAAAAAATGCTTTTAGAGGCTGGATTTCACCTTTCTGTTATACTTCAAAGTAATGCGGTAGGCGGCAACTAAAAGGCGCTTGTTTTCATTTTCTCGTACTTGTGTTTGCTTGGAAAAAACAAAGGCTGAAATAAGATTAAGCTTAGAACTTACAGCTTATAACTAAAAAAAGTTTTTTAGGTTAACATGTTAGGTTTCCCTTCTCCTTTACACTCGTGTAAAGGACTGAGCTAAATAAGAACTATAAGGTGCTTATCCCCGTTCGTTAACACTCGCGGGGACTGCGGTAGATAAAAGATTTAAGGTGTTTGTTTTTGTTAGACTTACCCTTCTTTTACGTCAATTAGAGTAGAAAGGAGGGATTTTTATTGATAAACCCTAAACTCGAAACTCTAAATCCTAAACAAACCAAAATTAACCAAACTCAAAACTCAAAGCCGTATGATTTAGGGGATAGAACCCTGGTTTTTAGTAAAAAGGTATTTAACTATGTAAAACAACTAGTAAAGGTAATAACTAATCTGGAAGTCGCCAAGCAGTTAGTTAGATCAGCTGGTTCTGTAGGAGCTAATTATCTTGAAGCTGAAGAATCTCTAAGTAGAAAAGATTTCTTAATGAGGATAAAGATAGCCAGAAAAGAAGCCAAGGAGAGTAGATATTGGCTGGTTCTAAGTGAGCCCCTAAAGGAACAGGAAAAAGTAAGGGAAGAATTAATAGATGAGTCTACTCAGTTGATGAAGATATTCGGTTCTATTGTAAGTAATTCTGGGTAATTTTTAGTTTTGAGTTTAGAATTTTGTGTTTGTTTAGAGTTTAGCGTTTAGGATTTAGAGTTTAAAGTAACGTTTTTTCATCTTTAAAATTGTCCATTCTATCCGCCCACATACACATTATTGTCCACTCTGAATGCTGATTTGTCCAAACTGATAAAATAGACCTTAGAGAGCGGAGATTTGGGAATAATTTTCTCCAAAGCTGGTTAGATACGGCCTTTTTATGTTTTTATCTTGTCTTGCGATAGCCGTAGCAGGAAGTTTTTCTTGACCATTCTATTCTAATTCTCGGGATCAACAATGTTTCAACTGTTCAAAAGGCAGGGTTATCTAAAGAAAGAAAGCGTTACCAAAATTTCCGATTTTTTACTTGACAGCGTCTATCTGTGGTGTTATATTTGAGTGTAAGTTGAAAAGGTAAACTTAGAGTAATCTAAGGACACAAAGCCACGGGTCCTTAAGTCAAAGAAGTTCAAGGATAGCCGGGTTGCCAGGACCGACGGGAGTTGGAGTTGACAACTCGATTTTATTTGAGAACTTAATAAGAGATTTTAAAAACGATTTACAATCTGGTGACCTTATGAAAAGAAGCTTCATTAAAAAAATGAAAAGTCTTGGGGTAAGGGGAAATATTAATTTTTATTTTTTACTATTTAAGTAAAAGATGAATATAAATCCGCAACAGACAGAAAACAGTATTAAGCAGCCAAAGAAAGAATTCAAGTCAAATTTCAAGGCTTGGATTCGCATGGTTGCTTTTATTCTTGTTGCTGTCTTTTTGCCAGAGCAGGTTGCTCAGGCTGTGGAATATGACTGGCGGGTAATCTGGAATAAGCCTACTGTTGGTACTATTGCACCAGCATACCTCAAGGATCTCAGTAATATTGATTCTGCTTTAGCCATCCGCAACATACTTAAAGATATAGCGAATAAACCAATAAATTCAATCAGGGTTTCGTCCAATCTGACTATTAATCTGGATAAACCCTTAGAAATGTCCAATCAGAAAATAGATGAGATTACTGAGTGGCTGAAGGGAAAGCCGTGTGGCTCAAAAGCTCTTTATGACTATTTAAATTATGTTGGTATTAAGGCCAGTGAGAGCGACATTGCGATTATCGCGCTTGCGGTTGATATACTCAATGATGTAGTTAAGCCGGAAGGCAGGCCGAAAGTTATCAAAAACTCTCTTTACGCTCTTGAGCAGGCAGCTAAATTTTTCGGAGCAAATCTATATCCGGTAGAGATTAATGCTAATACAGAGTTAAGCAATATCACTCCTTTTGTTGCTCATTTTAAATATGAGCATTATGTTTTGGTTACTCGTGTAACTGAGGATAAGGTTTATTATACCAAAGAACACAGGGAAGAGTTTTTGCCGAAAGCCACATTTTTGAGCAAGTTCAGCGGTTATGCTTTGACAAATGTATTGCCTCTGGAATCGAAAATATTGAGCCCTGTGGAAAGCAAGCAGATTCTAGGCGCTCGGGATCCTGATGAACCTACTCCTAATACTACTATGCCAAAACTTCCTGTAGTAACTCTACCATCTTCTAAACACTTTAATTCAACATCAATGCCAACATTGGGCGATAATATATATTACTCCACGAGTTTTGTGAGGGGGTTGAATGCTGCCACTGCGCCACAAACTCAAGATACACTTTATAAAATGGACGGAGTTAGTTATCGCAGGCAAACTATTTTTAATACCCAAAATGGTAGTGTGGCAGGTTATACTTGGCTTCCGATTAACGTAGCAGCCAATACTTCTTATAAGCAGTTAGCTATTACTTCCAGTAAATATAATAATGTTCTAATTGTTGTACGAACTCCGGATGTTAAAAATAACGCCGCTCCGTACCTTATTGGAGGTTCATTATTATCTTCGTTACATGAATATACCGGGACCTCGTATACATCCTCTGAGGGGCTGAGCCAATATGGAACACATATAAGGATTAGTTTGGATAAAGCCTCAGACAATTATGGTTTTACCACGGTTTTGAAGCAGGATCCTGCAACGCTTGAATATAACTATGAGGCAGAGGCAGCTGGGCTTAAAGTTAAATATCCTTATGCCAATTCAGGAGAGATAGGTTCAGATCCGTATGATAGAACGGTTAAAGTTTATGCAAAATATTCTAATACTCCGGGCGGCGGTAGCTATGATTATGATGGGTATGTGACCGCTGTATATGCAACTCCTAATCTTGGCCCAGGCGGCATGTTTGCTAATAATATGGATGTGAATTTAGTGGAAAAAAGAAATAATCTTACCTATGCTTTCTGTGGTAATCTAAGCAACTCCGCGATAGCTGCGCCGATAACCTTTACTTCATCTGGGCAGGATTATGCTTTTGCCGCTTGGGTGAATATGAAACCGCTTCATCTGCAGGTAGATACGAAGAACTTATTTAACGGTAATTATACTAATGTGGCGATGTGGGATTATCAGAGAATAACCGCCGCAACTAGAATTCAATTTGGAAAGGAAGTTTTTGATAGCTTGGCAAGCAATAATCCCGGCTCTTCTACGGAAGAAGGGAATCTTGTTTTTCAGGGGTGGAATCCAGGTCGGTCATCCAAAATTAAAGATATTTACGTAGAAGCGTTTAATGAACATTTTCATACAGCCACTATTTCTACCATCTTAGAAAAAGATGGTTGGATCGTGGGTGTAGATAAAATGTATGCTGGTTATGGCGGCAGTATCGGCGATACCTCAAAAACTTACTTTTTCCCCATTCAAGCGTTGAAAACGCAGAGTTTTAATAACTATACGCTTGCTTCTCTTTGGACGCAAACACCTACTAGCCTAACGATAGAAGCTTTTAATAACGACTATAGGGCCTTTGATAGCTCTAACCCGATTTTATACCCAGGTTATAGATCCTACTATGATATAGGTAAAGATGGCAGCTTGAAGTTATGGGGTACGTTTAATGATAAAAATGATGTTGTGTTAGCTTTAAATCATAATGGTACCTGGGATAATCCGGATGATGATTTTTATGTTTATATTCCTGATTCTTCAAAGATTCTCAATTCTTCAAATAGCAATGGAAGCTATTATGATTTTAACGTAGGCAGTGGGCTTGTTTTAATAGAGCCGGGGAATAGATATACTGGCACTTCACCAAGGATCGGAGGGACGTTAGGTTCCACAGTTATAGAAAAACCGGCTTCAGGTTCAGTCTCACCGGAACAGTACAGCTTTTATTCTATAGATTTAGGGATTGATAAGGCAACGGGTAATTTTAATGGGCTTGCTATTAGCCCATATGATGCGGATCAAAATGGCAAGATCAGTATTAAAGAATTAAATCAAGCTTATGATATCGTAGTGGGAGATACTCAGAAGCAAGTGGATACAATTAGTAATCTTAAGGAGACTGATTTCGAGCAGTGGCTTAAGGATACGGGTCACTATGATGAGTATTGTGGTACTATAAACGGTGTTTATGTTGACTATGGACTCGGCGGGGGGTATAGCAATTTTTATATCCAGATGGAGATAATGGATGAATATGATCAGGCTCAGTTAGATGCTAAAAATAAAGGTTCGCTTTTAGATAATTTTACATATGTAGATCCAACAACTGGTGATAAGGTTACTTTGCAGGATATATCCACTTCGACTAAAACAATGCTTGATAATCCAGATAAAGTGGATCTTCTTGATTTTTCAAGTAATTTAGTTATGGCATCAATTATTGATCAAAATGCTTTCCCTAAAGCAGAGGGTGTTGCCCAGAATAAAAATGAAGAGGCAATGGGCGTAAATTTTAAGGCTACGGTTAAAACAGGCATACAGTGGAATGAGAAAGCAAACCGTTATTTATATACTACAGCAGAAGTAGAGTTAAATACTGATCAAGCCAATATAGCTAAAGGCCCAGACTTTGCGGTTATCAAGGATGGGTGGAAAGGAACATTTAATCTTACTCCCGAAACTCTTTCTTCTCTTCGTGCTGAATATTATGAAAAGGGATATCGGGATTTGGCAGTTAGTCTGGTAGGTATAAATGCATATGGTACTACTTGGGGCGATATAGGAATTGGTGCTGTAGTTGTGCTTACTACGGTCGCCGCCGCTGCAGCGACTTTTTATATAGGTGGCGCTGGTGGCGCAGTAGTTGCCGGTGGATGGGCTACCGCAGGAGCCATCGCGGGCATTTTAACAATAAATGTTGGAGTATCAGTCTTTAATGCTGCTTTAATAAAGAACCATCTAACCGGAGAGAAACTTACTGATGGTGAATTGTTTGTTTCCATAGGTCTAGGGCTTATTCCAGCGGCTGGTGGGATAGCCGGTAGATTTATAGGCACCGCTGCCATGGCAGGAACATTGGCTAGTGTTGCTAGTAAGACTCTTGTTGTTGGTAGCAGGATGGCTTTTATTTCTGGGCAGATAACCCAGGCTAGTTCTTATATCTGTAATATGACGCTTGACCCAACAACAAAAAAATTTACAACTCATGGTCCGAGCGTTCTTGAGGCGGGATTTTCCTTAGCTAGTGGTTATCTTTATGGCGGTGTTGCGGCTTTAGCGCCGGTTACTTCAGTTTCAAGTTTCTTCTTAAGGACGGGTTTAAATTTCGCTTTAAACGAAGCTGTTTTACAAGGATCTAGCCTGATTACTACGGGTAATTTTGTCGGATTCAACAGCTGGGATGAAGTAGGCATGCACATGCTTATGCTGGGATCTGCCGGGCTTTCCTCAGGAGCTTCCTGGTTATCTGGTTATACAAAACATGTCGGAGAATTAAATAAGCTTGTTGTCTCCGGGTATGCTATGGCGGAAGGACCGGGGGCGAAGATTATCAATAGTACTTTATTGACAACAATGTTTGGTGGCAGTACTAAAATTTTAACTAACGCTATTGCTGGCGGCAGGACCTTCCTTCTGATCGGCATGCTTACTGATCCGCTTTTTACCGGAAAAGAAGGCAATCCTACTTGGGAATCAACTTTTGGGCATTATAAAACCGGTTTGATTTATGGAGGGATATTTGGCATGGCTGAAGCTATACCGGCGTTTAGCAAGATTGGCGCTCAGTCTGCGTTAGCTCAAGGTATAAAATGGGGTATTGTCGGAGGCGCTACTAATGTCACAAGAGGAGCGATAGATAGCGTTTTATTTACGAAAACTCCGTATACTTGGAGCCAGGCGGGGATTGATTTTGGGGTAGGATTTATAGAGGGCGGATTATCAGGCTTCGGCGCCACTAAAGCGTTTCCTAAAGCTTTCTTAACCAAGGGGATTGCCCGGTTGGGACTTAACATTGCATTAACTTCTCTAGTTTCAGTATCCGGAGGCCTTATAAGCAGCGCTATTACGGGTAATTCATATAGCTGGAAACAACTAGGAGTTGATACGGGAATTGGTGTTTTAGCCGGATTAACCGCAACAGCCTTACCTAAATATGTATCCTGGGTTAGCAAGTTAGGTAACGCTAAATTTTTTGTAGAACATCCTAAGCTCCTTCCTTTAACTAAGTTTGGCTTAAATTTAGGAGCAAGCCAGTCTGCGACATTCTTAGCCTATATGGGTACAGGAGCAGTTTTTGAATTAAAAAACAATGGAGTAAGCGGCATTGATATGGGTAAAGTGGGGGCTGAGGCTGCCAACTATTGGAAGATCTGGGCTCCTTGGGCAAATCCTGCTGAGGATAGTTGGGCCAATACTATAAAATTTGATATCTTTGGTGAAAAAGACGTAAAATTAAAATATTTGACCATCGGAGCTGGATTGTCCAGCTTATTATTTTTAAGTGTGGTTTCGTCTTCTGCCTTTGCTACTGCTAAAATAAACTCACTTGAAGATCTGCCGAAATTAATTAAGGATAACTACCAGGAGAAGATAGCGTCAAAGACATTGGGTGAAAAAGTTAAAGCAATAGCAATCTCAAGCGGCAAGATGTTTTTATTTGGTATGGGGCTTGATAGTATAGGCAGGACTTATAACGAAGCCCATAAATACTCCAAGATTACAAATGAAGCTGAAGATGCTTTGATGGGGGCGATTTTCAATAATTGGGGAGTAGGAGGCTGGACACAAGTTTATAAAGATGAAAATGGCAATCTTAATCGTAAATTTAATTGGGATGGTATTTTGAATGACCAGAATGGTAATCCTATTAAAAATGAAAATGGCGATTTCCAAAGAACAGGCCTTCTTTCCGGTATAGAAAATTCTGCCATATCGGGAGTAATATTTGGCCCGCTATTTTATTTCTCTATGCCTTTATTCGAAGTACTTGCTCCTAATCTGCCATTTGGCATAGGAAAAACCGTTCAATCAATTCAGTCATTTAACTTTGGCATCACCGCCGGGAAAACCGCCAATATGACTTTGTCCACATTACGCGCAGATAGAGTAAAATTAGCGTTATCTACCGTGGCAAAGTTCGGCCTGGTAACTATTGTCGGCGGTGTTATTGATGAAGGTATTAGCGAACCGATAGCCGGGGCGATAATGTATGCGGGGTTAATGCCGCTTGTCGGTGGAAAAATTTCCGGCGCTCAACTAAACTTCTTTACCAGCATGCTTGCCGAAGGAGTATCTCCTTCGCCATTTGAAACGATTGATATAGGCTTACCTGCAGAAAGCAGCCTTCTGCAGAGTATTATTCATTCCAATGGCGAAAATGTTATAAGTATAATTACCCATTTGGAGAATAATCCGCAATTGTTATCCAGAGAAGCAATAATTGCAGACCTGATGTCTAATAATACGTTTACCTTTAATAAGGATAAAGAAGTAGTAGGTTCTTTTGTAGATGTGGCGTTAAGCGTTAAGCAGCGTCAGGAAAGCGCCAAGGCAACAGGAGAGAAATGGGATGTTGAAGCAAAACAACTTGGTATGGGCGTTTTACTGCTAAATTTAGCAGAAAAGCAGCTTACAAGCCAGTCGTCTAGCGCTATATTGCGCTCTGTGGTCGGAGCTAATTTTGCCGCTGGAAAAACAACCATGGCTCTTATGATACAAGATGTGTTGACTAGTAAGTATGGAGATAAGAAAATCCTGTTTGTTACTACTCAGAATCCAGGCGAAATTAGAAAAAATGCTGCTTTTAAGATGAGAGGCGATAACGAGGTTAATGTTATAGGTGAAAATGCAGAAGGTAAGGTTACTGCGGATGTTAAGGCCGGGCAGATAAACATAACTAGCATTGCTGGTTTTGAGGCGTTAAAGGAAGAGAAAAAATTAAGCGATGTTTTTGTGATTGGTGATGAACCTCAGGCAGGTATGGCCGCTCCAGCCAGGGTCCATGGAATTATGGAGATTGTTTGGAAAAACTTGACTCCTGAGGAGCAAATCAAATTTAGCGCTTATAAAAATATTCATGAAACAATCTTTACGTTAGCAAAAGATCAGGCTGAGCTAGCGAAACAGGCCTCTGTTGAAAATGGTTATTGGCGGCAAATTATTAAACATCAGTTGAATCCTAATGGCGTATTTTCAAGAGATAGGTTTGAATTTGAACAGGCAACAGAAACAAAGCTTATTACTGCGTTTGAGAATAGGGATAAAAAAGAACTTACGCCTGCCGAAACAGAATTTTTAAAAGGTTTTGGTGATGATAAAAAAGGGGATCTTTATCGTGATCACGAAACTCTTTATCGTGAGGCCAAGCAGAAATATGCGCAAAGCCTGCTTAGGGATAATGCTGCGCAATTGAAGGAATATTTTAATGGGGCAGCGTATGGCTTGGTTACTGGTGAAGAAGGTATGGAGTTTTATGGAATTAAAAAAGATGCCGATGGAAAGATGATACAATATTTTACACGTAATACCGAAAACGGAAATGCTTTAGATAGGACTATCTTTAGCGATGGTGAGGTTGATGGGGAAAGGTTAAATGCCCGCGCGGTTATGGTATCGGTAAAGCATAATGCTTCTCCTGAGGTGTGGTTAAACTCTTTAATGAGTAAAGCTGAGAATTCTGTCAGCTACTCCGATGCTCTGGGTGCTTCCAAAGGATACATCTTGTTAACTGCCAGCCCGGATGGTTTTAAACCCACCTTTGATGCTATTGGTGCAAGGCTTTATAAGTTAGATAGAGATCCAACTTCCTTAATATTATCCCAAATGCAGGTTGATGTTAATTCTTCTCCTCGTGCTGATGCTATGGCTAATGAAGCTATCGCCAGAATAAGCGACTCAGAGGGCAAGAGAGTAGTTGTTCTTACCGGAAATGATCCTGAAAGCTTAAAATTGTCTACAATTATGGTTGAAATTCAGCAGGGAGTTAGAGCTGAGCTTGGCGAACTTACACTTAACAAAGAGAATATTACGCAGGCTTGGGAGAAGTTCAAAAAGGGTAAGAATGGCGCAGGAAAGATTAAGGAATGGGGAAAATTAGGTTATTCTATCGATAAGGTTGAAGGGGTATTTAGCCATCTGCAGCAAGAAGAAGGATCTTTCAGTAAAGATTTATCTGCTGCTAAAATTATGTTTGTTGATGAGGGAGGGGAAGGCGCATTTACGTTGAATGATATTGGAAATTACATAACGGCTATGCAGAAAGGTGAGGGTATCTCCGAGAGTGATAAATTATTAGTTTTTGTGCGCGGTTTATATGATGCTTCAAATGTAGGTAAAAAAGTTGAGGGGGCTGTTACTAATCTTGAGGGGTTAATGATTGTTAGCAATGTTGCGTTAACTACCGATATTGTGCAGGCCGGTGGAAGATTTAGTATTAAAGGTGTGTCTAAAGAATTGGAGGCAAGAAGGATCGCCGGAGAGCTTAAAGAGTCAATTTCTCTGGATGATCCACGTATAACCAATGCTGAAGTCGCTGAGATAGTTAAACAGCAGGGAGAAAGTAAGCGGCAGGCAGCTCTGAGGGTGAATAACAGGCTGTTACTTGAGGCCAATGCTGAGAATGTAGTGCGTATCGCCGGCACAAATAGTGTTGCTGATAGGTTAGAGACAGCAAGGATTTTAGGGGAGTTTGAGGAGAAGATGGATTGGGTGATTAAGCCGGTGGTAAATAGCCCTGAAGAAGCAGAGAATATGGCTTTGGTTAATCCGGTGGTAAATAGCCTCGATGAAGTATCCAGAAGTACATTAAATCAGGATGAAGATTTAGCGTACGACAATGATAAAGATAATCCGGCATTAACCCCGGAAGGCAAAAAATTTGTTACTGTGGTTAATGAAGTCAATAGTTTTTCAGATGACAAACTTAAACAAATCGCTTCGCTTGCTGAGCAGGTAGTAGCCGCCAAAAATAAATTAACGGGAAGACTTGAAGAAATAGCGGCTAACAAAGATATGCCTGTTCAGGAGCAAGAACAAGGAAGATCTCGGCTGGCTTTTGATATAATCTATAATCTTAAGACTAGCGGGATTCCAATAGACGATTCATTGTTGAAAACTTTATTAGAAGTTGCAAATTTGAACTCAGGCATAAACCATATTGGTGACATTAAGATAACTTTACAGGATTTAGTAAGCGGGGTGGTTATAAAGGAACAATTCCCAAGAGATTGGGATAATGTTTCCAGCGCCTTGGTCGAAAACGGCTGGGCCACGAAAATAAGCGACGAAATGATCCGTTTAACCATCGATCCTAAGAAAGTAAGAAAGCCGATTTTGGAACAATTTATTAGCCGGGGCATAGATCCAGCGAAGGCTTTCCCTGTTTTACAGCAGTCTATAAAGCAGGCTGTAACTTTAACCCCAATTATTGACGCTAGCTCTAGGGTTGCTGAAGCAAAGCAGGCCTTGGAAAAAGCAAGGAAAGATTTCGCAAAAGTAAGTAAGAAACAAATTATATTTACGAAATCAGATGAAATTAAAGTTACTTCTGTTGCTGTCGAAAAAGCAGCTTTGGCTATAGCGGAATTAATGATGGATGAAGCCTGGAGGGATTTAGCTATTGCCATTGCCAGCCCGACAGTTTCTCCAGTTGCTATATTATTAAAGAAAGCTGAAAAAGCGGATGCTAAAGTCTATAAACAATTAAAGGCAATGTATGGTCCGTTAGTTGATAGCTTGCAAGCCTGTAAGAGCGCTTTGACCATTCCAAGCAAAATAGTGAATTTTAGATTTAGATCGGCATTTAATCAGTTATACAAGAGCCTCTTCTCTACCCCGGTGTCTTTATTTAATAAATCATCAGATCCATACAGCTTAACTATTCCTTTTGAATTAGGCCTAGAAACTCCCGGTAGTATCGAAGAATTTAACAGGTTAATGCTGCTTAATGAATCCAAGAAAAAGACGATCCAGGCGGTAGCGAAAGAGGCATTTATTAATGATATTAAGAATCAGGCCGGGCAATTCTTCACAGAAGATGAGGTAAAAACAGAGAATATAGACACAATAAGCAAGGCTTGGGCTGTTTTAAGGATGATTAATCAGCTTCAATTCCTATCCGAACCAGATTCTAATAAGGATGAAGCCCAGCTGAAAAAAGCTAGACAAAGTATTGTTGACTATCTTAACGGGCAGATTAATCCCGAAGAGGAAGCGGCAGATCAAGTTAAAGAAGAGCAGCCAGTTGATGTGAAGGCTCAGAATGTTCAGCAGCAGCCGGCTGGAACAGTTAAAATTACCACTGAAGGTCCAAAGGAAGAGTTATTAGCGGATGATAAACTAGAAGCAGAAGCGCAAACACCAGCCAGACAAGCTGTAATTGATGCAGTGAAGTCGGTAAAGTCAAATGAGTCAGGTAAAGCTAGTATTGGGATGGTTTTTGCGATGGCGGCAACGGGAATTGCAGCTATATCTTTACCTATAATACATGGGATTGGTGGAGTAAATGGGTTGATTGTGACAGCAGCAGCTATTTCCGGTGTGGGTGCAGTTGGTGTATGGTTAATTAAGAAGTTTAGGCATAACAGATCAACAAATGCTACTCAGGAGGCTTCAGATAAGCAGCCTTCTAAAGCAGTACCACCAGTTCAGCAGCAGAATAATACTATCTCTACTAGTATAGGTGTAGGTTCAGTTGTAGCAGGGTCTTTAGTAGATGTTGAATATCAAAATCCCGGCAATACTAGTGGTCGTTCACTAGGGCCTAACATTTTTGGAAGAATTAATAGTGTCTTTGGTCGTGTTGCTAGTGGTTTAGCCCCGCCCATAGCCCTTGCCAAAACCTTTTTCTCAAAGGTTTATGGTTTATTGAATACGAGAAGCAATGTAGGTGCATTAGTTGCAGGTGAATTAAAGAGTGATGAAGCAAAGAAAGATGAAGTTGCAGGTGCCCGGAGTCTACCCTCCAGAAATGGAGAAGAGGGGCAGGATGTAGAAGGTGCGTCTAGTAATAGAAGTAAAACGTCCATAGGGGACGTAAGAGTTAATGATTCCAGGGTTATACCTGACAATAGTATTAGTAGTAAGATTGTCAGATTAATCAGCAGAATCACAGGTTCCATAGGTGCAAGCGTTAAAGAAGCAGGTAAAATAGCAGTAAAAGTATTAGAAGTATTAGGATCAAGGATTAAGGCATTTGTAGCAGGCAGCAAGGCAGCAGCTGCCCAAAATAGAGCTGCAGTAGTAAATAATGGAATCGTTGGTGAGGCAGTAGATGTGGTAAAAGATGCCGAAACCCAAGATTCTATTCGTGCGTATGGCATCCGCAGCTGGATTAATAATGTTTTTAAGAAGATTGTTGTAATTCCGACCGTCCATAAAGATGGCAGACCAGTAGATTTGGTCATTCCCGCATTAAATAAATATAAAGGAAACGATAAAACTGTTGTTGGCAGCTTATTAATGTTCATATTCAATGGGCTTTCCCATGATGCGGAAGGTAATATGAGCAAGCTTGGTGTAATTTCCAGAAGAATATTCAGCGGCAACCCTGAAAAAGGCTCTGTAGTTAAGTCAGAAGAGGAAGATGCATTGCCTAAAGCCAGTGTTGAGATTGGTGTTAGTAATGTTGTAGAAGATTTTAGAAAGTTGACGAGAAGTATCTCTGACGTTGTAACCAGGTTACGCGGTAATCAGCCGGTTATGCCGGATCCGGATGACGTAGCGTTGCTTAGTGCCATAAGTGCTAAGAAAGAAGCATTAATAGATGCAGCTAGAACAAAGGCAGAGATTGACGGAGTTGAATTTGATGCTGCAGTTAATTATTATGCTCAGGCAAAAGAATATATTTGTGATCATGATAAGGCAAAGAAATTAGCGTATAAGATTGTCTGGGGTTATTTATCAAATAATAATATTGATGTGAGGGATACTCTTTTAGCCAACGATAAGAATTTGTATTATTCTTTAATTGATATAGCCAAAACTATTAATTTAATGTCAATTCAAGAGTTAGAGAATTTGGCTAATAATCCCGAATCAAATACATTAAGCAGGATTGCTCAAACATTGTATGCTAGAGAAACTAATGCAAAGGCAGGGGAAGCAATAGGAGTTAGTGAAAAAGCAATAGGAGTTAGTGAAAAAGCAATAGGAGTTAGTGAAAAAGCAATAGGAGTTAGTAGTGGGTATTGCAGATAAATCATTAGGTATTAATGAAAAGAATTTTAATTGGATGAATGGTAAGAATTGCTTTATTACTATTGCGCCTTTGGCGATAAGAGCTGCATTGGAAGCAGCAAAGAACAAGATTGAGGCTTCTGGAAAGCTTTGGACGTTAAGAGTAGCGGTGCAGACTTACAATGATTTGGTTGATGAATACAATGCCAGCCATCAGGATAAGTTGGAGCGTTTATTTGTGGCTAAGGTTGCCCAAAGCAGGATCAAAGAATTGATAGACCAGGAAGTTAGCTTTGAAATAACGGAAAATTTAGGCGATAGTTTCCATGCGATACTTCCTTTCGGTTATGTAGAAAATGAAAGCAGCCTATCTATTACTGCGATGAATGGTAATGTTGCCGATCATAGAAGAACTGTTAATGTAGCTGACCTGGATTTCTCCGGAACCGGAGTCATTGTTATGGTGGCTGAAAGTGCGAAAAATTTGATTACCAAAGAAGAGTCTGATGCCGCAGAAGATGGCTATAGAAGTACAGATGATAAACCGATTACCGGTGATACCAATGTTAATACTGATACAGCAAGTAAAGATACGCATAATGATAATAATGATATAAATAATAACAATAATAATGGCGGAGAAGGTAAAGGTAACGGCGGGAATGATGGCGGTAATACTGGCAAGGATCACGCAAATAAAGCTAACAATGTTAATAATAATGATGGTAAGGATGGTGATAGTGATCTGGCAGGAGAAAAGATATCTCAAGACTTACCTGAAACAGGTAAAGTAGCCATAGAAGATGCAATAGTTGATTCTTTTAATCGGATTACAGCTAATAACCTTTCTCCTCCGGAAGCCATATTTGCTAACCTCGCTAATACCCTGCGTATTGTAGTTAACCAGTTGAAAGAGGAATTATCTGATCTTACTCGTGCCAATACCGCCAGTCTTCGTAACGCTATAGATGTTTTTAATGAGCTTATCGCTATTTTAGATAATTTAGCAAATAATCCGATAGTATCCTTAAAATATTTTCTTATGTTAGCCCGCCGCGAAGAAGAGGATATTGTTACTCCCCTTCTGAAGACGCTTATCGGAGCGATTAAGGACCGCGGCTTGAATAATCTGCATGGGCGTTATTTCCGCGCTGCCCGCTTAATTGCACATAGATATGGCCTGCCTTATTCTTCGATGGTTGAGCTTGCCAATACCTTTATATTACTCAATGAGACAAATGATTTCATTAACGCGTTAAAAGAAGAAGATTTTGTAAGAGCCGAATTGGAAGCAAGGGCTAAAGAAACAGAGATTGCTTCGCTGGCTACGTTCGCGCACAATGGCGGATTTGTAGTAATGAATAATGCAGCAGCTTATGACAGATTAAATAACGTATTAAATATTTTAAACAATTCTGTGGGTAGATATACATCAGGCGTAGGGGTAGCGGTAAATGTGGTAAAGATTAAGTTCGGGGAAACTCGGGCAGGCTTAAACAGCATAATTGGTGCATTATCAGCAAGCGTATCCGGCATATTTAGCAGGTTAGGTTCACTTTTCGTAATCACGCCGGCATTAGCAGGGCAGGTAGAATCAGACGAAACGGCCAGTACATTATTATCAAGTTTAACCAGAGCTTCTGACGAGTTATCTCAATTCCCGGCAAACTTACCAACAGCTAAAACAGTGGTCAATACTGTTGAAACAGCTAAATCTACCAACAGCCAGTCAATAACAGCAGAGAATAAGACTATAGCTTCTGATATATTAAATAACGTATTAAATATCTTAAACAATTCTGTAGCGAAATACGTATCTAACATAAAGGTAACAATAAATGCGATAAAGGTTGGGGTTACCGGGGCAGCTAGAGTTGGCTTAAGCAGCATAGCCAATACGTTATCATCGAGCTTAACTAACGTTTCTAACAAGTTATCCTCATCCCCGATCAGCTCGCTATTGACTAGACTTGCAACAGTAAACGAAAGTGGCATTGTTAATGTGGGATTGAGTATTGTTTTAGCTCCTGCTGCTACTGTTTCCCTTGGTATTGTGGCACCGATAGCAGTTCATTTATTCGGGTTAGTCTTAGGCGGCGTAGCTGCGTTAGTAACAGGCTTTGTTTTAGTAGCAGGTTTATCTAAGGTAATTAATAACTCAGTTTCAACTCACTTAGCAGCTTCAACCGCTTCTTTATCAGCTTCTCAGGATGTCGATGTCAATAATGCCGATTTAACTAGCGCAACAGCTAAAACAGCAACAGGCACTGTTGAAACAGCCAAATCTATCAACAGCCAGTCAGTCACAGTAGAGAGCAAGGTTACAGTCTCCGGTATATTAAATAACGTATTAAATATCTTAAGCAATTCTGTAGCGAAATACGTATCTAATATAAAGGTAACAATAAACGCGATAAAGGTTGGGGTTACCGGGGCAGCTTCACCAGTTGCCGGATCCACAACAGTTCCTGCAGCTTCATCTACTTCTTTACCAGCTTCTCAGGCAGTAAATACGAACAATGCTAATTTAACTAAATTAGCAGCAAAGGTATTGAATTTGGTTCATAGCCTTATCGCTTCTATAAGGAATATCTTAAACAATCTTTCTTCTAAGTCTGAAATCAAGGGTGAAACTTCTACTAAGGTTCAAGCCAATATTTTGGGTAACTCAATTTCTTCCTTAGCTCCTCCAGTTAATGGTTTAATTGCGCGTTTTGTAAAGAATGCAATTAACCAGTTAATCAACGCAATCAAAGGAGAGGAGAATGGACATGAAAAGAATAATAGAAATGAGAGAGGAAATAGCAGCAATAGATACACAGTACAGAATAAGACGGCTCCAGGAAATGAGACAGGCAGCGGTATTAGAAATGCTAAATTTAAGGAGTATATCAATAGAAAAGCTGGTCAATTAATTAATTGGCTTCGTACAATTTTACATAATCAGGCTAAGCTTGGCGTAAACCGCGTACGCGCTCCGCCTGTTGGTATTAAGAATTTCATAGCTGCTTTAATCTTCGGCCTTTCCGCGTTAACTTTCCACAATGCATTAAATTTCAGTCAAATCAATTTAACCGTGCCGTCTATTGCTATTTCTATATTAGAAATAGCCGTGGCGGTTATTTTCATTAAAGGAGGTGTACCATGTGCCCTATCAAAATCGAAGATATCAGAATGGATCACATCGTTGATTACACGAAGAACTACTCTACCTTTGCAACAGCCCGCCAAAACAGTAACAACCACCTTAGGATCTTTATGGTCAATGATTCCGGCAACGTTTATCTGCGCAATGGGCGCGGTGAAAGCTGGATGGAGATCCTGGGTAGCGCAGCCGAGAAAGTCCGGGATTGTATTGACCAAGCGCGCAGCTATGTTCCGGTCTACAAAGTTAACGCAGCTTACGGATACAACAACTAATTCCGGTGAAGACAAGTTTGTTTCTAACAAGGCGTCTACTCCTACCGTGGCAGGAAAGAGTACGCCGATTATTGCTGGCAAGGGTGTCCAGACTTCCCTCCAGAAGACGATCACTGGCACCTTTGCCGCAATAAATAATAAGTTTAGCTCTTTAAAGCGGGCATTAGTTACCGCTTGCGTTATTGTAGTAATGTTGTTTGCCCTTACTGGTTGTGCTACCAATAGTAATAATATTGTTAATGTTCAATATTCTGATACTGTCATGCAAGAGTATAGCGATAATTTGCAGGGTTGGGCTCAGGATCTAGCGTATACTAAAGTTGGCAAGACATTGAATTTTACTTCAGTTGATGCGCAAGAAAGAGTTATAGAAATTAATGATTATATTAATAACCTGTGGGATGAGATGTATAAGGCAGGAGAATTAGATGATTATTTGACTAAGAGAGGGGATTCTGCAGAAGCGGTTATCATAGGTAAAGGGTTATTGCTTATACAGCTTACTGATCCTCAGGTTTATGAAATGCTTAAGGAAGAGAATGCTGCTTTTTATGTTAATCCGCAATTAGAAGGCAGCGGTGCGACCTACGGAACTAATTGGCTCGGAACGATGGGCCGGCCGATTGTCGAAGTACATGCTAAATATATTAACGATCCGTTTACCGTAGCGCGCATCTTAGACCATGAGTCAGTCCATGTAGAAGCCCTGCCGCAAAACTTCTTCCAGGCAGTCGGTAAGTATAACGTGATTAAATTGTTGGTAGATATTGTTGCTAGTGTTCCTGTTGAAGAGACCAAGGCTTATGCCAGAGAGGCGGAGTTTGCAAGTAAATTTGGTATTATGCCGGAAAAGGGTAAAGAATTCTTTGATGAGATGGATTTAATGTTTGCTTATTCTGATGAGAAGCAAAGTTTCGTATTAATGGGTATTGCTTATAACATGTGTGTTTATGCGCCTCTCTTTTTAATCGGGTTTTATCTTATCAGAAGAACAATCAGACGGGCGCACTCAGAATCTTATAATGCAATATATATCCCTAGTAGAAAAACCTACTATTATATTAATGAGGAAAATGAACAACTCTTTATGGATAGTGCCGATTATCTTAAGCGCCAGAATGCCCGCGCTGTTGTTTTCTCCAAAAAGGTTTTATATGTTCCTAGTGAGGAAGTATATTACTTTATCAATGAGAGAAAGCTGGGATTCTTTATTAACAATGCCAAATATTTTAAGAGCCAAGGATTTAATTTGCGTTATTTAGACGATCTGATAAGAAAGGCTGAAGAATACAATTGTGATCTTGATTGCGATGGCGTTGCTGTTCCGGCTTCTAATGGTACATTTGTAGTACGGGAATTAGAGAATCCTGAGTCGCATAATCTGCAGCCCATCGGTCAAATTATTGCTGCCTTACGTCATCCTTCAGTAGCCGGTAGCTTCTTAAAGGTAGCCAGATTATCCTATAAAGTAGCCTGTTTCAAGCTTGCAGAACAGAATGGCATCAGAGGCGCTCCGGTAGTAAGACATATCCGCGCTTTCTTCTACGTATTAGCTAACTCTAAAACCGGCAGAAATGTTACTGCCGAATACATATCTTCCAAGCTTTCTGCTAAAGATGCAACATTCCTCAATGCCCAATTAGATCTTCATGAAAAAGGTGAGACTGAAAGAGCGGGCCTAAAGGCTCAGGTAGAAGCGTTCAGAAAGAATAAGGATCAAGGTGAGGAATACTTAGCTTTTATCATTATCTCGACCCTTTCTGCTACAGCAGCTTTTATTGTATTCATGGTATTAAATTTAGGAGTCACTTTAAATATTCATCCTGCTTTTGTAGCGGCAGCAGCAGCTATGGCTGTACCATTTCTTTTGTTTCCGGCTAAATTCCTTTTTAGTAATATAGCTACACTTATTTCTTCCAATATAGCTAATGCGCATAAAGCAAAACAAGTAAGGACGTCCTCATACATGAACACTGCTTTAGAAAAATCTTCATCTTTAACGGTAACTATACAGGTTCCGGTGTACAAAGAAACATTTGAACAAACAATCAAGCTTACTTTTGTGATGATGGCCTGATGTATTTTACTGCGAATGAAAATGTGGATAGTTTTATGGCTAAGGCACTTAGCCTTCCGGAGGAAACAAGAACTCCTGAACAAAAAGAAGTATTGGCAAGAGTGGCTTTCTATAGAGCAAATAATATTACTTTTGTCGCCAGGCCTCGGCCGGTGAAAGATAATCTTGCGACAATGAGAGCAGGGACATTTAAAAAAGGAAGCAATTTAAATTATACCCTGAAACTTGCTGAGCGAATATCTGAAATAATGATCGATAGAGGTATTTCTCTTGAAGAAGCGCAGACAATAGCCATTCAGGAAAAAGAAGAATATCGATTAGGATGTATCGAAGGCAACCTGTGGATAGGAGATGTCAAGCTGCTTTTGGATAAAGATAGCATTATTCCTACTGGTATAAGCAGGTTGACGATTGCTGAGTTCGATAATGATGAAAAGCTAGCTTATATTCAATGCGCTTCGGTCCCGAACAATGAAAATGAGAATTATTTTACAAAAATAATCGGGTATGCGACACGTATTTATTATGATTTTGCTTTTAGCCACTCGGCTTTAACTGGATCGGTAATTCCTTTGGTCGGGCATAATGCTTATATAAGAAAAGCGTTATTAAGCCAGATCGGGTGGTGGCCGGAAAATAGAGTTTCAGAAGACTTGAGCGCAGAGTTTGATTTTAATATCAGAGGTTTCCATGGTAAATATGCCGATATTTCCGGCATGAGATTTGAAGAGGCTATCTCTAATAATATAATAACTGAAGCTAAACAGATGACTAAATATGTCTTTGGGGCAGCAGAGCTAATATTTAACCAGCCGAAAGATTGGAAGAAAGAAGGTATATTTACAAAACAGTTAAGTAATATTCTCGGTTCGAAAGAAATTTCTGTCTGGAAGAAAATCGATCTTATGATTTACATAGTTAACCTTTTTTGTTCAGCAATGTTATTGCCGCCGTTATTACTCTCACCTTTATTCCCGATTTCAATATATGGATTAGTAGGTCCTGTCCTGGCTTACTTGTTCAGTGGTACTTTGGTTGCTGTGTTGGGTTATATGAGAAAAAATGCTGTCGGTTTTGAAAAAGGTAAGTATGGTAGTTTTAAGCAGATACTCAGTAGACATATGAAATATATGCTGCCTTTTGGTTCTATGGTTGTATGTTTTTCTATATTTAGCATTAAAGGGTTATGGGCATATTTCACCGGTAAAAAATTAGAAATAGGTTCTTCAGATACTGGAAAGCAATTAGATAAAGAAATAACCTTTTCTAAAGCGTTAAAGAATATGGCTTCTATAATTAAGGAGCAGGCTGTTCTTGTAGGCGTATATTTGGTTATGCTTATCTTGAGTGGAAGATTCGCGCAGCCATATTTAGGTATAGACGTTATGGGTTGTTCATATTGGTTATTCTTAGGCGAAGTGATTCTGTTAGGAATTTTTAATCCTTCTCTTATTTATGGATTTAAGAACTCTGTTATTAAGCCATTTAGCGCTAATCTTATTATTGCAGAAGCGCATAATTTACAGCCTATCGGCCAGATTATTGGTGCTTTACGCCATCCTTCAGTAGCGGGTAGTTTCTTAAAGATGTTCAGATTATCCTATAGAATAGCCTGCTTTAAGCTTGCCGAGGAAAACGGCATCAGAGGCTCTCCGAAAGCAAGTATTCGTGCTTTATCCTACGTATTAGCTAATTCTGAAACCGGCAGAAAAGTTAGCGCCGAATATATATCTTCCAAGCTTTCCGCTAAAGATGCCGCATTCCTCAATGCTCAGTTAGATCTCCATGAAGCAGGAAAAACCGAAAGAGCAGGCTTTAAGGCTCAGGTAAAGTCATTCAAGAATAAGAAACAATCTTCTGTTACGCAGCAATTAAGCCAGGAAGAAATAATTACGCAGGTAGAAGATGTTATGGCGAAGTTACAGGAAGCCGTAGCAGTCAAAGACAGCACTAAAGCATTTATTGCTATGGATGATTTAGGCAGGATCGTTCCTCTTATTAATGGCGAAACTGAAAGAACCAAATACATTTATCAGATAGCGGAAGTGCTGGATCTGCAGATAGATAATAACGAAGATACTCTTCGTATTCTCTATAAGGCGATTGCTACCGTAGGTGAGCTTACGCTTACCATTAAAGATATTACTAAGAGACAAATACCTGTTCATAAGATCAGAAGCTTAAGAGCGTCTTCCAATGAAGAAATTGCGCAACAAGCTAGGTTTATATTAAAGGAAGTTGTGAAGCCGGCAATTGCCAAAAATAGAAAATCTACTACTAATAAAGTTTCACTGACTCCTGCGCCGGCTAAAGAAGATTCCAAGCAGAATAAATCTAAAGGATCTTTAAGTGTATTCTTACAGAGAGCTACCAAGGGTATCTTAACAGGATTAATTATTGCCATCATATTCTTGGGAGGAATATTTCAGGCGGGATGTTCTTATAAGCCTGCATCTATTCCTACCTCAACAACAAGCAGTGAGCAAGCCGCAGAAAATACAATTGATTCCAAAGATGTTTTAGATTTATCCGCCATTCTTGAAAAAGCCGGTGTAGAGATAGTTGATAATTATATGGATGGTACGTTGGTACAGAATACAAAGACTGGTTTACTAGCTAGCCATAGCGGTAATTCAACAACAGCTGATTGGGGCATGACTTATGATCAGGCATTAGCGGTGATTGATTTTGCTAAGAGCGGCAAGACTGAAGAGGCTAAGAGGATCTTAGATTTCTATAATACACAATATGTTCAGAAAGGATTCTTTGGGTTCGCTAATGCTTATGATGTAACTGATGGCCATATTACGGAAAATGTCCAGCAGGTTGGCCCGAATGCCTGGCTGGGAATTGCAATATTACAATATGCAGAAGCTACTGGTGATGATAGCTATATAGAATTGGCTGAATCTATTGCCGGCTGGATTGCGAATTTGCAGACCGCTAATGGCGGAGTAAGCGGTAATGTAGGCGCTAGCTTCTTATCTACGGAACAAAACATCGATGCTTATGTGTTTTTCAACATGTTAAACAATAAGACTGATAAGCAAGAATATAAGAAGATAAGCGATAATATCGCCGGCTGGATTAAAACTATGTATAATTCTGAGACCGGAATATTTAACCGCGGGCAGACGATCGGGGCCGATGGAAATGGTTCTTCTGATACCACTTTTGCTACCGATGTCCAGAGCATGGCAGTGATGGCTTTCGGCAGAACCGGGTTGCAGGAAATGGGAGTAAACATAGATAATCTTTTATCGGCAACAGAAAAGAATGCAAAGGTTACCGTAGATTATGTGCTGCCGGATGGAGCTAAAGTTTCTGTCACTGGATTTGATTTTGATAGCAGTAAAGACATGGTTTCTCCGGAGTGGACTGCGCAGATGATTGTTGCTTATGAGATTGCAGGCGAAGAAGAGAACGAAAAACAAGCTGTTTATTACCGCGCTGAAATGGAAAAAATGGTTTATAAGGGCACTTTACCTTATGCTACCGAAGAGGGCGCAGTTACTGGCCATGGTTGGTATACTCCTTATGGAAAGATTTCTTTAGCTGGTACCGCATATCTTCCTTTTGCTAATTGCTGGGATAATCCGTTTACTGTAAATATAGAAGGAGTTAAAGGTTATGGTTTAGAGGGTATTTTAGCAGAACAGTCTAGATTATTGCTACAAGACTATCCAGTTGTAGTTAAAGGTTTACAATCTACTAATGCACAGGATGATTTAAATGGTGCTCAAGACACCCTAAAAGTTATTGAGGATGCCATTAAATCTGCCGAAGCTAATCTGGAAGCACTCAAGGAAGTTTCTAAAGACTCAGATGCATATTTCGCAAAATTAAGCAAGATAGTAAATATAACCTTTAAACAGCTTTTAGCGCCTGATAATAGCTCAAGGCCGCAAGGGGTAGGTAAATATATAGGCGCAAGAGTTACTTCGCCTAAGGGGACTGGTGATTGGGTTTGGGCGCAGCATTGGGTGTATTATAAAGCCTGGACTTATTATGGTTCTACTGATCCGACTGGCCCTGCGCCGACTAGCACTCCTACGATTGGCGCCAGAATTCCTGCTGATGACGGAGATTGGGTAGGGACTGAACAATTAGTGCATTATGATGCTTGGGATTATTATGGCCCTACTGATCCGACTGGCCCTGCGCCGTCAGCTGATCCTGTTGATGGGGCAGTGGTTGATGCTGATGGCGGGCGCTGGGTGGGTAATGGTACGGAATGGATATGGCAGCGTGATGAAGAGCATCATCCGGCTACAGACATTATGGAGGTTCAGTGGAAATGGGAGGGTTGGGTACAAGAACATCCAGCTACCAAGGTTCTTGAGCCATATTGGCAGTGGCAGGCTTATGTTAGGGATCCGAGCAATGGTACTGATAGCAGATGGCTAAAGATTTCTAAAATACCAGCCAAGGCAGAAGAATATGGTGAATTTGATGAGGTAAAGTTTTATGCTCTTGAGTCAGTGAATGGTACAGTTTACTTTAAGGATAATGGTTCTTCTAAGTATGTTTGGCAGATAGGTAAAAATGAATTTACAAGTTATAAAGCGGTCATTAATTCTAATGATGCCGGCGCCTGGCTTCCTTTAATAGATGGTATGGAAAAACCGCTGGGTGCAGTTTCTATAGGTGTGGATGAAACGGCTGCTTATTATCTTTTTACAGATAAAGAAGGGAATAGCACATATTATAAAAAGGTTGACGAACAGACTTTTTATTGGCAGACAAGTTTAAAAGCGGCTAAGGCCTACAAAGAAGCATTGTCATCTGAGAATGGCGCTTGGTTATCTTGGATTCCAGGTGTTCCTGTTCCTAATGAGGGTGTAATTACACGTTATGCAACAGAGAATGATAAGCAGGTTCTTTATTACTGGCAGTCAAGCGTTCAAGCAACGAACAAATATGTAGAAGCGCTTAGAAACTATGGTTTTTGGTCACCAGCCACTTCAGAAATAAATACATCTGAAGATGTAGTTACCTGGACGCCAGAAGAGATTAAGGCGAATGGCTATATCGTAAAGATTGATGATTCTAATTCTCAACATGGCTGGCTTACTATAGGTGGACAGACGATTGAAGTGATCTTTACTTCTGGGTACAAGGGTGGACAGGAATATATTAATGCTTTAAAAGGTGTTTATGAAGAAGGCGTTAGCAATAGTTTCGGTGGCTATATCGAATTTGGTGCTAATGGACAGAGAACTTGGATTAACAGTGTTGCTGCCAGCCGCGTAAATACTTATACATCAAAAACCACAAATATAGATCCTTCAACTGGGGCAGTTAATAAGGAAGTGCGTTATTTTGTTCCGGTTGTTACTCCTCAGGGTACAGTTTTTGTACCTCAATCGCTTAAGTCAGAAGTTAACACCTATATAGGTGGTCTGATACGCAAGCAAGAGGGTACTGGAACGGTTACTGAATATACTTATGATGGTACTTTTGATACTTATGGTGTTGCCCATACAACTACCACTAAAGTAATTGAAACTGGAAGAATTATATCTAAAAGTGTTGTTACCTCCGTTAATCCATACACAAAGCAGGTAGAAAAAGATGTAACCTTCTATAATCAAAATGAGGAACCTTTAAGGATAGAACGCCATACTTTTGATATTAAGGGTAGGATTATAAATCAGGTTTCTGCAGACCGCGGTACCCACTATACATATAGCGGTAAATTGGGAGAGTATGGAATACCTGATAGCGTCGCACCTTACCATATTATTAACGGTGAAGAAATACCTGTTGAAAAAGGAGTGGTTTTGGGTTCCGGAAGTATTACTATAACTGAATTAAGAGCGTTAATTACTTCGACTTTAACGGGCGTTTTATTAAGTGACGAGCAGGAAGAATATTTGCGCAAGGCAACTCCTTCTCAGACTTTCTTAGTGTATCAGTATACCTCATCTCACGGTGATGATTTCTTAAGACTTGAAATATTCGATGGTTTACATTCTTCTCCTACTGTTATTTTAAGCCAAGACGCTACTATTATTAATCAATTCACCAACATTGATGGCGAAGACAAGACTACTACTTACTGGAAATGGGATCTGATTACCGGAGATTTCTATAAAGAAGAAGTAATGAATCAGGCAGGAATAAATGTTTCACCTGAAGAGTTAAAGGCCTTAGGTTTAACCGATGATCAGATTACTCATTTTAAGGAAGATTACTATCCTGGTTTGGAAAAGGTGTGGGTAAATACGATTACCGATTTATCTACTAGTACGCCTACGCCGATTGGTTATGACGTTTATGATTATATCCACACCGAACCCATTGTTTCTATAAATAATGGCTGGGTTACTTTCCATACTTATACTGCAAATACGACTTCCGTTGTTCCAGTATTTACTAAGGTCGAATATAATTCTGAGGATGTTTTTAGTGTTCAGTATGGGGAAATGGTTAAGGTTTCAACTGTTATCGGGGATATCAGCGCATTAGCGGCTCCTAGTCAAGAATCTTTGGCTGAACTTGGTATTACTAATGATACGTTGATACAACCGGCACAGGTAACTTCTGCTTGGGGCGCTATCTGGACAGATTATCGCTTACCGGATGACGGCAGAGTGCTTATCTCTGTGGTGCGTGAATCTAATCAAAATCCCGACATTACGATTAATAACCAGTGGCGCGGCGCCCAGGTTGTTTCCGGATACAAGATTGCCGCCAACGGTATAATTTATCGTACCAGCACAGATGGGAATATTTCTGCTACAGATCTTCTTGGATCCTATGCTGCTAACTTGGAAAATATCAAGGGCTTAAAACTTAATGCGAATTCAGAATTTATTATTGTTCGGGAAATTCCGTTAGTGGGTGAAGATTATGCAGAGGCAAAAGGCGGTATGATCGAAAGATATATTATGCCGGGTGATCCTTTGGCTAGGCATATTGCTAGAAAATCGGATGGCGTTTTGAGTATTGTTAAATGGTGGGAGCAAGGGAATATCTCTGTTCTTAATGGTAAAAAAGAAATTCCTCTGGGAGTTGAGCCAGGGTTAATCCTGATTAGGGATAACCAGAATATTAGAGAAACAGAGTACAGCCATCGTGAAAACGATAAGGGCGAGCCGGATGATGAAGGCAACTGGATTGTTTATGGAGTTATCAGCGATATGACCGAATATGGTCTAGTTACTATCGGCGGCAATAATAATGTAACCGGCCAGAGCTATGAGGAGCATCGTTATTCGGAAGGCCCGGCGATCAGGATTTATTATCGCGATAGCGTTCCTCTATATAGCACGACAATTGTTGCTAAAGAAGACAACCAGGATGGTAAAGTCATAAAGACAGAATCTCTGTTTGGTGTTTATGCTAATAAGATGTATATGGATAATGAAGGTAACTTCTATATACTTACGCAGGAAGATGTTAAAACCACTGATTTGAAGGTTCAGATTAAACAAGCTGGCACAGATCCGATTAGCTTGATGAAAAACGGGCGGATTATTTATCAGAAGAATGGTTTCTTTGAAATAAAGCATACTACTTTCTCTGCGGAATGGTCCTCGACAGATCAGGCTGGCAATGGTTTCTTCGGACAGTTGTTGCGTTGGTTTGGCGCAGAAGGTAATGAAGAAAAAATGGTAAAGACGATCAACGAACAGGGGAATGACATAAATAATCATGATACGGTTCCTGCTATGGAAGTATATTCCGGGTCTATAGATTTTGCGAAGAAATCCTGGATTGAGAATCTTTCTGCGATGGCCAGCCCATTTGCCATATTTGCCGGTTTTGCCCTTTTGATTGCCGCGATAATAGCAATACCTAGACGCCGAGCCTTAAGAGCAGAACGTAACAAGTTATTAAAGAGTATCCGTGGTGAGGATGGAAAGGCTCCAGCGGGAGTATCTTTAAATACTTTCTCGGTTAATCAGCTGCGGGTCTTAGGGTTCTCCAACAAGGACGCAGGAGTAATTATTCAGTTTAGGATTCAAAATGGAGCTATTCATTTGGATAATCTGGATGAGCTTAAAAAGTTATTGGTTAAAGCGCATTCACCGCGTTCTCCTCCGGTTAAGAAGCTTGATCGCTTGTTTAAAGAGTATGTTACAGAATGTTCTAAAACTCCTGTTGATACCGGATTCCTTCTTGAAGATAATGTTATTGCATCCGTAGTGAATAATTGGAGAAAAGGATTGGCCGGCACCAAGGCTTTCGCTGAAGGCGATTTTGAGCGGTTAGTTGACGAAGCCAGGGAAGCAATTGCCGTATATATGCAGTGTGGGGTTAGCGACGTTGATTTTCTTAAGGAGCGTTATCTTTCTATCCTGCATAACAAGGTTTTCTTTACCGCCAGGGGAGAGATAAGGCCGGAAATTAAGAAATACCTGCGTGAATTGATCGGCCAGGTATTAAATAAATTAGGTTTGGATCTTGCCGGAGATGACGGCCTCAATAAGATGCTGCTTGATGCGATGCTGTTGCAGATAGCGCACGCTCCTTTCTATGAATTAATCTGGCCGGATGCAAAGAGTATTTCTACAAAACTTCTGTTTGTCACTTCTACTGATAACCTGACCAAACATCCTTTATCCGAATCGGCTTGGAATAAATTCCAGGAAGAATTGAAAAAAGGTTCCCGCAAAGACCTGCCGATTAAAGGAGTTGTTCTTCCTTTGGAAGAATATATCCTGATGCAGGTAATTTCTCAGCGCCTTAACGGATTAAATTCCCAAGGCAGGCTTGAAGAATACATTTTTGGGAAGATTAATAGCGAGGCGCGCCTGTGTGATTGGTTAAATAATCCTCTTCAGGCCAGAAATATCCTACCTTATATCAAGGCTTTCTACGGTATATTTAGCGTAATCCTTAAGAATGGAATGGATTCTTTGGAGAATATGCGTGATAGAAGAGGCGCAAATGATGGTAAAGAAGAGGGGATTCGTTACCATATGTTCGCTTTCATCTTCGAAGAATACAATGATGCTTTAAGGCTGGCTTTGAATCCAGATGATTCAGAAGGGGTAGAGCAAGGTAAAGATGCTGCTTTTGAGAACAGGAAAGAATTACGGGCAAAGTTTGAAGAGATGGTTAAAGATATCCTGGGCCGTGGATTTGATGCTAGTAATAAATTTAACGCAGATAAAGCTAAACCCGCAGTCAAAGAAGCAAAGGATTTAGAGAATAATATGAAGGGCTTGCTTTTAGCTTCCGGCAAGTACTTTAAACTTCCTCGCCAGAAACATCGTATGGCCATGTTTGAAGTTTATGCTTATATTTTAAAGCATTTAGGTAACCATATTTGGCAGCGCATTAGAGGCAAAGTTCCGCATAGATACAACGATACTTATTCACATCTTACCCGCCGTATTTTATTAGGTGCGGTATTCTTTNNNTATTAGGTGCGGTATTCTTTATTCTGGCGGCATTATTCGCCGTGCTTACCGTTAACGCTATCGGTGCTTTTGCGTTGTTAGGTGTTCCAGCCATTCTGACATTACCGCTGCCTATTCTTTCATTGGTAGGCATTGGCATAAGTGTTGGATCTTGGGTGTTATTCTCGCTTTTAAGACGTGCAGCTCTGCGCAATGGCAAAGCGAATCCTGTTTTAGCTGCTAGGTTGCACACTATTCAAAATATTCTGCAATTAGCAGGGATAGCTCTTAGCTTCTTAGGTTTAATAATACCGGGTGCCGGGCTTATTGCAATACCAGCCACTCTTTATATTCCGGAGTGGATAAGAATAATTATCAAAATCATTCCTTACCTGGTATTTTTTGAAACCTTCAGGCTTTCTCCTTACGCCATAAGTTATTTTATGAAGGGCATTGCTGAAGCTGTCTATAACCGTAAGAATGATGTTTACCATGTGCGTCCTTTCTGGAAAACGGGAAGAATAGGGCATCATCTTTACCGGACTTTTGTGGGTATAGAGAAGAATGTTAAGACGGTAAGAGAAGATTTAGTGGAAGAGTTTAAATTAGAGTTGGAGGATATGAGAGGTAATGATGATGATAGCTATGAATATACGATTACCTCTGCTGAATACAATAAGTTGATTTCGTTATTAGATAAATTAGCAGATATCTCTGAAAGAGAGTTTGCACGTGAATTTGCCAAGATTATAATTAACAACGGCAGCTTCTTTAAGGGAGTCTTTAAGTGGAACTTGACCAGGATGCAGGAGGTTAAAGCAAGAATCGTTTATTGGATGAACAATAAGTATAGATTAGATGCTCCCGCTCCTGTTTTGTATTCCCGTTTTATGCCGGCCGTAGATGTGATTATTAATACTGCTAATGAAGATGGCTGGTATACTCGCCAAGACTTAAATACAGCAGACGTAAAAACCAAGGGTGAAATTACTACTCGTTTAGGTATGCTGGCGCGCTTTAAGCCGGAATTGTGGGAATGCCTCTTGCGGAAATTAGAGGAATTAGGTGTTCCAGAAGAAGACAAAAAAACCCTTAAAGAGCTCACTCGGCATCCTGAACGTGAAGTGGTGTTATCTGAAGCTACCTGGGATGTCGTGGTTAAGTTTGGTAATTACCATCTGCCCACTGGCTGGGCCAACGCCCTTACCTTTACAAAAATGAGAAGGTCATATGTCTTTAGATTAGAAAGAATGGGGTATACCAAGAGAGAAGCAGAAGAGCAGGCTGTTGAGATGGTGCGTATTATCTATAGGTGGGCGGTGAAGTTGTGCAATGCAGAGGTCAAGACGGTGAAGGCGCAGGCAGCAGGAAAAGTTACATCGAGCTTACGTAAATATCTTTATTTACAGGAATACCGTAATTCAGGAAATGATGTGGAACAATATATCCGTAATGTTTCTGATTTTACTGATGAACAGAAAGAAGCTTTAAGGTTGGCAGTTAGCAAGGATGTAATGTTGATCTGGACCAGATTGAACGTTCCCGGCAAGGAGAATGAGGTATTGTGGAAAGGTAAGTATAACCATATGACTCAGGCTACCCCGTATCTTATTGGTCAGACCTCGTTCTTAGCTGATGCCGACCATCACTGTAGATTAGAAGGAATTTGGCATATGCCGGAAGCAGGATTAGAATTCTTGCTTAATCCTCGTTTAGGTTCAAGCGTACCGGTAGTTGATCATCATTTAGGTGAAAATATCGGCGGAGTAGGAAAAGCCATGCCGGTAGGAGAAAACGCATTTTACGGCCATGCTCAGATTGGTAAACAGCTGACGGGTGGTTTAGGCGCTTACGGGAAGTTTTGGGTACGCACTCAGGCGTTGCGTTGGTCCGAAGGCTTGACTGGTGAGTATGTTGCAGAAGATATTGAAACTGCAATCAGGTTCCGCAGCTTTGGTTATAATACTTCTAAGATTATGTATATAACATTAGGAAAGAACTGGCCATATCAGTGGATTGATTCCCGCGATCCGACATGGAAATGGGCAGAGAATTCTATAGAGTCAGCAGTCGGCAGAGTTCCTCTTAAGATGCTGCTGGATATGAATGTGGATTTGCCTTATAAGATTGATAATTTCTTATTGGATGGTTTTGGTTTCTATTTCAAGAAACCTTATATCGTGCGCTATGTAAAGTGGCTGGTGGTTGTGGCATTAATCTTTAATTTCAACCTCTTTATCGGGTTGCCGCTGGTGTTGTGGATTTGCGGTATTGTGTTGTCGCAATCTATCAGCTACGGCCTCCTATTTAACAATGTTTACGAAAAGGGCCAGGGTTGGTTTAAGGGTATCTTAAGGACAATCAATCAGATCGCTTCAGTGATGTATTGGTTCTTTGTGCATCAGGTATTTATGTATAAGAGCGCAGTAGGAGAAAGCGGCGCGGCCAGGCTTTGTAAATTTATTGCGACTAAAGGTAAGGGCGGGGCGATGAAGCGTATCGGAGAATGGGCTTATCTGTATCTTAAGAGCGAAAGCCCGGTAAGGACCGGAGTATCTTGGACACTTCTTATTCTGATGTTCGCAGGGTTCCATCCTTTTAATGCTCTGCTGTGGATACTCACCATTTCAATGTTCCTGGCTGCCTGGATTGCTCCTTTTGTTTTTGATAGCACGATTACTGCTAAGCATAAAGTTGGCAATGCCGTGAATGTTATAAAGTCCGGTTTCTGGGGGCTGGTGGACTCGGTTAATTTTATGAATATTAATATTCCTTTATTAGGCAGGATTGAAAAGAACCTTTCGGAAAGAGAAGCGGTAGCTTTACATACTACTGCGATAAGATTACAGAAGGAGTTAGGTGAGGATTTTGATACCGGCCGCTTTGGAGATGAATATATAGAGCGCCTCGGATTCTATACTAAATACTATTCTCACTTTAGAAGGATTTACAAGGCTCCGTCTTTAATTTTGCTTAAGGTTGTTGCAGACATGGTTAAGAAAGCCGGTAAGGGGCATAAGGAACAGTATGCAAAAGTACTGAAAGATATCCGTAAGGATATTAAAGATGAAAAGATATCCTTAAGGGCAACAGGTATACTGTCTGATTCTATTCGTCAGCGCCTGCTGAACAGGATAAGCGCAGTGAAGGAATATTTGTTGGTTTTAAAAGATGCCAAATTGATAAACGAAAAAGATTTCCAGGAATATTCAGAGAATCTCTTGAAATGGGAAACTAAGCTGGGCAGGGTAATGGTTACGCAAGAATCTATTAAATATCTTAAAGCTGCGCAGGTTGTAGAAAAAGATTCCTTGCCTATAGAAAAAGTTATGGAATGGGCTGAAGGATTAAAAACCAATATTGCTTTACGTAAGGCAATTTTAAGTTTCTTAGAGAAGCAGGGAGTGATTAAGAATAAAGATTATTTTGATGCTGATAAAAATAGTTATAAAGATAGTGAGATAAACGTAAAATTAGCCGGATGGGTTGACAGGTTAGTTGCCAATATTGACCTGCGTACTCTCCTGGATTTCTTGCGTGGTATCGGAGCAATCAGCGATGTTGAGCACAATGATTATATCGGCCTTTTAGGCTCTACATATCAGGAGAAAAAAGGTTTGCAAGCTAAATTAGATAAAAAAGTTAAGCACTTGTCTTATAAGCAGGTAGAACAGATTGATTGGTATGTTACAGAATATGAATATCTGCCTTATGCCGTAAATAAATATGAAGGAGCGTTTAAGGGGTGGGCGAAGTCCTTATTAGATAAGATTCCTGCTATCGATATATTGGCCGGTTTATTTAAGAATCCTAAAGAATTTCTTACGATAGCGGCTGTTATTGCAGTACCGATTGCAGCATGCGTAGCAGCGGTTATGCTTTTGGCCCAGCCCATAGCTTCGTTGATGGCGATGATAACCGCATCTTCTTTAACAACTTATATTGCGGGAATTATAGGCGCTCCTACGGCATTGTTAGTTGGCGCGCCAATAGTAGCGTTAGCTGTATCCCTGGCAGTTGTTATCATTCGCGCACCATTTTTAGCATTACTCTCATTAGTTAAGGCAGGATTTGATGGTTTGGCTGCAAAGATAAAAGGATTGAAAAAAATAAATAAGCCGCAAGTTGATTCTTGTTCTCTTAAAAAGTCCAACACCATTAGTTCTGTTGCTGTTTCCAATCTTTTTGCTGCATTCAAAAATTATTTAAAAACAGAATTCTTTGCTGATGCCGAAGGTATTACTGTATTTGGCGGCGCGGTTAGAGATTGGTTCTTTAATGCCGCGAAGCCGGAATGTGAAAGATTAAATAAGAATAGTGATATTGATATTCTTATAAATATCGAAATGGATGCAAAAGATCAGCAATTCCGTCAGCAGGTAGCGATGAGAAAGATGATGGAGAAGGCAAAAATTATTGCTGAGAAATTAGGCTGTGATGTAACAAAATTTGTTGGGTCAACAGTCTCCATTAATGGCAAAATGATCAGCGTGCTTGGAGCTATTGACCAGAATGGTAATTTCTATATTCTGGATAATTTTGCAGAAGCTTTTGCTTCAAATCTTTATCCTTTAACCGTGGATAGAGTTGGTATTAATCTGGAAGATGGCGCAGTTTACAATCAGGACGAGGCGGCATTGGCAGATCTTGAGAATAGAAGATTGGCATTTAGCGCCAAGGTGGATATTAAGAAGATCAGCTTTGATAAGCTCCTGAGGCTTTTAAGGTTTGTTGCCCAATATCCCGGAGTTTATCTTGATCCTCAGTTAAGAGAAGAGTTCCGTGTTTTATTTGGTGAAGTTAATTCTGCTAACCCGAATTTCGCGGCGATAAAAGAATGGCAAGAAGAGAGAATTAAGCTACAGGCAAGCAAGGCAGGGAGCGCAAATGTAGCTTCAACAATAACTAATGCTCCTGCTGGCTCTGGTCCTCAGGTTCAGGCTACTCCAGCAGCAGGTACTGGTTCTCAAGTTCAGGTTGCTCCAGCTGGAAGCGGAGCCCAGGTTAGCGTTGCTCCTGCAGCAGGTACCGGTGCTCAGACTCAAGCCGCTCCCGCCGGTACTGGTGCTCAACCTCAGGCCGTTCAAGCTGGAAGCGGAGCTCAGGTTAGCGCTGCTGCTCCAGCAGGTACCGGCGCTCAACCTCAGGCCGTAGCTGTATCAAAGGGGCCGGCTGTGCAGATTTCTACGATTAATGTCCGTAAAGAATTAGGTAATAATCTTGGTATTGTTAGACTGGTAGAGGATATCTTTAGCCACTCTGAAAATAAACAGGCAGTAGTGGATTTCTTAAGAGACATCGGAGCCGAACCATTCTTGGTTGAGAATGGTATTGATTTGATTGAGCTACGTAATAAGGCGTATGTTAGCGCATCTGAGAAAAATGTTACTGACGCTGAAAGACAAGCTTCTGCAAACACAGTCTATCCTTTTGAAGTAAAGAAAATAATCCCTGAAGGTATTAAAACACTGGAAGAAAAAGAGGCTATCCTGATTAAATATCTGTTAACCGCAGAAAATGGTGTTGAAGGGGCGTTAGCCAAGATCTATGGTAATGCGGATGTTCTCTCACTGAAAGAAGAGTTAGAGAAGAAGATTGAGGCTTTATTTAACTGGAAACCATTACACAGAAATTCCATCTTAAGAGATATTTTAACTGCCGAAGAATTACAGTTAGCAAGGCTTAATATTCTTAAGGCTATTCTGGCGGATTACGGTATTGATGTTAATAAGATGTTAAAGGCCGAAGATGAGGCAGAACAAGCTTCTGAAAAGAAAGCCCCATTTGTTGCCAAAAATAGATCTCGGCTTACTTTACGTAATCCTTCTTTTGAAGGAGATGAGCATAAAGCAGATGCTGAAGCTTATGCAGCGATTTCTGCTTTGGAAGGAAGCTCTTATGTTTATGCTTTAGCTGATATGGACAATATCAGCGAATACCATAAGGCTTTTGGTCCGAATTTACAATATGCCGGTAAGGTCAGAATTGTTATCGGTGAAGTGATTGATGAGATTAATGAACGGGAAAATGGCATTAAAGTTGAACAGTACACAGGCGGCGGCGATAAGAGCATTATTATCATTAAAGGCAAGGCTAATGAAATTGAAGCTAAGAAGATTCTTGCTGAGATTTGCCGTAATGTTCCTTTAGCCAGCGCGCATCGTTTAGCAGTAGCAGAATTAGATATCAATTCTTCAAATACTACTCAATTCGGCATTATCGAAAGAGTAACTGGATATAAACAAATCTCTTGGAGAGGTAAGTATTTTATTCTAATCGATATTTTGGTGGGAGAAACTCCTAAGTTAGCATTAGCACGTACATTAGCTGAATTCAATGCAGTATTAGAGAGAGATTATGGGTTTAGCTTAAGAGGGCGGGTTGCTGCAGAGATTACTCCTTTTGCTATTAGTATGGGTGCAGTTTATGTCTCTGAGAAAGTGTCTAAGGCACAGATAACTAAAGATACGTACTTAAAATTAGCCAAGGATATCAAGAAGTTGGGCTTAAATGTAGAAAAGATTAAAGTTAATGGTGTTAAGGTTTATTTAGTTGATTTTGCAGGTATAAATGAAGAAAAGATTATGGCGGCAGGCTTAAGTAATGAAAAAGAAATTGCCGCCATTTTCAGCAGCATATTTAATAACATTAAGGAACAGGCCTTTCAGGAACTCGATAAGTCAAAGAGCGTACTTGGTAAGAGGACAGTAAGGCTTTCACGTTATACAGCAAACGGTGAGTGCTATTTATTAGGTTCGGATTCAGCTTCCTTAAATGTAGCTGCTCCTATTGAAAAAACTCAGTCTGCAGAGTTCTATAAAGAAACTGAAGTAACTAAGGCTCAAGGACAGAATGAAAACGCGGTTATTGTGCTTAAGGGTGGTAATAATGGTGGTTTTAATGATAAAGTATATTTTGCAGTGTTGGATAGATTGGCGGAAGATTTCGAAGTTGAGCTTGGAGAGCGTACCAATCTGTCAGCAGAAAATATAATTAAAGTTTGGGGAAAGACAGTTGGTATAGGCAAGAAGGAAAAAGGCCGTTTAGCAAGATTGGCAAAGTCGTTAGAAGAAAAAGGTAACACGGAAGAAGCGCAGAAGGTGTTAGGTTTTGTAAATGATATTAATAACGATTGTCTTGATCTGGTCGAATTTGAAAAATGGCTCAATAGCACCAATTTAACCGATACTCATTTTAAGACACTGCGCTGGTTATGGAATTATATGCAGCAGCCTGTTCTTCCGGTGAGGCTTACGCTTAAAGCTGATGCGACCAAGGCAGAAGTGCTTAAGAAATACGGCTTTGATAAGGTTCCGGATGATATTACTTTACAGGATGTAGTTAACTTCATTATCGGTGAAGCCAATACTCGTAATCAGCCTAAAACCTTAAGGTATATTGTTGGCAACGAACTGCAATTTGGTTCTCTCTATGATTTCTTTAGCGAAAGCTTAAGCAAGGGTGTTCCGCATAATGCCATTTACTCCGGCGCAAATGGTATTCACTGTCCTTCTTCTATAGAATATTTAAATGAAGCTAAGATCTGGGATAATAAGTTCGCGACTATTTATCTTCCGGTTAAACCTGTAATCGCTTCGGTGAACACAGCAGCAGTAAGCGGCGATGCTAATGAGCTTACCATTGCTTCTGTAGTTGATGTTACTTTAACACATAGAAGCGCACAGGAGTTAATCGAAGAATTAGACAGAAGAGCTTCTGAGCTGTTAACAGCTCAGATGCCTGAAGCAGAATTGGATATTTTAATCGCCCGCGCGGATTATCTTAAAGATGCAATTAGGGCAGCTTATGATCCGATGAATGCCGGCAAAAATACTTTCTACCATACATTGGTGGCAATTAGCAACTTCTTAGTTGAGGTTTCCAAGAATATTGAAGCAAGAACAGCGGTAGACGGACGCCTGAATATTTATCTGGCCAGAGACGGTATCAACTTCTGGTTAGCCGGTTTATTAAGGGCTAGACAGAATGGTACCGAAGCAGAGTTCTTGGCTAACAACATTGTTTTTCATCTTTCCCGTTCACAATTAAGCCGGCCGGTTTATGATGCAATGAAGAGGATTACTGATGATACAGATGTAGAGGTAATGGCTACCACCAGAGCAGATTATTGGACGGTTTACATGAAGAACTTCCGCAATCGTTTAAGCGAAGATGCGGAATTCAGGGCAATTGCCGAAAAGGTAAATAATCAACTTTCCCGGGAGATTAAGTCTGCCGCAGGAGTAAGGATTGTAGAAAGTTTTGCCGAAGGTATGCTTACCGGGTTTGTTAAGGCTGTGCTTATTTATTACTCTGCTAAGGATGCAAGCGCAGTGGAAGAATTTATTACTGCTCCTAAGAGAGAATTAAGTGTGTCTAGAGGCGTGGAAAGGTTTAATTTTCCGCAAGCTGATCTGGAGAAGACGATTAGGAACTGGTTTGATCATGAAGGCTTGGTTGCTCCTGATAAAATAGATGTACGTCCTTTTGAAGTAATAAAAGAAGGCGAAGAGACAAATACGGATGATAGATTAATCCAGAGAAAGATGCTGGAGATGCAGGCATATCATCTGCAGTATCCTATGGCTGAAGTTAATTTAGGCCATCCGATTGAGCATAAGGGTGAAGGCGTGGTTAAGTCTTCTACTATTAAGCAGTTAGGTTTCTATTTCAGAGAGTTGCTCATCATCAATGCTTTAGCAGCAGGTAATCTTAAGCAGGGAGCTTTAGCCAGCGAAGCAAGATATAATCTTTCTCAGAATTATTCTTTAACTGCTGCAGAGAAAGATCTCTTTGATGCTTTGGTGCGCAAACATAATGAAATCTTCAGCACCGTTTCTGATTCTACGCAGGTAGAATTATTGGCCCGCTTGAGCGCATGGATTAAGCTGTTGCATACGATCTTTGGAACAAGGTTTGATAGTTTGGCTGCAGATATTATTGCTGCTGAAGAGTCTTCTGAATACAACTGGCAGTTTGAGCGTTTCTTATTTGAGTTCAGGGAGTTTGGTAATTTCTCAGATTTCTATAAGACTATGACTTGGTTATTATATGCTGAAGCTGCTGATTCTGTCGTTTTAACGCAAGCCAAAGGGATTTCAGATATTACTAATACTTTAAGAAGGCTGCGCGCGATAATCGGAAAAGTAAAGAGAAATACTGCCGGACGCGTAAGGGTAAAAATCGCCTATGGTGAGGAAGAGTTAAAGAAAAAAGCCGGCAGCACTACAGCCAGAACTGAAAAGGCGATGGATATCAATGATATGGTGGAGAAGTATAACGCTTCTCGTAGTATTGATATAGAAGATTTATATGTAACCGTTGTTCCTGTTTTTACTTCCAAAGACGGCAAGGTAACTTATGAATACCAAAAAGGCGTGCAGGCAAGGTTCGGTGGCGTTATGTCTGAGCAAGTCTTAAAGGTTTGGCAGAAGCTTGTAGATGCAGAGTTTGTTAAATTAGGCTGGGTAAGAAATGCGGTTATTGATGGCCAGGAGCGTCTGTTGATGGGTAAGAGAAGTTCCGCTTTAATGTATGTTTCTCCTCTTTTGAGTATACTTGAATCCGATAAAGAAGAATTGGTTGAAGAAGAACAGATGAAGAAAGAGTTTAAGGCTAGAAAAGAAGTTGAAGAGACATTAGATAGAGCGACCCGCAGATTTGTAGAAGAGTTTAAAGAGTATGATATTAGGGTGATTTCTATTATGACTACTTTTGCTTTACCTCAGGATAATCTTGCTTTTAGGCAGGTTTATCAATCATTGAATAGATTGCGTCTTTTAAACAGAAATCCTGCGGTTAGCGAAGAAGGAAGTACAATCTTTTATACTACTTTCGGCGAAATAATTGCAAGCACGAGTGCTACTCTTAATGAGGTAGCGCAGAAAAAGGCTAAAGAAGAAGGTAAAACTCAAGAGCCAGCTTTTGGTCCTGCTCTCACTCAAAATGAGAAAAAAGAAACTTTAGCCAGAATCGCCAAGATAATGAATCGTATCAAGGATTTAGAGGCTAAGCCGGTTGAAGTATATTTAAGTTATTTAGAGTGGGCATTTAAAGAGAATTTGGGCGCAACGATTATTCGGCCTGAAGCGGCATTGGATATGGAGCAGTTAAGCAAGGATGAATTGGCTAGATTACAGCGTGCTTTAAGAAGATATGGTATTAATGAAGGAACAAAAGAAGGTGTTTGGCCGTCTCACATTATTAATATTGTCGGTCAAGCAAGAACCGGAAAGAGCACTCTAATGAAGGCGTTGGCGAAGCACTTAGAGTCTTCAGGTAAGCAAATAGAGTTGGTAGACATCGGAGCTATTTACCGTGCGTATGCTTATTTTATGTCGCAGTTAGTTAACAAATATGGAGAGTCTATTCTGGAATCCGAAGAAAATATCCTTTGGTATTTAGGCCAGGCGCATATCTGGGTAGAAAATGGTAATGTTTACTTAAATGGTGAATATTTAAGTAAGGCTAAGTTGCAGAATAATGAGATAGAAAAATCTCTGAAGAAGGTCCGGAAAGATCATCCGCTGGTGAATGATTTCTTGCAGCAGGCTGATAGGAGTATTATTCAACGCATAGATTCTTCTAAGTGGGTGATTATTTCCAGCCGCGGTTTCTATCCTCACGCGATGTTGAACATTTTCTTGACTGCAAATATAGATAAGAGATTGAGTAATGCTAAGCGCGATGGAGATATGAGGCCGGATGCAGAAATTAAGCAGTCTTTTATCGCACGCGACAGAGATGATGAAGTTAGTGAGACTTTACGGAAATATCCTAGGTTATTTACGGTTATGCGCGCAGATGCAGACGTAGAGACCGTAGTGGCTTTGGAAGTTGAAGATCTTATTGATAATCGCATAAAAGATGAAGAAGTGTTTACGCAGGCACAGGATAACATTAAAAATGAACTTCAGCAGGCTGGTGAAGATGCAGCAGGAATTATTTTACTTAAGGGTGGCAAGAGAGGCGGATTAGATACAGAAATAGCCAGAGAGTTAATGAAGAAAATCAGCGCAGATTTTGAAGTCTTAGCGGATTTACAAAAAGGCCTGACTCCTGTAGAGGTAATTAAGATTTGGAATGTTGATCTGCGTAAGATGGTTGAAGGGTTAAATGAAGATAAAATCAGCCAGGATAATATTAATGAAGGTTTACGCTACCTGGATGAAGATAATGGCTGGGGATTCAAGCGTTGGGCAGATATTTTAGCCGCCAGGAATCGTTCTAAGAAAGCTAAATTACTCAGCTTCACAGTCAAATATCTTAGTGGCAATATCAGGGTTATTAAAGTAGGTACTTATAAAGGCAACGAAGCCTTAACCGCGGAAGAATATGAAACTAAGCTTCAGAAAATAGTTACTGCGGAATTACGCCTTACCGGTAAACCTCTGCCTAATCAGGAATTGTGGTCATTGTGGTTTGGTAACTTGAAGTTTGATCCGGATACCGGAAAATTAGGATTTGTAACTGCTGAGGCAAAGAGATTAGGTATTCCTCAGGAAGAAATAGAAAAGATGGCTACCGGAGTAGAGGTGCTTTCAGTAAAGAAGGTAACTGGTCTCTTAGGTTCCTTGACTATAGAAGAATTAAGTGCGCTTGAGAATAATGTAATTGACGCTGCAATGATGAAGAGGCAGCAGCTTAGGGATGTAGAGATTCCATTAGGGAATCAGGAGTCTGTGGGAGCCTTGATTGATGCCGTAAAAGAAACAAGCAAGAATGCGGTTGCTCCTGATTATAACGGATTTGTAGAAAAAATATGCAAAAGCTATATCAATCCTGTTGCAGCATTTGAGAATTTTATCCGTCAGGGTAAATTATCCGAACTTATTCCTGAATTTAAAGAGTTGCTTTATTCTATCTCCTCCGGCACTATGCACGATAGTCACTCAATGTATGAACATCTTATTTTGAGTTTAAGAAGCTTATTCTATGTTGAAGAAGCAGCGCAACTATTAAACGGCCGCTCGCTGGTTGATCTTAATACTGAAGAAAATGAATATTTAAAAGGCATCTTAGTTAAATATCAACAGAGTATTGCTGGACTAGGTAATGCTACTATAGATGATTTAATTAGTTTTGTGCGGGTCTATGAAAAGGCAGCGAATATTAAGCTTTCTACTTTTGGTAGAGAGAATGATGCAAAAACCTTACTTTTACTTTGTGTAGTGCTGCATGATATTGGTAAGGCAATCTCGGTTAGACAACATTTAATTTTAGGGCCGCAATTTATCGCTGATATTTTAGTCAGGCTTGGGTTTAACGCCGAAGATGTATATCTTGGGCAAATACTTATAGCTAACCATAGCTTCTCAGCCAGAGTAAATGATGGTTATGATTCTTATAAAGCATTAGTTGAACAGATTGGCGTCAACAATCCTCAGCTTGAGAATATTCTTTCTGCGATCTTGGTGATGAATATTGCTGATATTGGCGGCATAGTTTCAGAACAGGCTTTGGCTACTGCCCGTTTAAGAGATTATATTGCCAGGATTGCCGATAAGAGTTTTGTAGAGAAAAAAGCCGGTGAAGAAGAATATTCAGATAAGCTTGCCCGCCAGATTGGTTATGATTTTGATAAGCCGGAAAATGAAAAAGCAATAAGAGGGCAATACAAAGCGTTTGCCCTTGAGCTTCCGCAGAGTATACGCGCTATGGCGGTAAATCTGGCATCTGATGAGTCTTTAACTATTCATGTTATTAAAAGTGAATTAGCAGGCCTGGTCTTTAATCACATTAGTACGTTGGTTGATTTTAATGAGATACTTAGTTTGTTACCTGAACGCCCGAGAGCATTAGTTAATATGATCGCTCAAGGTTTAGCCGCGCAGCAGAAAGAAGAACTTAGCGAATATTACCTTAAGATCCTGGAAGATTTAGAAAAAACAGAAGACCTAAATTGGTTCATGGGAATTCTGCCGATGGCGTTTACTTCTCTTTCTCAGAAGAGCAGGATTAAGGAATTAGTAAAGGGCTATCCGGCAAATGCTTCAATAGAAACAGAACAGAAAGCGGTTATTAAGGCGTACTTGCTGCATAAGTTGAGCAAGTTGTCCGATACTTATAAGTTTAAGAGAATACAGGAATTAATTGACGCAACCAGAGATAATGAGTTTAAGGAATTTATTGCTAATACTCCATTCTATTATACCGGAGCTTTACTTAAAGGTATGAGCGCAGAGAGCGTGGTTAATTTCTTATACTTGGTTTATAAATATAAATCTTTAAATTATCAGTCCAGCCAGTATGCTGTAGTGTCTTTGGTTTCAACTGAAGTGTTTAATCCGGCAATAGCCAAGATTATGGATGAGAAGTTAAAACAAGAAGACGTAGTAGCTTTGATTAAAAATGTTAATGACGCGGATGTAATTAAGGAAACTGCCAGAGGTTTTGGTATTGCTTTGACTAACGTCATTCAAAATAACCAGATTGCTGTTGCCTTAACAGATTGTGCTGCCTGGGAAGTAGCAGCTAAGAATTCTCCGAAAGTAAAAGCCAGTGATTTAGCGGATAATGGTGAGGCAATCAGTCCGGTTAAGATATTAAAATCAGCAGGTTGGAATATCTCTGATAATGTTGTTGTTAATGTAGTAAGCAGAGAAGGTCTAAAGCTTAATATTAACTTTGCCCGTGCTTTTGTTAAAACATTAGGAAACAGAAGCTTAGAAGGCGATATTATGATCGACCTGGATAAGCAGTTTGTTGTGCTTAGCAGCAAGGAATTCTATATCTTAAAAGGCAATATTATTAGCGGAGAAGTTATTTACGTAGCTATTCCAGAAGAGCTTATTAAGGAATATTTCTATTTGACGCAAGCAGATGCTGTGGCAAAGATCAATAAAGAATTAGCTTTAATGCAATTGGATAGATACTTTAAGTTAGCAGTGCTTTTAGTCTTTATGCCGCAGTTTAAGTCTTTATTGGGTAAGCTTTCATTATTTGATAGAGAGTCTATTAACAGGGAAATGAAAAAGATTGAGCCTGCGATTAGAGATTATGTAGATACTTTGATTGCTGGAGAATTATTGCCGGTGCAGTTACCTATAACCAAGACTGAGTATCCGGCAAAGACAAAAGCGGTTAAGGAGCAAAAACCGCTTGATGATGCAAAGCGGACAAAGATTGCGGGTGATTTTGGCACAATGGCAGTTATATTTAAGAATAGAACCGGTGAGTCTATTGCTGAGTATGATGCCTTTACACATACTGTTACTATAGATGAGAATTTGGCTGCCCGCGCTCCGCCTGTGTTGCTTGCAAATATTATTACATATTTCTCTTTGATTGCGCAAGGTTTCAGTGCAAAGGAAGCCCAAGAAAAACTCATTATTGAATCAAGAAAGAATCAGGAAGATCTTGGTGCACTTATTAAGGCATTAAAGGACAATACCGCGGATAATAAAGCCTACCTTGATCGATTAAACGATTCAGTTGCAGTTTATCCTGCGCAGTTTGGAGATTCTATCTCTGGTAAAAGAAGAGATGGGCGCTTGAACCGATATATCGGTAAGGCAAAATCCCAGGGCTATGAAGCAGTTGTTGTAGAGGACAACTCTATGACTAATATAGCTCGTTATGAATTACTTAAAGATAAGGTTCAAATTATCCTCGACTCTCGTCTCGCTATTATTGCTCCTGTTTATAATGAAAATGATATCGCCTCTCGCGCCTTCCAGGTTTTAATTAACGACATCTTCGCACACGCCAAGCTTTACAAAGAAGGTAATGATAAGTGGGCAGTTTGGGCTAAG
>JAPLLZ010000065.1 GCA_026387265.1 Candidatus Omnitrophota bacterium
CAAATAAAGCTTTAGTTTTCGGGAATAGCTGATAATAGGTAGTGCTGGTGCCGACATCCTCTGCATAATTAAAAGCGGTGTAATCGCGGCTGTTAAAATGCCGGGTGAAATGAGTATAATTAAACTCATTTGCCAGTTTGTTAAACTCAATCCCAAAGTAAGCATCCGCCTGGTTATCTGTACGTCTTATAAGGCTGGTAAATTCGGTGCTTGCTCTACTGGAAGTTTTATTTAAAAAATCCTTGATCGCAAAATAACCAAACGGAAGCTTAAAGTTGAGTAAACCAGTTAGCTCCTGATCCTGATAGTTCTGACTAGTATGATCAGCATAGCTGCCTAATTGAACATCATAGAGCACCTGGAAATTATGGCGCTCATCAATACCAAAAGGCAAATCCATGAAAATTTGCGGGTTAAGTTCAGTTATAAAATCAGATTTTTTCGAATTAGGAGTAAGAAAAATGTTGTCATCAAATCTTTCAGAAGCAGTTACCGCGGCTTTAAACCTTGCCTGGCCAACACTTATAGCATTCTCCTTGCTTAGGTCTTTACCCAGAACAATGCCCTCCGGCTGAAAATCCTCTGAAATAGTTTGCGTTGCAAAAACCCCGGCTAAAGCATAATTGTTAAAGAAAATCATAACTGCTACCGACAACAATAAAATTTTAGCGGATTTCATAGTCTACTCCCTTTTAAAAAATAATAAAATAACGGCTTAATGCGAATGGCTAATTTCTTCTATTTCGTTAGGACCATGGAACTCAAACCCAGCCGGAGGTATCGCTCTTTCATAAGCCTCAACTTTTCTAGAAACCAAGCTTTGACCAGCAATAACCGTAGAGGTCATTGTTCCATCCGGATTTAAAGTTAAATTTATCTTGGAATCTTCTTTAATTTGAACGGTATATGTTCCTATTGATACAGAAACCGTGGATTTCCCGGTAGTATTAACCGTAGCTGAACCGGCAAGGATAGTAATTGTCGCTCCATCAGGAATAGCCGGTAAAGGCTCGTTTGCCTGAACAACTATCTGTTTACCATCAGGCATAAAAATTTTAACCGCGCCAGTGCGGTTTTCCATAATTATGGCGGCAAAAGAAACAGACGAACAAATAAAAACAAAAAGCAATGCTAATAGGATTAAGCGTAATTTCATCTTGTAGCTCCTTTCTAGGTTAAGTATTAAGATAAAGTATACAATGAGATTTCCCGATTGTCAAGGTTAAATTTATTAAATTTAAGGCTAAATTTCAATGGTTGCAGGTAGTTACAACGCCATTCTCTGGATCTTTTCCTAAAAAACATTGCCACTTTGGTGAAATACCACAAACTAAAGATTCAGTTTTCGAAATATTTGATTATATTAGAAAATAGTTTTAAAATTTATTAAAAATTGCACAAAAATTACTATAACTCATGCATTTGCAGTAGGTTAAGTAATAAAAATATTCTTCGTGGACTCTTGAAATTTACCAAAGTATATGTTATGCTTTATTACAATCAGGAACAGCTTTGAAAAAGGCTAACTAGCAGTAATGCTGGGGCGCAAAGTGACAGCTCCGAAAGTTTCGGAGGGCTGCACTGCCAAAGGATGAGAACCCTAAGATATCCTTTTAGGGTTTTTTAATGGCCCCGGCTCGAATATAACCGGGGTTTTTTGATGAATAAACGGGCAAGGGGGTGCAAAATGGGGAAAAAAGAGATTTTAACGGGTTTACTGGTACTTTTGATGGTTTCAGTTGCCTGGGCGGGTGATAGTGTAACCATTAGTATGTCTTGTACCATACCTTCTATTCCGGGATTAAATGCTCCCGCGCCTGTTCCAGAAGCAATGATGAGGAATTACCAAAGACAGGATATTGCCAATAATAATACTGCTGCCACGGTAGGAGAAGAAATTATAGAAAAGGAGGAGAGCAAAGAAACCCTTCTTGCCCAAGGAGAAAAAGTTACCACAGATGTAAAAACAATTTATACCCGGTAACGCCCCCTCCTCCTATTTTTGAAATAAAGGGGACGGTTCTCTTGAATTAGTTTTAGGATAAGAGAACCGTC
>JAPLLZ010000044.1 GCA_026387265.1 Candidatus Omnitrophota bacterium
AGCAGTTGCAGGAAAATCCTTGGGCTAAAATTGCTGAACGTTATCCTCTGGATACGCAGTTAGAAGTGGAAGTATCTAGCCTTACTGAATTCGGGGTATTTGCTAAGATTGATGATGAATTGGAAGGATTGATTTATTCCAGCGAAATCGAAAAAGAAACAGTGGCGAATTTAAAACCCGGTGATAAAATAAAGGTAAAGGTAATTAAGGTGGATGTAGAGCAGGCTAAGATTGGCTTAACCGCAAGGTTATAAAGAATAAAAGGGATGTTTTCTTCTTTGCGGGAGGGAACATCCCTTTTTTACCCGTTAAAATAAATGGATATCGAAAAACAATTAGCAATTATTAAGCGCGGGGTTGTGGAGATAATCTCTGAGGAAGAGTTGCGTAAAAAACTCCAGATTAGTATTCAGAGTAAGCGCCCGCTAAAAATTAAGGCAGGTTTTGATCCTACTGCTCCGGATTTACATTTGGGGCATACGGTTCTTTTGCGCAAACTGCGTCAATTCCAGGACCTTGGGCATGAAGTTTATTTTTTAATCGGTGATTTTACCGGTCAAATCGGTGATCCTTCCGGACGTTCTGAAATTAGAAAGCAGCTTTCTAAGCAGGAAGTAGCCAAAAATGCCCAAACATATAAAAAACAGGTCGCTAAAATTCTGGATATGCGCAAGCTCAAAATAGCTTTTAATAGCAAGTGGTTTGAGAAGATGTCCGGAGTAGAAATGCTACGACTTACTACTTTTGCTTCTGTTTCCCAGATGCTGGCGCGGGAGGATTTTAAGAAACGCTATACCCAGGGAGAGAATATTTCTATTCTGGAATTTATTTATCCCTTAATGCAGGGGTATGATTCAGTCATGCTTGAAGCGGATATTGAATTAGGCGGGACAGATCAAATTTTTAATTTATTGGTAGGCCGCCAGTTCCAGAAGGATTTTAATCAGCCGCAGCAGGTAATTTTGACCATGCCGTTGTTAGAAGGTACTGATGGCATCCAGAAAATGAGCAAGTCTTACGGAAATTACATCGGAATTAATGAGCCAGCCAAAGAGATGTTCGGTAAGATTATGTCTATTTCTGATGAATTGATGCTTAAGTATTATGAGCTGCTTACGGATGAAGATTTAATTAAAATTAAACAAATGCATCCTAAAGAAGCCAAAGTTAATTTAGCCAGAATCATTATTACTCAATACCACTGTGCCTTGGAAGCGAATAAAGAAGCAGAAGAATTTACTCGTGTGTTCTCCCAGAAGGAAGTTCCTCAGGATATGCCGGTTTTTAAAACTGATGGCAAAAAGACTATTTTGGTTATTCTTACCGAAAGTAAATTAGTCTCTAGCGGTAATGAAGCCCGTCGCTTGATTAAGCAGGGTGCGGTTAGTTTTAATAATATAAAAGTTGAAAAAGATGATTTTGTTCCTCTTGAATCCGGTATTCTTAAAGCCGGTTCCCGTCGATTCCTAAAAGTAATTTTATGATCTGGACAATTATCGGCATCTTAGCTGCTACTTTAACCATGTTTTCTTTTGTCCCCCAGATATTTAGGTCATTAAGGACTAAATCCGTCAAGGATGTTAGCCCAGTTACTTTATTCCAATTATCTTCTGGCGTCATGCTTTGGATGATTTATGGAATTGCCCGGAGCGATCTGATAATAATATTCGCCAATTTAGTCACTTTAGTAACCCTGTCGATATTAATATTTCTATATTTTAAATACGGCCTGCCGGCAGGCAGGGAGGGAGGCTAACCAAATGAAAGGGATTATTTTAGCAGGAGGCAAAGCTACCAGGCTTTATCCGATTACCAGGGCCGTATGCAAGCAATTGCTGCCGATTTATGATAAGCCAATGATTTACTATCCTTTATCGGTGCTGATGTTGGCAGGTATCCGGGAGATTTTGATTATCTCTACTCCTAAAGATACCTCAAGATTTAAAGATTTACTGGGTGATGGCTCCAGCTTAGGGATTAAATTAACCTATCGTGTTCAGCCTGAACCCAAAGGCATTGCCCAAAGTTTTATTATCGCCGAAGAGTTTATTGGCGGCGATAGCGTTTGTCTTATCTTGGGAGATAATATATTCTATGGTTATAATCTTAGCGAGCTTTTACAGCAAGCGGCAAAGTTAAAAAGCGGAGCCAATATCTTTGCCTGTTTAGTTAATGACCCGCAGCGCTACGGGGTAATTGAATTTAATAAAAAATGTAAAATTGTTTCAATTAGTGAGAAGCCTAAAAAACCTAAATCCAGATGGGTTGTTTCCGGGCTGTATTTTTATGACAATCAAGTAGTCAATATCGCCAAGAAACTTAAATCTTCGGCACGCGGAGAGTTGGAAATTACCAGTGTTAATAACGCGTATCTTAAAAAAGGAAAGCTTAAGGTTCAGTTTTTGGGCCGCGGCCATGCCTGGCTGGATACCGGCACCTATCAATCGTTAATTGATGCTTCAATTTTTATTAAAACTATTGAAGACAGGCAGGGATTAAAGATCGGCTGTATCGAGGAAGTAGCCTATCGGATGGGGTATATTAATAAAAAACAATTGGCTAAGCTGGTTTTGTCCATACCGACTAGCTACGGCGAATATTTAAAGGTTTTACTTAAGAATGAATAAAAAAATTTTGATTCTCGGTAAAGGTTTTATCGGACAAAGGCTGCAGAAAGAATTTAGTTGTCAGATTGATGGGTCGATAATAAATTGTTTTAGCGACGCCCAAAAGTTGGTTAAGAAATACAACCCTAAAATAATCATTAATTGTATCGGTACCACCGGTAGGCGCAATGTGGATGATTGCGAGCTGGAAAAAGACGCAACTTTGCTGGCCAATAGCTTTATTCCGGTTATTCTGGCTGAGGTATGTTTGCGTAGCAATATTAAGCTAGTGCATATAAGTAGCGGGTGTATTTTTAATTACGACTATAAGAAAAATAAACCGATAAAAGAAAACGGCCAGGATTATTCCTTTGGGTTATTTTATAGCCGCAGTAAAATTTATGCAGAAAGAGCGCTTGAGGCGCTTGTCCGTGATTATAATATATTAATTGCCAGGATTCGTATTCCTTTACTTAATGCTAAACATCCCAAAAATATCTTAGATAAACTTATAAACTATGGGAAAGTAATTGATATTGCTAACTCTGTAACCTATGTTCCTGATTTTATCCAGGCAATTAAACATTTGATCAGCATCGACGCGCGGGGAATATATAATGTAGTAAATCAGGGCGGTTTGCGTTACCCGAAGCTTATGAAGATCTATCAAAAATATGTCCCGGAATTTAAATTTGAAGTGGTGGCTTTAAAGAAGCTAGGATTAATCAGGACTAATTTGATTCTATCTACCAATAAACTCAAGAAATCTGGTTTCAAAGTCAGAAACATAAACTCGGTTTTAGAAGAATGCGTAAAGGAATACCTAAAATTTTAATTACCGGCGGTGCCGGTTTTATCGGCAGCGCTTTTGTAAGGTTATTAGCTCAGAAGGGAGTTTATTCTTCGGATGGGAAATCTCTTTCCATAATTGACAACTTAACTTATGCTGGAGATTTGAAACGCCTTGAAGGGGTAAAAGGTAAGTTTAAATTCTACAAAACCAATATCTGCAATAAAAAGCAAATTGATCTAATCTTCGCAAAAGAAAGACCTGAAATCGTTGTGCATTTTGCCGCTGAGAGCCATGTCGACCGCAGCATTAAAGATGCTACCGTGTTTATCCAGACTAATATTCAGGGGACGCAAATTCTCATGGACGCCGCACGTAAATACGGCATCAAGAAATTTATTTTTATCTCTACTGATGAAGTTTATGGAGAGATTGCTAACGGTCAATTTGATGAAGGTTCTTTGATTAAACCGAACAGCCCTTACGCTGCTTCTAAAGCCGCGGCTGATCTTTTGGTGCAATCGTATATCCGGACTTATAATTTCCCGGCGATAATTATCCGTCCGTCGAATAATTACGGACCCTGGCAATATCCGGAGAAACTGATTCCTTTAGCGATACTTAGAATATTAAATGGCGCAAAAGTTCCGGTTTATGGCCGCGGACTAAATGTGCGTGAGTGGCTTTATGTTGATGATTGCGTACAGGGGATTTTGGCGATCATAAAGAAGGGTAAAACGGGGGAGATTTATAATTTAGGAAGCGCTTGCGAGAGTAGAAATATTGATACGGTAAAGTTATTGCTGAAAAACTTAGGTGTAAGCAGCAAGAGATTTGAATTTGTAAAAGACCGCTTGGGGCATGATTTACGATATAGCCTTGATTCCCGGAAGCTTTTTAAGGAACTCAGGTTTAAGCCAAAGGTTAAACTTGCCGCGGGGCTTAAAACTACTGTTAACTGGTCGATTAAGCATCAAGCCTGGCTTAAAAGTAAGCTTAGGGACATCAATAAGCTTTATAAGTAAATGGTCAGTAATTATTTTTACAGATTCTTGAGGTTTAATTGGTTTTACAACAGTAGATTTTTTTGCAGCAAAAGAAAACCAGCGGAATAATGACTGAAGCTACGTAAAACTGCTCAAGATTCAATAATCAAATCAAAAACTGGTATTTATATGAGATCGATTAAACCGAAGAGCACCTTGCGTAAGCGTTTTATCGCTATTGAAAGCAACTCTTTGGTTATTGAAACTATTCAGACTGAATCGTTAAGCCATCGTCAGCGCTTACGCATGCTTAAGCTTAAAGGTACCTGGAAAGCTAATGATTGCAATGAACTTTGCTTTGAGGCTGCTGCGCGTAAGGGGCCGCCAAAAACATTTACCTTTAAGGGCAGCTGGAAGCTGAATAAAAACCAACAGATTGAATATGTATCTGAGGATGGGGTTGATACCTTGATTTTTAAAGGCTATTGGCAGCTATCTTCAGCTAAGCGTTTGGTTTATTTTTTAGAGGGTAGTTCAACCTCGCGTTTTGAATTTAAGGTTAACCTTGAATCGCCCACGCTTGTTCCTAAAGCCGGCCAGATCCGTTATCGTCTGGGAGCAGGTATCCGGAAAAACCGCTTAACCGGTGCGGCTACCTTGGTTATTCTTTATGGAGAATGGAAGTTTGGGCGTAATTTAGGGTTAATTTTTCAGATGGATTATGGACAGGGTAACATTAAATCTCTTGAGTTCGGGGCCCAGGTAACTTTCGGCCGGAATAAAGTTATTTTTACCCTTAAAAATGAACTAGGAGAGCCGCTAGGAATTACACTAACCATGACACATAATTTTTTAGAAACTCTTGATGCCCAAGCTTTTATAAGATTAAAATCCCGCCAAAAAGAACAGGCAATTGAAGCTGGAATTACCATACCTTTTTAGGCAGTAAAATCGTCATATTCCTTGACTTTTTTAACCTGCTTGTTACAATATTTACTTAATGACTGAACGACCAAAAAAGAAGAAACTCTCTTTATTTTCAATGGGTTATAACCCATTGGGGATACTGTTTAGTAAGTATCTTTTTCTTTTTAGGTAAAACTAATTATTTTCTGCATGGAACTATCTTGTAAATAAAAAACCGAATACTATAAACAAAAACAAGAAAGTGACCAACTAATGAAAGCTTGTGGAGGTTAAGATGGCTGAAGATATTAAGGATTTAAAGGAGATAGAAGTAGACTTAAGCCGGTATATTAAAGTGGTTGTTAAGCGTAAAAAGACATTTGTTGCTGTATTCCTGTTAATTGTTGCCATAGGTTTTGTTTATGCCCTGTTTTCTCCAAGAATATACAGAATCTCAATGATGATTCAGCCGCCGGTTGTGGGGCCGTCTTTGACCGGGGCTAATGATCTTGAATCTGCTGAAAACTTAAAAGGTTTAATTATAAATGGTGCTTATAATGATGAGCTTAGAAAAATACTAAACATGGATTTAGACAAAGACTTCCCCAATCCCATGGTAGTAATTCCGAGTAAAACAAATATCCTGCGAATAAGTGTTGATTTGGAAGGCAAGAATAAAGATTTCGGTGTAGTTTTTCTGCAGGGCTTAAGTAAATTAATATCTGATAGCTATGCCAAGAGAATTGAAGCCAAAGTCAATGAGATTATCAGCCAAATAAAATCAAATGAGCGCGTTATTATAAATGCTAAGGAAAAGGCTAAAAGTTTGCAGGATCAGATAAAGGGAGTGGAGGCCAGAGAAGATAAGTTAAAAGAAGAGATAGCGGCCATAAGTTTGAATACAACACAGATATTAAATAAACGCGAAGGATTATTAAAAAATAATGCTGCTTTACAGAATGAATCCATTTTTTTGCTTACAAATTTCATTCAGAATAATCTAAGCTATGTCAATCAGCTAAACAATCAATTTAGCGAGCTATCTATGCGTAGGGTTAATCTAAATCTTGGGTTTAAGAATACTGATACGGCGATAAGTAATGCTGAGATGGAAATTGATAAACTAAATATAAATAAGAGCTTTGTTTCTAATCTGAAAATTATTGCTCAGCCCAAAGTCCTTCCTAATCCTGTGAGTTCACGCAAGTTGACGATTTTATTAATATCAATTGTTAAGGGTTTGTTTTTTGGGATGATCGCTGTATTTTTATCTGAATTTTGGGTTAATTTTTGGGTGAAAAAATGACTAAAAAAGCGCTGATTACCGGTATTACTGGTCAGGATGGTTCGTATTTAGCAGAGTTACTTTTATCTAAAGGATATGAAGTGCACGGCATCAGGCGTCGCACAAGTACTTTTAATACGGGGCGAATTAATCATATTTATACAGATCCACATGATCCATCGCCGCTTAATTCTCCATTACGGCGACCTTTCGGACTCAAGCAATCTAAATCGCCTGTTAGTAAAAATACAGCCAGATGAAATTTATCATCTTGCTGCTCAAAGTCATGTACGTGTAAGTTTTGACATTCCTGAGTATACGGGAAACGTTACTGCTCTTGGCACTGTTCGACTTTTAGAAGCTATTCGCTGTAGTGGTCATAAAATTAAATTTTATCAAGCTTCATCTAGCGAAATGTTTGGTTTGGCTCTGGCTCCACAGTCTGAACATACCATCTTCCAGCCTCAAAGCCCCTATGCTTGCGCGAAAGTTTATGCTCATTGGATGGTAAGAAACTATCGCGATGGCTACGGCCTTTTTGCTTGTAATGGAATACTCTTTAATCATGAGAGCCCGCGCCGTGGAGAGACATTTGTTACCCGTAAAATCACGCGTGGTCTCGCTGGTATTCTGGCTGGTACGCAAAAGAAACTTTATATGGGTAACCTTGACGCTAAGCGTGATTGGGGTTTTGCGCCTGAATATGTTGAGATGATGTGGCTAATGCTTCAGCAGGAGAAAAGCGATGATTATGTAGTAGGCTCGGGAGAATCACATTCAGTTAGGGAATTTATTGAAAAGACTTTTAGCTATGCAGGAATCAATATTCTATGGCGCGGTAAAGGCCTTAATACCAAAGGGGTTATTGATTCATTAAGTCCGAAGTTAAAAAAGTCAACATTTCTTAAGAAAGGTAGCGCTATAATTGAAATTGATCGCGAATATTTTCGGCCTAATGAAGTAGATTGTTTACAAGCCGATATTGCTAAGGCAAAAAAGCAGCTTCACTGGCAGCCAAAAGTAAAGTTTGATGGTTTAGTAAAAATTATGGTGGATTATGATCTTAAAGCCGTCGGTATTATTCCTCCGGGTGAAGGGGTTAATATCTGCAAGGGTAAATGGTTCAGCCATGATTAGCCTAAAAGATTAAACATATCTTAGTTGTTAGTCTAAAATATATGAGGTAAGAGGAATATGAAAAAGATATTAGTTGCGGGAGCGGGTGGTTTTATAGGCAGTCATCTTGTCATGAGGTTGAAAAAAGAAGGCAACTGGGTACGAGGTGTGGATTTAAAATATCCTGAATTCAGTAAGACTGACGCTGATGATTTTGTTATAGGAGATTTACGTGATCAGCGCTTTGTTAAAGAAGTAGTTGATATTTCTTTTGATGAAGTGTACCAACTTGCAGCTGATATGGGAGGGGCAGGTTATATATTTACTGGAGAACATGATGCTGATCTTATGCATAATTCAGCAACTATTAATCTTAATATGCTAGATTGTTGTAGGATCTCGAGTGTAAAAAAAATGTTTTATTCTTCATCCGCCTGTATTTATCCTGCATATAATCAACAAGATCCTGATAACCCAAAGTGTTCTGAAGATTCGTCTTATCCGGCTGCACCAGATAGTGAATATGGCTGGGA
>JAPLLZ010000063.1 GCA_026387265.1 Candidatus Omnitrophota bacterium
ATATACATTAAAGCAAAATCATAAGTATTCTCCCCCGGCAGGATATACTTTACGGCTATCTCATTAATACGGTTTTTTATGTCCTGGACGAATTTCTTGCGGAATGATTCTTTATCTTGACCATCGGGGGCCTCCAGCATTTTTTGAAAATTTTCCAAGCTGAATTTGGCATCCACCGGGACTAACCGCTCCCCCAACCGGATCACCGCATCAACCGCTTCTGCGCTTTTAAAACGGTACTGGATCTGATAATGTTCTTTAGGCAATACCTGGGAAAGCAAATTCTCCAGGAAAGTTTCCCCCATCGCCCCTCGGAATTTCGGCGCACGCAAAAGCTCCTGCAGACTGGAAATATCCTGGCTAATCGCGATAATCTGTTTATTCGTCTGTTCTAGTTTGCCTAGCTGTTCTTTAACATTTCCGAAGGCTTCCGTGGCATTACCTAAATTCTGGCCGATAATTTTATTGGCTTCCTGGATAGACTGATTCATCTGATTCAGACGATCATTAACCTGAGAGGAGATTTTTAATACTATTGCCAGAATGAACCCGGCTAAGATAAAAAATAATACTGCGGCTAAAATAACCATGAATTCATTATACCACTGCGGAGATTTTGATTAAAGTAAATAATCTTTTTTTACTCTTTTTAAGGAACGAAATATATTCTTCTTTATATCCGGGCAGGTCTTTTCCAAATCCTGAATAATCCGGCCCATCCGGTTACGATTAGAAATAACAGAATGTGGGCAAACACAACTATCATGCCCCAGCTTTACCTCTTTGACAAAACGTTTAATTAAACACTCTTCTATGTATGCCAACGGACGGATCAAGGTAATTTTTCCTTCAAACAACTCCTGCTTTGGTTTCATTGTTGAAATCTCGCCTTGGAAAAATAAATTCAGCAAGAAAGTCTCTGCAATATCATCCATATGATGCCCCAAAGCAATCTTAGTGCATCCTAATTTATTAGCCGCAATAAATAACTCTTTCCTTCTGTTCCAGGAACACCAAAAACAATTAATCTTACTTTTAGGAGTTTTTTTAAGAATATCAGATTTAATTATTTTATATTCAATATTCAACTGCTTAAAGTACCTTGCTAATTTGGCAGAAATCGATTTAGGATAACCCATATCAATATGGATAGCAACAACGTCATATTTTATCGGTACAAATTTCTTACGATCAATTAACAAACGTAATAAAGTCAGGCTATCCTTGCCGCCGGAAACTGCAACCGCAATCTTATCGCCGGGGGAGAGCATCTTATAGTCCATAATTGCTTTCCCCATGCCCTTAGAAATATAATACTCAGTACCCTTCAGAATTCCCATAAAATTAATAGCTTGTAAATCAAGGGGACGGTTCTCTCTCTTCAATTTTGACAAGAGAGAACCGTCCCCTAGTTCTTAAATTCTCCCTGAATCCACGATCATCTTGCGGATTTGTTGATTTACCGGATGAGCCAAAAGCTCCTCAAGGCTAAGCGGAAGACGTAACGACCAGTTTTTCTGGCTAATCGTGCCCGGAATACTAATTCGATATTGGTAAGGATCACCCTTAAAGATATCCACCAGCCCCAGATAATCTCCGATAGAATTAATACAAAATACCGCCTGAGAACTTAAAACAAATTTCATAACTCTGGCGAGCAGTTCTTCGCTGGATGTCTCCGTCATCGGCCCGGAGCAATCCAGAAGCTTCCAAAGTTTTTCTTTTTCACCAAAAGTATTTTCATAAAGATCAATAAAATCCGCTGTCTCTTCCCTTCTTTTACCCAGCTCCCAAAGCAGTTTATCTACACTATCAATTTCCTTCTTCCAGCGCAGGCGTCCGTGAAAAGAAAGGCCCGCATCAAAAAGCTTTTCACTTACCCGCGCAAAATCAATCTTGCGTTCATTACATTTTCTGATAAATAACCCCTGATCAACCGTGCCAGCTTCATACTGCCACCAGGCTTTCCAATTAGTCGTATCATGAGTAGCAAGCATTGCCACTGCCAGCTGGCGATATTCACTAGGTAAAAGAAAATCATGCCGCTTATTCCAATCTTTCACCCAACGCTGTACATCATTGCCACAAATACCAAACTCTAAGAGAGTGTCCGTACAACATTTTGGAATTACTCCTAAATCTTCCGCGCAAAGCAACATTCTGGTATTTTGCACCAAGACGCTTAAAATATTACGGCCATGATTACTCCACAGCTGTTCGTTAAACGGGTCAAAAACTCCATTAATCCCCTGATTCTCTTCCAAGTCATTATAAGGTATGCTCCAAATACGAAAAAGCCCAACCACATGATCAATGCGTAAGATATCGTAAAACTCCTGCGCATATTTTAATTTTTCTTTTATATAACGATAATCATCACAGGCAATTGCATCCCAATTATATGTCGGCATCCCCCAACGCTGGCCTTGCGCCGCGTACATATCCGGAGGAGCTCCAGCGGCAAAATCCAATTTAAAAAATCCTAAATGACTCCAGACATCCGCGCTATCCCGCGAAACTAAAACCGGTAAATCTCCTTTAAGCAAAATATTATTCCTAGCGGCATAAATATGCGCCTCTTTAAACTGCTTAAACAAAACCCACTGCAGCCACATTTGAAAAGTTATTGCCTCAATATTATCTTGCTGGAATTGCCTCAACGCCTCTGGCTTACGGCTCTTAAAACTATCCTCCCACTCATACCAAGGCTTGCCCTGATGATATTCTTTTAAAACTTTAAACAGGGCAAAATCAGGCAGCCAATAAGCATTACTACGCTGGAATTCTTCGAAATCTATAGCTTCAGATAAATCTGTCTTTAAATAAACTTCCCAAAGCAAGCTTAGTTTATCTTTTTTTAATCCATAATCAACATATCCAGGCTCTACAGAAAGCACACTAAACTTCTTCCCGGAAATTTCCGCAAAATCCTGCAGAGAAATATAGGACGGCTCTAAGGCAAATGAACTAACCGCATCATATGGGCAAAAAAGCGCACCGACTTCATTCATCGGCAAAAGCTGAACAATAGAGTTAGCAATCGACTTTGCCCAATTAATCACCAGCTTTAAATCGCCTAAATCGCCAATACCGTAACTATTTTTAGAATAAACAGTAAATAAAGGAATTAATACACCGGCGCGTTTTCTAAAACCGACATGCTCCCAATTGGTACCGGATATAGTCTGACTAAGGTAATCTTTAAGATTGAATTCTGGCATATTGATTTATTTTACGATTAGAAATAATCCCTAATTTCCGGACAGTGGAAGCATTAAAGAAATTATTTTATGTGCCCAAAACAAACTGACTAAAGCGGCAATTGAAAGAAACGGGCCATAAGGTATTGTATGATCCTTTTTGGTGACTAAATTTATAATTCCTATAATAATATCTAAAAACGGCGCCAGGAAAAAAGTTAAAACCGCTACCGGCCAACCCGCAAAAGCGCCAATCATCGCCAACAGCTTTACATCCCCTCCGCCCATTGATTCAGTCTCTCCGTTAATTGCCGGGCGTTTAAGCAACTTAAAATAAATCAAATCAAAAAATACCCCGGTTAAATAAATAATCCCGCCGCCGGCTACGGCGCCGGTCAACGATTTTAGCATCGGAGCAAAAGTAAATTTGAATGGATTAAAAACAAAACCGGTTGCCGAAACCATAATAAAACCAAGAATCATCCCTCC
>JAPLLZ010000045.1 GCA_026387265.1 Candidatus Omnitrophota bacterium
TTTGGAGAGAAAATAAGGTTAGAGATTTGGATCTTATCCATATTGATGCACATATAGATTTCGATTTTCCACGGGCTAAACTTCCGGTACAGGCGGTAACTCAAGCAAAGAGTTTAAAAGAACTAAAAAACAATCTGGAGCATAGTCTTGTTTTTAGGCGCTACGAAGATAATTTTGACAAGCAGACAAATATGGGAAACTATATTTATCCAGCAATACAGGAAGGAATAGTTAAGAATTTTTATTGGGTTGTTCCCGGTGGGCTAAAGGAATTTGTAAATTCCTTTAGGGTGATAAGGAATCTCCTTAGGGGTATTTTAGACAAGGATTCTTCCGGATTAAATTTCTCACTTAAAATTTCACCTGGCGTATTGCGGGAAGGGTTGATTTCAACCAAACTTTTGGGGAGAAAATTTGTAATTTGTATTTTAGAAAAGCTACCCGTTTTAAAACAAAAAACGTTATTAGATATTGACACAGATTTTTTAGTGATTAACAGCCTTTTAAAAGCGGATCCTTTAAAAGATATCGGCAAAAGGCAACCGTGGATTTATCCTAAAGATTTAATAGGGGTACTTAAGAAAAAAGTTAAACACCCAGAGATTATTACTATAGCCTATTCGGGTAATGGTGGGTTTACCGCCATAAAATATAAGCATTTAGGTGATGAGATGGCTTATAGATTTCTTCCGCAATACTTTAAAGCACGATATAGAAGAAGCATGCAGGCTGCTGAGCAGTTTTATCTTTTTAAGATAAAAAAAGATAAAGGCTATTACCAAAAAACAAATAAACTGGATTCAACTTATCGCGTTGGCGATAATAATTATGGGCCTCTTTTTCTGCGTTCGGGAAAATTGACGCTAGCTAAAAAGGAGTTTCGAAGTATTCTTCGTGCTGATTCAACAAATGTTTTTGCTTTATCCGGGCTTGGTCAAACGTATTTACAAAAAAACGAATTTTTTAAAGCCAGGCAATATTTTAATTATGCTTTAAAGCAAAAGGCAGATTTGGTCCAGGCTTTATCTGGTTTAGCGCAGGTAGAGTTTAGGCTGGGGGAGTTTAAAAAAGCGCAAGCTTTGTTTATGTGTTATAAAAAACTACAGCCCTTAGATCCAAAAACTTACTTTTTTCTAGGGAATATTTATGAAAAACAAAAAAATTTCAAAGGAGCTTATAGTTGTTACCAAGATGTAATTAGGTTGGGTTCTAACGGAATTGAGGTCATTGAGAAGATTTTAAAAATTTCTAGGCATATAAAGTCAAGGTATGATATAATTAGCTTTATATCCGGAAGCTTTAATAAGGTAAAAAAGGGTTTGGTTGAAAAGAAAATCAGCAGTTTAAAGAGCGTAAAAGATAGAAAAGGGTTTTTAAAGCTACAGAACAGGCTAATGTTTATTGAAACTAGAATAAAAAAGGAAAGGAGTTGTATTAATGGTAAAAGATAATGTTGTTTTACGGAAAAATCCGGATATGATTACCAGGGTAATTGATGACCAGGTAATACTTGTTCCGATTTATAAGACTTCTGATGAGATAAATTGCATCTATACTTTAAATAATGTTGGTTCTACACTTTGGGAGTTAATTAACGGTAAGCGTTCTGTCGCCGCTATAAAAAAACAGGTTTTAAAGGATTTTGATACTACGGCTAAAGAGGTAGATAAAGAGATGGGTAAATTTTTAAAGGAATTAAAGGAAATTAAGGCGGTAAAATAATTATTGAATTTTAGTGAAGACGCAAGCCTACAGTGTTTTTTGTTCGCGGATACATTCTTTTGCCCGAGAAAACAAATTTCCTCTGCGGGTGATGTTTGAGTTAACCTATGATTGCAATTTTCACTGTAAGCATTGTTATATACCGAAGAGTTACAAGAGCAGGGAAGAATTAAAAACAAAAGAGATTTTTTTAATTTTGGATCAGCTAAAAAAAATTGGTTGTTTTTACTTGGGGTTTACCGGTGGGGAACCATTTTTAAGAAAGGATATTTTAGAAATACTTGGGTATGCAAAAAAACTCGGTTTTGAAATTATTGTTTATACTAATGGATCGCTTATAAATAATAAAATGGCCGCAGAATTATCCCGACTTAGGCTAAACAAAATAGATATTACTATACCGGCAATGAGTAAAGTTTCTTTTGATCAAATTAGTGGCGTAGCAGGTTCGCGAGATAAAGTTTTTAACGCGATAACCCTTTTGCATAAAAAAAGAGTTAATTTAGGGTTTAAAACCTGTGTCTTAAAAAATAATGAACCGGAAATAAAAGAAATTGAAAAGTTTTCTGCTTCTTTGGGTGCTTTACATCGTTTAGATAATATGCTTTATTCCCGCTTGGATGGTTCCGGGAAGCCTTATAAATATGGAAAACAAGATTCCAGATTATTGGTTTCAAACTATCGATTACCTTTAGGTTTAGATTGTGCGATACCGATTCGCAAAGATAAAACATCGGTTACCGGAAGTATTTTTGAATGTGGTGTGGGTGTCACTCAGGCAGCGATAACTCCGGCAGGAGAATTAAAAATGTGCCTGATGATCGATCGCCCTAGGTATAAGATACTAGAGACATCTTTAGTAATTGCTTGGGCTAAGTTAAGTAACCTGGTAAGTAAGATAAAACCCAGTAAAAATTATCGCTGTGGCAAATGCGATCTTAAGTTTTACTGTAAATGGTGTCCGGCTAGAGGATGGCTTAAGTATGGTTTATTTGATTGTTGTGAGCCGCGTAGCCGCTATTTTGCGATGCAAGCTAAAAATACGCTAACCCGATGAAAAAACAGAACCTAAGCGGATTTTCAGGGCGTATTGTAAATATCTGCCGAAAAAGAAAGCAATTCCCGATTAGGGGACAGCTGGAACTTACATATCGCTGCAATCTTAATTGCTTGCATTGCTATTGTAGCGGCTTAGAGTATCAAGATAAAGAATTAACAACCGCTGAATGGAAAAAAATTATTGATCGGATGGCAAAGGAAGGTTGCCTTGAGCTTTGTTTTACCGGAGGGGAACCTTTAATCAGAAAAGATTTTTTAGAGATATATGCATATGCTAAAACTAAAGGGTTTCTCATTACTATATTTAGCAATGGTGTACTTTTGACAAAAGAAATTATTTCTTATTTAGAAAAGTCACCCCCTTTTTCTATAGAAATTACTTTAAATGGTATAACCCGCAAAACTTATGAAAGAATTACCCGGGTTAAAGATACTTTTGATAAGGTGATTGAGAATATTAACCAATTGGCAAAAAGTGGTATAAACTTGTTTTTGAAAGCTAATTGTTTAAAAGAGAATAAAAATGAGATTGCTGGAATAAAGGCTTTTACGCATAAGCTTTTGGGTGAGGATATAAAAAGATTTAAATATGACCCCTTTATTTTTGCTAAGCTTAATGGTGATAGATCTCCTTGCAAGCACCGGCTTTCTGCTCAAGAGCTTTTGGAGGTTAGGAGGTCAGATCCAAAGATATGGAAAGAATTTTCTAAATCCGTATGTTCTATAACGCCAGGATTAGTAAAAAACAAGGAGCGTCTTTACCGGTGCACCAGTTGGATGACCAACTTTTTTATTAATCCTTCAGGCTGGATTAGGCCATGTAATTTATCAACCGAATATAGTGCAGATTTAAAAACAGCAACATTTAAAGAGGGTTTTTACAATATATTCGGCCGATTGCAAAACGAAGAATTCAAATCGGATTCAAAATGCAAAAATTGTTTATTACGACGCTATTGTTATCATTGCCCAAGTAGAGCTTATCTAGAAACAAAAAGCAAAGAATCGCCAGTAGATTATTATTGTCAATTAGCAAAAACGGCTTTTAATGAGAAAAATAGGCTGTTTTTAAAAAAAGGAGGTAATTATGCCAAAGAAATTAAAGTTTAAGCCTGAGATTACCAGGATAAAGCTTAATCCTGAGCAGGCTGTTCTGTCGTGTAGCTGTTATGATGTTGGAATGCAAGCTACAGAGTCAGGTTCTTCTTTAGCAAACGGCGATGCCGATAACTGTTGTAATGGCAAGTCATATGATTGGCACTGGGCTTGTAACCCGGGAGGTACTGGTACTTCTCGATCAGTTAAGGTGTATTCATCGGGAGCGTCATAAATTTGATCAAAGTGTTTTTAGTCATATAAGCAGTGAAAGAAACCCTATATAAGAATTTTAGTTGGCGTATCCATAAAAAAAACTGGAGCCTGCAAAAAGCTAATATTTGCCAGTTTGAATTAACCTTTAAATGCGGGCTGCATTGCCGCCACTGTTACTCGGACTGTTTTAATAAGGCCAGGTATATTGAAAAGGAGCTGGATACAAAGCAGGTTAAGCTTATTTTGGATAAATTGCACCAGGCGGGCATAGTCTGGTTGTGTTTTACCGGAGGCGATCCATTAACCCGTCCGGATTTTTTAGAGATCTATGCTTATGCAAAAGAAAAGGGCTTTATTATTACATTATTTACCAATGGTTATTCAATGTCCAAGAAGGTTGCTGATTATTTGGAAAATAAACCACCCTTTGTGGTTGAGGTCACTTTAAATTCTATTAGCAAAGGATGTTTTGAAAAAATAACGCAGATTGAGGGTTCATTTGAAAAAACTATGGCAGGGATCTTTTTATTATTAAAAAAAAGGATTCCTTTAAAAATAAAGACACAGCTTACTAGGGATAATTTTAAAGAGTTACCGCGGATTAAAGAATTTGTTGAAAATAAGCATTTGGATTTTATGCCGAGTTTTTTAATTCATTCCCGGCTCAACGGTGATAATGGGCCTTGTAGGTTAAGATTATCCTCCCGCCAACTGCAAAATTTATTTAAAATCGATAAAATTTCTGCTCAAGTATGTTTGCCAAAACCGTCTGGCAGGCAAAAAATTCTTTTTAACTGCGCTGCCGGTGGAGGAGACGGTTTTTTTGTTGATCCTTACGGAAACATGTTTTTATGCAACTTACTCAGAACTCCTTTTGTAGATTTGGTGAATAATAATATTTATCCTGGTTTGGATAGATTAACTTCATTAATCAGAAATAAAGAATTTAGTACGAATTCAAAATGCCGCCTTTGCCAGATAAGAAAATGGTGTTTAAATTGTCCGGGCAGGGCTTATTTAGAGACTGGTAGCAAGGAGAGATCTGTGCCTTGGTTTTGCCGTTTGGCGAAATTACTATCCTAAAAGGAGAAGGTCAGCTAAATGACTAGTATAATTAAATTAAAAATTGCCGATATAATTATTCGCTTAGATAGTAATTTTACACGTGAACCTTTGTATAAAAAAATGATGGATTGGCGTTTTAAGAGTTTCTTGTACACAGGAAATACTAAGCCGCATATTATGATCAAGGTTAATATTGCGAATAAATTGCCGGAGGTCAAAAACGCCGAAACTATTTTTGTCACTAAGCATTTTTATGATGACAGCGAAAACTGGAGGTTGATGCGGAAAGGTAAAAATTTTATTTATGATAGCCCACTTCCGGCTAAGCAGCAGATTGGATTCATAAATAATGATTTTAGCCGCGCCACAGTCCATCTTTTACCTAAAAAACCGATGGAAGAAGATAATGATGGTCCTTATGCTAGGCTAAGGCGCAGGCAAAGTAGATTTATTAGGGTAAGAAATGGGTATGTCTGGAATATATCGGATATAATTTATGATTTTTTGCAGGTTTTGCTGATAAATTATTTTGCGCTTAGAAAACAAGGCATTTTTATTCATGCTGTTGGCATAAAGGATAAGCTTAATCAAGGCTTGCTTTTTACCGGAAAATCTGGAGCGGGCAAGAGTACTACCGCCAGGCTTTGGTATAAACACACCAAGGCTCTGATATTAAACGATGATCGTATTATCCTGCGTAAAATAAAGGGAAGATTTTTTATTTATGGTTGCCCCTGGCATGGTGATTTCAGCGATTATTTAGTTAGCAGGATAGAGTCTGCTCCCATAGCCAAAATATTTTTTATTCATCATGCGCCTGGGAATACAGTGAGAAAAATTTCTTCAAAAGAGGCGTTTAGTTTACTGTACCCGAATCTTTTTCCTACCTTTTGGAATGAAAAATGTTTAACCAGTATCCTTTCTTATTGCGAAGATTTTGTCAGGAGTGTTCCTTGTTTTAGCCTGGGATTTAAAAACAATAAAAAGGTGATTAATTTCGTAAGAAAGATTTAATCAACGCCATAAGAGGCGTGAATGTTGGAGCAAATATCCTCATGAGGAATTTTTTATTTCTACTAATTTATAAAAAAGAGATAGTTTTTTTATCTTTACTTAGCTTGATCTCCTCAAGCTTTGTCCTTCTTGTGCCCTATTTTTCTAAACTGGCTATGGATAATGCATTTTTAACCAGAAATTTTAGCGTCCTTTTAAATCTATCTTTTCTGGGGGTAGCGGCATTTTTATTTAGTACATTAATTGGCATACTGAGTGATATTTTAAAAAATAAGTTTGCTATAAAATTGAAAATAAATTTGACCAATAAGTTTATCCGCAAGCTCTATTCTTTAGATTACGTTTTTTTTCAAGAAAAATCTCCTGGTGAAAATGTTTTCCGTCTTTTTGATATAGGAAGCGTGAGTAATTTTATACTGGAACAATGCCCAAGTTTTATAGTAAATATACTTAAGCTGTTAATTATTCTGGGAATCTGTTTCTGTGTCAGTTTTAAAATGACCATATCCTTGGTTATTTTAGGGCCGTTGTTGTTTTTATGCAGCTTATATTTTCAAAAGAGAATTCGGCCTATTTACGAAGAGATTTGGAAGTACAATGCTAAAATCTCAAAAGAAATTTATGAAGCTTTTTCAAAAATTTCCATTGTTAAGGCTTTTGGTTGGGAGGTTTACCAAAGGCATAATTATTTAAGGTCTTTAATCGGTAGTATCCGTTGGCAAATTAAAAGTTTTCGTTGGGCAATAATCGGCCAGATTGGTTCTTCATTTTTTTCTAAAGCTGTTTATGGGGTAATTGCTTTTTATGGTGGTTGGTTAATAATCCGGGGCAAGATTACCATCGGAGGTTATGCTGCTGTGATGCTTTATTTCGGCCAACTAGCAGGAATATTAGGATCCTTTAGCGGTAGATTCAGTTCTTTTGTCCAGGAAACGGTATCTTTAAGAAGATTTTTTGAAGTTATCGATTTTCAGCCGGAAATCAAAGATTTACCGGATGCTAAAATTATTCAAAATATAAAGGGTAATGTTGCATTTAATAATGTGGAATTCAGATTCCAAAACGAAAAGGTAATTTTTAATAAGCTTAATCTTGTTATCCCTGCTAGTTCTTGGGTTGGTATTGTTGGGCCTTCGGGGTGTGGTAAAACAACCTTAATTAATCTAATTTTGCGGCTTTATGAGCCTCAGGCGGGCAAGATAATTATAGACGGGGTAGATCTGAAAGCAATAAAATTAAAGTCTTTAAGAGATCATATCGCTGTAGCTACTCAACAACCGTATTTATTTGATCTTTCCATTAAAGAGAATATCGTTTATGGTTTAAAAAATATTAGTCAGGATCAAATTGTTCAGGCTGCCCGGGATAGCTGCGTACATGATTTTATAGAACAATTGCCTAAGGGGGAATAGCGATTGCCCGCGCAATTATCCGAAATCCGGATTTATTAATTCTTGATGAAGCCACTTCTTCAGTAGATTCTTTTACAGAAAATTCAATATTTTGCGCTATAAGGCAAAGAAGGCAAGGGTTAAGTACAGTAGTTATTTCTCACCGCCTATTTTCTATTAAAGATGCCGATCGGGTATATTTTTTAAAAGACGATGGCGTATTTGAGGAGGGGGCGCATTCAGATTTAATGGCAAAAAGCCAGGCTTACCAGGAATTTTTTAAATATCAGGTTGGGGTTTAGTTTTTATTAATGAATTTAATATGAGAGGGGAATTGTTATTGACAAGTTTTGCTTTTATGTTAATATAACTTTTAATTTTTAGCATTAGGAAAAGTAGTAAAATGAACAAATTTTGAAAGGAGCGTAGTAAAGATGGGATTTGATTTGTTGTTATTAGCACCGGTAGGTTCAATATTAGCTTTAGGTTTTGCATTTTATCTGACTTTAAGTGTTTTGCGGATGGATGAGGGTACAGATAAAATGAAAGAGATTGCCAGTGCTGTGCGTGTAGGCGCCCAGGCTTATTTGAAAAGGCAATATCTTGGTGTTTCTATGTTTTTTGTCGTGGTATTTTTTATTCTTCTGGCGATGGCTTTGAAGAATTATCTGGTTATATTCGTGCCGTTTGCTTTTTTAACCGGCGGTATTTTCTCCGGCTTATCCGGTTTTATTGGTATGTCTATCGCTACTCAAGCTTCCAATCGTACTGCTCAGGCTGCTTCTAAAAGTTTAAACTCAGGGTTACGGGTGGCTTTTTCAAGCGGGGCAGTAATGGGCCTTACAGTTGTAGGTTTAGGACTGTTGGATTTGAGTATATGGTATTATTTTCTAAATTGGTATTATTCCTGCCATGCTATTCCGTTAGGAACGGATAAAATTGCAGCAATTACTTCAACTATGCTTTGTTTTGGTATGGGTGCCAGCTCTATGGCGCTTTTTGCCAGGGTAGGCGGGGGCATCTTTACTAAAGCTGCGGATGTCGGTGCAGATTTAGTAGGTAAGGTAGAAGCAGGTATTCCTGAAGATGATCCGCGTAATCCGGCGGTAATTGCGGATAACGTTGGTGATAATGTCGGTGATGTTGCCGGTATGGGAGCTGATCTTTACGAATCCTATGTTGGTTCAATTGTCGCCACATCTGCTTTAGGTGTAGCTGCCGGTTTAGGTATAGCCGGGGTTACTGTTCCGATGGTTATGGCGGCAGTGGGAGTAATTGCTTCGATTATCGGTACTTTTTTTGTAAAAAGCGGAGAGCAGGCCAGCCAAAAAGTGCTTTTAGCAGCTTTACGTAAAGGAGTTTTTACTAGCTCTTTTTTGGTTGCAGTAATTTCCTTCTTTTTAGTTAAGGCAACTTTAGGTGTTGAGCATTTAGGTGTTTATTGGTCGGTATTGGCAGGTTTACTGGCGGGAGTGCTTATTGGTTTGTGTACTGAATATTATACTTCTAGCGGTTTTAAGCCTACCCGTTCAATAGCGGATGCTTCATTGACTGGGCCGGCAACCGTAATTATTGGCGGTATCGCTGTAGGAATGATGTCAACTGCGATTCCGGTAATTATTGTGTGTATTGCTATTTTAGCAAGTTTCTATTTGTCCGGTGGAGCAGCAAATTTTAATGCCGGGCTTTATGGTATTGCAATTTCCGCAGTTGGTATGCTATCAACATTAGGTATTACTTTGGCTACTGATGCTTATGGTCCGGTAGCGGATAATGCTGGTGGCAATGCAGAGATGGCTAAATTACCTCCTGAAGTAAGGAAGCGTACTGATGCTTTGGATGCTTTAGGAAATACTACCGCGGCAACCGGAAAAGGGTTTGCTATTGGTTCTGCAGCATTAACCGCTTTAGCTTTGATTGCTGCTTATAAAGATCAAGTTATGCTGTTTGGTAGGGACATAAATTCCAACATGATGAATCCTACAGTGTTAGTCGGTCTGTTTTTAGGTGGGATGCTACCGTTTTTATTCTGTTCTTTAACTATGCGTGCAGTGGGTAGAGCAGCCGGTAAAATCGTGGTTGAAGTACGCAGGCAGTTTAAAGAGATAGTTGGTATCATGGAGGGTAAAGCTAAGCCGGATTACGCGCGTTGTGTTACTATTGCAACTGCCGCAGCACAGAAACGGTTTTGTTTTAGCCGTTATGATGGCTAACTCTGGTGGTGCCTGGGACAATGCCAAAAAATTCGTAGAAGAAGGGCATCATGGTGGTAAAGGATCTGCAGCGCATAAAGCCACGGTAGTTGGTGATACTGTGGGAGATCCATTTAAAGATACCTCTGGACCCAGCTTAAACATATTAATTAAGCTGATGTCTATGGTTTCCATTGTTTTTGCTTCATTCATCATTAAAAACACACTATTTAAGTAATAATTGTAGCTGGTTTCTCAAAAGGGCGTTTTTCTGTTTTTACAGGAAAACGCCTTTTTCCTTTTGCTTATTTTAATCTTCAGGATTATAATAGTCAGAATGAATGACTTGGAGTTTCTCCAAAGCTGCCTAAGGGGTGAGAAACAGGCTTGGGCTGAATTCCTCTCGCGTTATTCCCGCTTAATCTATAACTATATCCATAGTGTTTTATCTGTTAAAGGGCGCACAGCTTCTTCTGAGCAGGTTGATGATATTTTCCAAGAAATATTCCACTCTTTGATTAAGGACAATTGTAAAAAACTAGCTACTTACCGGGGTAAGAACGGTTGTTCTCTAGCCAGTTGGTTAAGGCAGGTTACGATTAATTTTACGATTGACTACTTGCGTAAACTTAAGCCAATGGTGTCTATTGACGCTCAGAACCAGGAAGGATTTAGCCTGGGAGATCTGATGGCAGATCTTGCACCCGGAGCGGTTGAGTTTTTAATTGATCAGGATAAGCGCAAGACTTTGACGGAATGCATTAGTTTGCTTGAATCTGGCGAACAGTATTTTCTGGAGCTTTTCTTAAACCAGGAATTAACCCTGGATGAAATTAAGGATAGTCTTAAGATTAACCGTGGAGCGGTGGATATGCGTAAAAGCCGGATATTAGAGAAATTGCAGGATTGTTTTAAGAAAAAAGGATTTTTAGGTTAGATTTTTCTGATTAAAACGTCTATTAAGGTGTGAAGGAGAAGAATGACTAATTATTTTGAACGGATAGTTAAAGTTATCTATCAGGAGTGGAAATCCTCCAACCGGTTTACCGGGCAGGATCATCCGGATGCAGAAAGTTTAGCTTGTTTTCTGGAAGATAGCTTGCCGGCACAAGACAAGAAGTTAATCCAAAAACACGCCATTAAATGCGATTTATGCTCTGAATACCTAAGTGCTCAGTTTAAAATACAACCGCATTTGAGCTTAGATGTTCCTGTGCCATTACTTGAAAAGGTTAAAAAGTTAGTAGAAGGGGCTGGGCGCGAAAATCTGCTAGAGATATTCCTTCAGCTTAAAGAAAAAGCGCTAGAGATTATTCAGACTACCGGAGATGTGCTTTTGGGTCAGGAGCTGGTTCCTGCTCCGTTATTACGCAGCAGGAAGATTACTGAGTTTAAGGAAGAGGTAAGTATTCTGAAAGACTTGCAGCGGATTAGGGTGATGGCTAAGATTCAGAATAAGTTTATGAAGAGTTTTAGTCTTGCGATTACGGTTCAAGATAAGCCGGCTTTGAAGGTTGATAAAAATCTACGGGTTACCTTAATTAAAGATGGTTTAGAGTTAGAATCTTATGTTAATGAGTCCGGGAGCAGTTTTTTTGATAACATTCTCCCGGGTGATTATATTGTAGAGGTTAGCCGCAGTGGAGAGGTTGAGGCAGTGATTGATGTGAGGGTTAAGGCTTGATCCTATGCTTTCTGGAAAAACATTAATTTTAGAAGTTTT
>JAPLLZ010000036.1 GCA_026387265.1 Candidatus Omnitrophota bacterium
AAAATGCCGCTATCAAAAATAAAACCCAGCCAGATATCTGGACGCATAAATGTATTAAAGAGATGGAAACAGAATTGAAAAAAATGGGTTTTTCCTATGATTGGGATAGGGAAGTTTCTACATGTGATAGCGATTATTATAAGTGGAACCAGTGGATATTTTTAAAGATGTTTGAGCGTGGCCTGGCATACAAAAAAGCCTCGGGGGTTAATTGGTGTTCCAGCTGCCAGACTACTTTAGCCAACGAAGAAGTAGCCGATGGCGCATGCTGGAGATGCCACACTAAAGTTGAGCAAAAAGATCTCGAACAGTGGTATTTAAAAATTACCGAGTATAAGGAAAGACTGCTGGAAGATTTGGGGCAATTAAAAAATTGGCCGGATAGGGTGTTAGCCATGCAGAATAACTGGATTGGCAAGAGCTCCGGAGTGGACATCAACTTTCCCCTTAAGGGCAGCGATAAGATTATCCCGGTGTTTACTACGCGGGTAGATACTATTTTTGGTGCAACATATATTGTTTTGGCTCCAGAGCATCATTTAGTAAAAGAGTTAATCAAGGGTAAGCCGCAGGAGAGCAAAGCCTTAAAATTTATCGAAAAAGTTTCTAAAGAAAGTAAAGTGGTGCGCGCTTCTTCGGAAATCCGGTAAATAATGAAGAGGTTCCTATCTGGGTAGCGGATTATGTTTTAATGGAATACGGCACAGGCGCGATTATGGCTGTGCCTACGCATGATCAGCGGGATTTTCTTTTTGCACAGGAGCATCAGCTGCCGCGGCGTTTAGTAATTATGCCCAAAGACGGATCTTTAAAATCCGCAGAAGAATTAAAAGAAGCTTATGAAGGAGAAGGTATCCAGGTCAACTCCGGTGGATTTAATGGCCTTGTAAATATAGAAGCTAAAACCAAGATTGCGGAGTGGATGGAGAAAAACGGGATGGGCAGGATTCAGACACATTGGCGGCTGCGCGATTGGCTCATTTCGCGGCAGCGTTATTGGGGCACGCCGATTCCGATAATTTATTGTCCTAAGTGCGGAGTTGTTCCGGTAGCGTATAAAGATTTACCGGTAGAGCTGCCTGCGGATGCTCCGTTTACCGGTGAGGGTGGTAGCCCTCTAGCTAAAGTTAAAGAATTTGTAGAAGTAAGTTGTCCTAAATGCGCCGGGCCCGCCCGGCGGGAAACTGATACGATGGCTACTTTTTTTGATTCTTCATGGTATTTTTTAAGGTTTTGTTCTCCTAGTTTTACCGAAGCACCTTTTGATCAGCAAGAAGCGAAATATTGGATGGTGGTAGACCAATACATCGGAGGTATTGAGCATGCTATCCTGCACTTATTATATTCGCGCTTCTTTACCAAATTCTTCCAGGATTTAAAGATGATCGATTTTAATGAACCATTTGATAAATTACTTACTCAGGGCATGGTTTTAAAAGACGGAGAAGTAATGTCGAAATCCCGGGGTAATATTGTGGATCCGGATTCAATGATTAAAGATTACGGCGCAGATGCCCTGCGCTTGTTCATATTATTTGCTGCTCCTCCGGAAACAGAATTAGAGTGGGATGAGCGCGGGTTGGAAGGAGCGTTTAGATTTCTAAACCGTGTCTGGAGAATCCAGGATAATTTATTGGAAAATCCGGATCAGGAGATACTTAAGTATTTACATAAAACAATTAAAAAAGTAAGCTCTGATTTTAGTGAATTTAAATTTAATACTGCGATTGCCAGCCTGATGGAACTAACCAATGCTATTTATCATTCAGGTGCAGACCGTCAGGTTTTTCAAAGCCTGGTGATTATGCTTAGCCCGATTGTCCCGCATTTTGCTGAAGAGATTTGGCAGCTTCTAGGGAATAAAACAAGTATTTTTAAAAGCCCCTGGCCGTCATATGATGCGAAGTTCTTAGTGGAGGAAAATGTCGAGCTGCCGATTCAGGTTAATGGAAAGTTGCGCAGTAAAATTGAAGTTGCCCGTAATATATCCGAGGATAAACTAAAAGAATTGGTGTTGGCAGATCAGAAAATAATTCCCTGGTTAGAGGGTAAAGCCCCGAAAAAGATTGTTATTGTCCCGCAAAAACTGGTGAATATCGTAATTTAAATTATTTCCCGCCCAAAACATCCTGAATATCAAAAAGCAGACGTTTATAATCAATAGGTTTTTCGACATAAACAGTAATGCCGCTTTTAGCGGCAATATGTTTATCTACTTCTTCATGTTTTAAAGAAGCGGCGATAATCGGGATATCGATAAATTCAGGCAGGGCTTTGATATCCTGGGCTACTTTAAACCCGCTTTCATCCGGCAGGACCAGATCCAACAGCACGCAATCCGGTTTTTCTGCGATCAGTTTTTCCATTCCTTCTTTGGCGCTATAGGCAACTGCTACTGCATAACCTGCTTTGAGGAGTTCTTCTTTACTTTTTTTGGCGATATTAAAGTCATCATCAATAACTAAGATCTTCTTAGCCATAAAATAAGTATACACTAAAAACCCGACAATTACCAAAAAAAGACTCCCGGTAGTGTAGAGACGCAAAATTTTGCGTCTCTACGGAACAATGAATTCAATTTTTCATAAAAGGTGATAAAGGAAAATATACTTTTGTCGGTTAGATCTATTTAGTTTTATCGTCTATTTAAGTAAAGGAGCCAAATATGTTTTATCTTACTCCGGAAGAAAGAAAAGTTACTTTATTCTTGTTAAGTTTAGCATTTTGCGGGTTAATTTTAAGCAACTTGATTAAAGTTAACGGCCGGGTCTTTCGGGTAATTTATCCTCAAATACAACTAGCCAAATTGGACTTGAATAAAGTAAATTTAGATGAGTTGGTCAGAACTAGAAGTATTCCCGCAGGATTAGCCCAGCGTATTATAGAATATCGTAATCTGCATAGAGAGTTTAGCAACCTGGAAGAGCTAAAAGATATCAGAGGTATTGGTAAACAGCGTTTTGAGAAGCTAAAAGAAGTATTTTTTGTTGAATGAAAAAACTGTTGGCCGGCTTGACTATATTTTATTGTTTGGGAATTTTTCTTTCCGGAATAATTCATCTTAATTTTTGGTTAATTATGTTAATGGCAGTTATGGTTTTGTTCTTTGCAATTTTGGCGGTAAAAGAAAAAAGTTTATTCTTGGCATTAGTATTATTTTTATCGCTGCTTGCCGGATATCTGAATGAGCAAAATTCATATAAGTTGCCTCGGTACCATATACGTAATCTTCTTGCTTATAGGAGGAATGTTGTGTGTAGCGTAACCGGTTTTGTTAGCAGCGTTGCGGAGTCCAAGCATGGGCATTACTGGTTTACTTTAAATACACAAGAAATTCAAATTGATAAGCAGGGGTATAAATGTTGTGGAAAGTTGCTGGTTAAAATGGATTTTACGCAGGAATTAAATTATGGAGATAGTTTAACACTCCTGGGTAATTTAACCAAGGTATATGCTTTTAATGATGCCCGCCATCGGTATCAGGATTTTCTGCTGCGTCAGGGTATCTACGCCGTCATGCCGGTTAAAGATTTCCGTCAGATTATCCGTCAGGATAAAGCTAGGGGTATAAAATTAGCGGGTAGTTGTATCCGGCTGCGAGCTTATTTGGAGCAAATTATTAGCCGGCATCTTCCGGATTTACCGGCGAGTATCCTTTGCGCGATGGTTTTAGGTCAAAAGCGCAACCTCCCCTGGCTAGTGAATGATTCTATGGTTAAATCCGGCACTGTGCATATTTTAGTAGTTAGTGGTTTTAATGTAGGCATTATGGCTTTTATTATTAATTTGTTGCTTAAAATCCTGCGCCTACCGCGTAAGTGGCGTATTATTCTGATTGCGGTTTGTTTGTTAATTTATTGCCTGGTAACCGGAGCAACTAATCCGGTGATCCGTGCTACGGTGATGGGATTAACTTTCCTGGCGGCATATTTTCTAAAAAGAGAGCCGGATATATATAATGCTTTAGGGCTGGCAGCGTTATTTATTTTAGTGGTTAACCCCCAGCAGCTTTTGGATATAGGTTTTGAGCTTTCTTTCGTTAGCGTATTAGCTATTGTGTACTTATATCCCAAGTTAAAGGCTTTAGTTGGTTTAGAGTTATGCAGAATTAAAGCGCTGAAATTCATCATTGGAGGTTGTTTAGTTTCGCTTTCTGCCTGGCTTGGTACGGCGTTGATTATTGCCTGGAATTTTCGTGTTGTTGTTCCGGTAACTGTTTTAGCCAATATCCTGATTGTTCCGCTGGCCACACTCATTACTCTATGCGGATTTACTTTAGTTCTATCAGGTTGGCTTTGTCCGGGCTTAGCGGATATTTTTAGTTTTCCCACTGCGATGTTGATTACTTTGCTTTTGAATATCAATACGGCTTTGATTAAACTGCCCTTTGCCTATATTTATTTCTAAGAACTTAATTTAAGCCTTAAGCTGTAAGTTATAAGCCTTAAGCTTACCACTTATAGCTTATCGCTTACCGTAGATTTTGTCTTTGACAAAGCCGTCTGGCGATGATAAACTCATAATATTATGAAACGCATAATCTTAAGTTTGTTAATAATTTCTTTTTTGTCTATCCAACCGGCGCATGCTTATTGGATCTGGACTCCCAAGACCGGCAAATGGGTTAATCCTAAGAACCTGCCTAAGGATAATCCCAAAGAGCAGTTTGCATATGCTAAGTCTTTTTTCGACGGGAACAGATATGAAGAGGCAAAAAAGGAATTTCGTAAATTACTCAAAGCTTTCCCCAAGTCTGCTGAGGCAGCTGAAAGCCAGTATTATTTAGGCCTAGCCGAAGAGAAAGAGGGTAAGCTATATGAAGCCTATCAGGCTTATCAAATGGTTATTGATAAATACCCTTTTAGCGAACGCATCCAGGAAATTATCGAGCTTGAATATAAGATTGCGGAGAGGTTTATGTCCGGGGAGAAGCGTAAAGCCTTAGGTGTAACTTTGCCGGTGGAGAATCCGGCGATTGAGATATTCGGCAAAGTGGTAGAAAATTCTACTTACGGACCCTTGGCTCCCAAAGCGCAATATAAATTAGGTTTGGTTTTAAAAGGATTAATGCGTTATTATGAAGCAGAGGATGAATTTAATAAAGTAGTCTCCCGTTATCCGGATAGTGAATGGTCAGCAGCAGCCAAATTCCAGATTGCTTCCTGCCGGTCGCTTTTATCCAAAGGATTTGCTTATGACCAGGGTTCAGCCCAGGAAGCTAAGGAGAAATTTGAGGATTTTGTTAAGGAACATCCGGATGCTGTGCTTTCATTAGATGCGGAAAAAAATATTAATCAGATTCGGGAAAAAGAAGCTGAGGCAAGCTACAATATCGGAGCTTTTTACGAAAAACAAAAAGCTTTTGATGCAGCTAAAATTTATTATAATAGTGTAATCAATGATTATACGCAGAGCCCCTGGGCAGTCCAGGCGGCGGCCAGATTGCAGATAATGGAGCAGAAAAATGAAAAACAGAATTAGTTATGTTTTTTTAGCATCTACCGTATGCATTTTATTAGCACTAGCCTTAACTGGATGCGGTTACACTACCCGCTCGATGCTTTACGGGACTTACAACACAATTTATGTTGCTCCTTTTTTAAATAAAGTAGATATAGCCCAGGAATCATTCTCGGCGAATAAATATCGCATTTACCGGCCTATGCTAGAAACGGATATTACTAAAAAAGTAATTAACCGGTATCTTTTTGACGGTAATCTTAGACCAGCCAAGGAAGGCGCTGCGGATTTGGTGCTTAAAGGAGAATTAGTGGAGTATCGTAAAGATCCCTTAAGCTATACTCATGACACTGAGAATGTTACTGAATACCGTATTAATATCTATGTAAATATCAGCCTGTGGGATACCAAAGAGAATAAAATGCTTTGGCAGGAAAATAATTTCAACGGAAACTATTCTTATTTTACTGCTGAAAATATTAATAGTGCTAGTATTAAAGTACCCGAAGCCACTGCGGTAAATAACGCTATTGAGGATTTGGCTCGCCGCATCGTTGAACGCACAGTTGAGCAATGGTAATATGGTCTATCTACTTATCGGCCAGGATATTGCGGCCAAAGAAATCCAGCTTAAGAAAATAAAGCAGGAATTTCTCCCACCAGAACTGCAAGATTTTAATCTAGATACTTTATATGCTAAAGAAATAAAATTAAAGGATATTCAGGAAAGGTTTCTGTCTATCCCGGTAAAGAGCGCTAAGAGAATTGTTGTGATTAAAGATGCCCAGCAGTTGGATGAACCATCACGGAATTTTCTACTGGATTTTTCCCAAAAGCCTCTTAAACAATTAGTTTTGGTTTTAGATTTCGATCAGTATGATTATAAGGATGAGTTTATTAAAGGCATCGGGACGCATGGCCGCACTTTTCGTTTTAAAGAAACGGTTAATCCGGATACCTTCGCGTTGAATCGCCAGATCGAATTAAGAAAAACAGACTCAGCCCTGCGCTTATTAAATCAGTTGCTGAAAAACGGAGAAGCTCCTGAGCGTATTTTAGGCGGGTTGCGTTATGCCTGGGAAAAGCATGACCTGCAGAGCTTAAGTTCCAGGAAGAAATTAAGGCTTCTTTTAGGGTGTGATCTGGAAATAAAAACAGGCAGGCTGAAACCTGCCTTTGCTTTGGAAAAATTAGTAATAAGTTTATGCAGTTCGCCCCGTTAGAGATTACGGCTCATGGTATATACTTACGTAATTAGGAGTAGAAAAGACAGCAACTGTTACACCGGCACAACTGTTAATTTACGGAAACGCTTCGGTGAGCATAATGAAGGTAAAGTAACAGCAACGAAAAACAGAGGCCCTTTTGAATTAATATATTTTGAAGGGTGTTTAAATAAAGAAGACGCATTTG
>JAPLLZ010000048.1 GCA_026387265.1 Candidatus Omnitrophota bacterium
TATTGTCGATGCGGAAAAACAACTGCGCGAAGGCTAAATAAAAGGGGACGGTTCTCTTAAGTTAGTTTTGAAACAAGAGAACCGTCCCCTTTTATTTTCTTTGTGGCGGATTATTTACTTTTAAAATAATCCCCAAGGATCTTTTTATGGTCAAAAGCAAACTTTAACTTTTCTATCTGGCTGGCCGTAATTATTTTGATATCCGCGGCATCATCACCAGCCTTAGGAACCCCCTGAGCTTTAGCGGTAAAAATTGTGCTAATCGTATGAAACCGCACATCACGCGCAGGATCAGAATAAGTATGCAACTGTTTTGGCTGAATTAAATCTAAACCCGTCTCTTCTTTGGCTTCACGAATCACTGCATCTTCCAAGCTTTCACCATAATCTACAAAACCACCGGGTAAAGCCCAACCAAAAGGTGGATTGCTCCGCTTAATAATCACAATGCCTTGAGGTAACTCAATAAGCACATCTACCGTCACATATGGGCCACCGGATAATTTTGTAGTTACATACTCTAAGTATCCTAGGACGCCTTGCTTAAAAACTGTAAATGCCTCCTGATTATTTAAACAAAAGGTTATTTCAGTCAAAGAAATACTTTTCTGACGCAGATATCTTAAAACCTCCTGGGCCATAATTTTTGCAGATGCCAATAATGGAAAGCCACCCGTACCACAGCCTAAAGCCGGAAAAGCAATGGAATTAATCTTTAGCTGATTGGCAGCTTGAAGTGAATTTCTGCAGGCATTGCGAATTTTTACTTCATCGGTTTTAAAATCCATGCCCATCGTCGCAGCATGAATAACATATTTTGCCGCCAACTCCCCGGCACCCGTAGCAATAGCTTCTCCTATTTCAATCGGGCCTTTACTCAATGCCTCTTCTTCGATAATCTGTCCGCCTTTACGTTTAATTGCCCCCGCCACCCCTCCACCCATCAATAATTGGTTGTTGGCAGCGTTAACAATCGCATCTACCCGCAACTCAGTAATATCCCCCATTAATACCTTAATTTCCGTATTTTTTATCTTCATCTTTACTCCTACCAATAAAAAGGCTAGAAATATTTCAATGGCCACAACAAACCATCCAGCCCCAAGATTAAAAACATATTTTCCTACTAGAAAACTTAAATTACAGCCTGCTTTATTCCTTTTACGGAGAAATTCCTCTTATCTCTATAAAGTAATTTTTTGTTCATACAATTCTTAATTTTGTGTTTTTAGCCACCCTTTCTCCTGGGTAACTTTATAAAAAACTATAGAAAGAAATAATTACTCCCCCTATTCACCGATTATTTTTATGAGCACCCTTTTCTTTCTTTGTCCGTCAAATTCTCCGTAAAAAATCTGCTCCCAGGGGCCAAAATCCAATTTACCATTGGTTACTGCCACCACCACTTCTCTACCCATGATCGTACGTTTTAAATGCGCATCCGCATTATCTTCACCGGTAAGGTTATGCCGGTATTTATCTTTGCCAAACGGCGCCAGTTTCTCAAGCCATAAAGAAAAATCCTGATGCAATCCGCTTTCATCATCATTAATAAAAACGCTGGCGGTAATATGCATCGGATTAACCAGGCAAAGCCCTTCTTTAATTTTACTTTTAGACAAAACTTTCTGAACTTGATCGGTAATATTGATAAATTCCTGCCTTTGAATGGTTTCAAAGTAGAGATATTCGGTAAATGATTTCATCTATATTCTCTCCAAGGTTAGTTTGTTGCTCTTTTGATCAATCTTAAAATTAAAGTTTTTCAAAAAAGACATCCCCAATAATCCATCATGAGCAATAACACTATCCACCTGTTCCGGTAAAACTGCTGCTTCTACTTTTTCTACTTCCGACCCCTGGACGCTGACAGTATCTAAAATAATTCTCTTAGCTTTTACCTTACGGCCATCCGCTAAGATCATCTCAAAAACACCACTATCGTTATGAATAGTGGTATCTATCCCCAAAATAGCGGCTATTTTACTAGATAGCGCGATACAAGATGCACCAGTATCTAAAACGAGATTAGCCTGAACTTTTTTATTCAACATCGTCATTACTGTTACCTGTCCGTTTTGCTTATCCAATACTGCCTGTTTAGGTTCATGCTCCTGTTTCTCCTGGATCTGTTTAGCTTCTAAAGCCTGCTTCTGCCGGATCTCTTTAGTTTTAACTGCTAAAGCCTCCTTTTCACTAACCCATCCCTGCCTGATTAACTGCACATCCTCTGTAGAAGACCGCTCAATACTATTAATCTGCTCTTTTGAAAATTTGACTATTCCACAGTTTACTTCCAAACTAACATTATGCTCATCTTCTTTTGTAATCACTCCTTCAATGTTACGGCCATTTTTAAGATACAAAGTATCGGCATTGGCCGCAAGCCTAAAACCAAATAGTATTAAAATAACTAATACCGGAATAAAACTCTGCTTACCAGAATCCACCCGCTTAATTAATTGTTCTCTCATTTTATTCTAGGCAAGTTTTTAATTGCCTTCAATGACTGCCGCAGTTTATTCTTCGGCAGAGCATACTTAGTAAGTTTCCCGGATAAAAACTTATCATACCCGGATAAATCCATCAACCCATGCCCGCTATAGCAGAATAAGATTACTTTCTGTTTACCCTCTTGCTTAGCCTTTTTAGCTTCATCAATCGCACAGGCAATGGCATGGCTGGTTTCCGGAGCTGGAATTGTCCCTTCAGTCCTTGCCCAAAGTAAAGCTGATTCATAACATTTAAGTTGGTCATAAGCCTGAGGTTTAATCAAACCTTGCGCTGCGGCGTGGCTGACTAAAGGAGCCATGCCATGATAGCGCAAACCACCGGCATGAATCGGCTCAGGCACAAACCTATGGCCAAGCGTATACATCGGCAATAACGGAGTAAGCCCGGCAACATCTCCAAAATCGTAAGTAAACGGCCCTTTAGTTAAACTTGGACAGGCAGTTGGCTCAACCGGAATTATTTCGATTTTTTCTCCATGAATTTTGTCGCAAATAAAAGGAAACGCAATTCCTGCAAAATTACTCCCTCCTCCAACGCAGCCGATAACCACATCCGGATTTTTCTCCCGCGCTATTTTCAACTGTTTTTTCGCTTCTAAACCAATAATCGTCTGATGCAATAAAACATGGTTAAGCACACTGCCTAAAGTATAGCGGGATTTACCGCTTTTATCAGATAAAGCATCCTCAACTGCTTCGCTGATTGCAATACCTAAACTTCCGGGAGTATGCGGCATTTCTTTTAGGATTGCCCGTCCGGCATGCGTATGAGGACTAGGGCTAGCTAAACATTCCGCCCCCCAAGTCTGCATCATTGTTTTACGCATCGGCTTCTGGTCAAAACTAATCCGCACCATATAAACCCGGCATTTAAGGCCGATTAAATTACAGGCAAACGCCAAAGCCGAGCCCCATTGGCCGGCTCCGGTTTCCGTAGTTAACCGCTTAATCCCGAATTTTTTATTATACCAAGCTTGAGCTACGGCGGTATTAGGCTTATGGCTACCAGCGGGGCTTACACTCTCATCTTTATAATAAATGCGCGCCGGAGTTTTTAAATACTTCTCTAACCGCAAAGCCCGACGTAGCGGGGCGGGCCTCCACAAAGTAAGAATTTCCAAAATCTCTTCCGGAATATCAATCCAGCGGGATCTAGAAACTTCCTGCTCGATAATATTTCCGGGAAATACCCGTTCCAGCATTTCCGGCTTAAGTGGCGATCCATCAGGGCATAAAGGCGGATGCATGGGGGTAGGCAAATCAGCAGCCAGGTTATACCATTGCCGGGGAATATCTTTTTCTTCAAGTAAAAATTTTTTCGTTGGCATTTCTCCTCCTTATTTTACTGATAGAAATTATTTTTTAAAAAGCATATTCGTTATCCCTTGAATAATATTACCCACCGCCGTCTTAAATGAATATTTCGGCTCATTCAAAGTTCCGCCTAATTTAATTGTTCCGAATTTACCACCCTTACCGATAATGGCGGTAGTAACATCCTTAAACGTACCCTCCAAAGGCACCATTTCGTTTAATATCTCCACGTCTAAAGCCCCTTCTAAAGAGTTGTCAAAGCCAATCTTAACTGGGCCGGCAAGATTAACAATATTGCTGTAAATTTTTAGTTTATCCGTATAAATAAATTTATTTTTTAGCAAAAAATAGCAGTCGCACTCAGTAAATTCAATACTCCCCAGGTCTTTAGCCAATAGTAATTTACCTAACCCCTGAAGTAAATTTAATTCTCCCAACCTTCCATGGCTTACCGCGAAATTTCCGGCGGCATCAAGTTTATTCAAATCACTGCCGGCGCCGTTAAGCTTAACCTGTCCCAAAAAAATTCCGGAAATGTTTTTATCCTTTGACTGCGTATCCAGCTTAAGCTTTCCCAGATTAATTCCGCTGGCATTTAGCTCCACTTGGTAAGCCAAATCCTCCGTATTAAAATTTAATGCGCCGGTTCCCTGGATTACTCCATCATAAAAAGAAAAATAAAGAACCATGATCTTAGCGATACCCTGCTCTTGCAGGAAATCTAAAGATAAATCCGTAGCTTTTAAACCATACAAAGAAAAATTGCCACTGGTTGATTTCGCCTGTAAGTAACAATTCTTAAAATCAGTAAGCGGCCCGCTTAAGCTAAACTGCGTATCCAACTGGCCTAAAGCAGGAATAGTTTTTATCTGCGGATATATTTTCTCCAGTAATTTATTTAAATTACTCAATTCCAGATTAATGCTGCCGGTTAAAACCGCCTGCGGCTTAGCCGGATTGGTTTGATCAATACTACCGCTAACTAAAAACTGCGAATCAAGATACTTACCCTTAAACTGTCCGATCTTAATTATTTTATCTAATAAATCAAAGTCTCCGGTAACTGATAAATCATCAGAGAAAAGTTTTGCTTTAATCTTAGGGGAAGAGAAATCAAATAGGGTTCCGCTGCTCTGATAGCTTGCGCCCTTATATTTAAATTTCGTGTCCGCCCAACTTAGCCCTTCTTGGCTAAATTCAAGTTTAGCGCCAATCTCCTCAACCAGACTGTCTACTTTATCAAATTTTAAGCTTGCTCCAATAATACCCAAATCCCCCTGCACTATCCAGGCACCCCGGTTACCCGGATGTATTTTTATCGTTAAAGCTGCCCGGCCGGTAGCAGAGTTAATTGCAGAAAAGTTAAATTTATCCTTAACAATAGCCGGCAGAATGTTTAAATCAAAATCTGTATCAATGTTAAGTACCTTGGTGCTAAAATCTTTAATCCCCAGATTAATTTTAAACGGTACGCCCATTAATTCTGCCTTGATGCTATCGGCAACTAAAGAACGTTGATTAAAAACAAATTTGCCGCTTAAGTTCTTTACCTGCCCTAAAAATTCCAGGCCGGTAATATCCGCCTGTTTAATATCGCAAGTACCGTCAAACTCAAGTTTTTTAGTATCCAGGTTATAAACAAACTTACTTTGTATTTGAGAACCCAATTTAGCTTTTAAATTATCTTTTGCAAAGAGTAAGTTATCTGCCTTAGCCGTAAGATCAACACCTAACAACTGGTTCTTCAGATTAACCTGGGCTTGCAAATCTACTAATCCGGAGAATAAACTGCCTAAATCGCTGTAATAAGCACCGAATTCCTGGACGGATAGATTCTTCAAGCTCAGCTGCCCGGTTAATTCCCTGCTTAAGATTTTATAATCACCAGAAACATTAATAATTACCGGTATCGGATTAACCAGCTCGGCCGTAAGATTAAACCTGAATTTTACCGGCAACCCTAGCTGCAAATTAAGCTTGATATTCTTGATTTCTTTTTTAAATTTAACAGGCAGGGTATCATCCTGAAAGACTATATCGCCATCAGAAATAGTCAGCTTAAAAACCGCCACGCTAAATTCTGACTTTTTGGCAGAAGCCCCTTTAAGCAGAAAAAAATCCTGCAGATTAAAACTGTTATCTAGCCTCCGCTGAATAAAAATATACGGGGATTTAAGGTTTATGCTGGGAATAATAATCTGTTTTTTAAAAATCGGCCAGAAAAAAACTGTGCAGGTTGCCTGGCGCGTACTTAAGAATACAGTCTTGCCGTCAGAGACCACCAGATCGCGCAAAACTAAACCTCGAAGGAAACTAAACTCCAGCGATTTCAGAGTAACATTCTTACCGGTCTGAGTGGTTAATGTCGAAACAATTAACGCTTTAATTTTTTTAGGAAAGAGTACCTTATTTAGATATAAGGTGACGCCAAAGAGGATTAAAAAGAGGATTAAAACAATTATAAGAAACTTCTTCATTTACGGGTGATTAATTTCGAAGCTAACTTCCAGGCTTCTTTTTTATTTTTAATCTTACCGATAGCTTGCGCCTCTTCCAGCTCTATCAAAAGCTTGCCGATCAAAGGCGAGGCCGGCAATTTAAATCGATTCATAAGATCATTGCCGTTTAATAAACGTACTAATTTCTTTTCATCTTTTTGTTTTAATGTTTTACGAATTAAAGCCTTAACTGTTTTCTCATGGCGCAGCCGGGAAAGCGCCGTAGTCAACGGACCTTTAGTTGCACGCTGATCCGCTAAAGATAATAAAAGTACGGCAAGCGCATCAGTGCCGGTATCACCGAAATACCGGAAAATCGCCCGTGCCGTCGGATGAGGATTATCCGCCAGATACCCTGGCCTTAAATGCCAAAGGACAATCCCCCCTAAATGCCGGGATTCATCATTAGACAATTTTAATCTACGCGAAATTACCCGGGTTAAACCTAACCCCACTCTCTCATGTCCATGAAAAATAATCTTACCTTTTTCCCGGCGCAAAGACTTTGGTTTTCCTACATCATGCAATATACAAGCCAATTTAAGCAAGCTAGATCTTTTACGCAAGCCTGCCACCTCTTCCTGTAAATAATCAAATATTGCGGGAGTTTTTTTAGCCCACTTAATAATTAACTCAAACTGATTTAAAGTTTCTAAGGTATGTTGCCAAACATCCAGATGATGATAAGGCCCCTGCCCAATCCCACGCATAGGCTTAATCTCCGGAAAAATAATCTCCAGAATCTTTAATTTATCCAGGCTGGCTAAACAAGTATACGCCATAGAACTATCCAGGATCTTAAATAATTCCTCGCGAATACGCTCACTAGATACCTTGCTGATCTTGCTTTTTTCTTTTTTGGCTAAACGTAATGTTTCTTTGCTTAAATTAAAACCGAGCATGCAGCTAAAACTAAAAGCCCGCAATATTCTTAACGGATCTTCTTTAAAAGAACCCAACCCAGTAACCTTAATAATACCAGTTTTAAGATCCACCTTGCCGGAATATGGATCAACAATCAAAGTATTTAGATCTTTCCCCCCAAATACATCCCCTAAGGCTACGGCCATGGAGTTGATCGTAAAATCACGGTGCAGAAGATCTTTTTCCAAAGTTGGAGCACGGAAATCCGAAAAATCAAAGGTATAAATCTTTTGGTTTATTTTTTTAACTAAACGGCAGGCAGCATGCTCCTCATCCAAAACCACAAAAGCACACCTTAACTCCCGAGCCAGTTTTTCGCCGAATTTTAAAGCGCCGGATTTTAAACAAAAATCAAAATCCGGATTATCTTTGATCCTACCTAAAATTAAATCCCGCAGAGCTCCACCGACTAAGTATAATTTTACTTTCTTAGCTTTAGAAAAACTATAAATAGGGTGTAAAATATTCTGATCTTTTAGGTCAAACTTAAGCATAGGTCTAATTACGCAGCACTTTTAATTACCGGGTGGGCAAAAAAGAACATCCGCTCTAAAGCTTCTCTTTATTAAACGACTCATACTGCTTAATAATCTCATCATCAACTAAAATCGGCGCATGAAATCTTACCGCCAAAGCAATACTGTCACTTGGCCGGGCATCAATAGTTTTAAGCGCGCCATCAGCAGTCTTAAGAACAATCTTGGCAAAAAAAGTATTCTCTTCCAGTTTATCGACTATGACTCTTTCCACAGTTGCCGCAAGCTCCTGAATAATCGTAACTATTAAATCATGAGTTAACGGCCGCGGAGGATTAAAGCCGCTGATCTTTAATTTTATAGCGGAAGCTTCATTTAAACCGATAACAATCGGTAAAATCCGCAAGCCTCCTTTTTCTTTTAAAGCAATCAGCTGATCATGCCTTTTTTCATCAATTACAATTTTATTTAACTCCATTTCAATCATTGTTACTCCTGCGGATTACGCTAGACATAAAATTAATAAAGTAATGGTATTTATTATAAACCTTGATCGGGAGATTTACAAGAAAATCTAATACGTTACATCGTTAGTAACTTTGCCGTTTTCATCATAACAGACCCAATTTTTCACCGTTCTGCCGTCTTCATATAAACTCTCTGCCCTTACCTTGCCACTCTCATAGAAAAATCTCCACATCCCGCTTGTATTATCTTTAATATAAGGCTTAATTTCTTTTAATTTTCCATTTGGATAATAAGATTTCTTTTCTCCCTGTAAAAGATCATTCTGATAGGGTTCTTCTGACTCAAAATCACCTGCTTCGGAATATAACCGGGTTACCCCCTGACGCTTGTCTTCAGCAAAAGAAACCAGGCTGCTGAGCTTTCCGTTTTTATAATAATATTTGGCTAAACCATTTAATTTACCATTAGCATATGGCTCTGTCGATTTTAGTGTTGCGTCTTCATAATAACCTTTGCAAACACCGTCTAAAACTCCACCCTTAAACTCTTCTTCATAAACAACCCTACCTGTATTTGAATAATATTTACCGATACCTTCACGTTTATCTGCCACAAAAGAAACTTCCATCACCAGCTGCCCAGGAGCATACCCTTCTTCAGCATGCAACTTCTCCATGAACTTACTATCAAGTTTCACCGGCGTAAAAGCCTGATAACACCTGGACAAGCCTTCTCTTTTATCATTCTTGTATTCCTGCTCTAAAAACATTGTTCCCTTAGAATCATAAAACTTACATGTTCCTTCTTTTTTACCCTCTTTATAAGGCAACTCGTTTCTTAATGCGCCGTCATCATAATAAAACTTAGTCAACCCTTCGCGCTTGCCATTTTTATACATCTGCTCGGAAACCAAACGCTTATTCTCAAAATACTGCACTTCCCCTTCCAATTGACCGTTTCTATACATTTTACGGGCCTGCAACGTACCATCACTCCAAAACACTGTTTCCGGCCCCTCCTGCAAATCATCTTTGTAGGTAGAAACAGATTGAACTACTCCATCCGCCCCGTATAATATTTTCTGCCCATCTTTTTTGCCGTCCTTCATCGACAGCTCAACATATACCGAACCATCCGGCCTGCGTATGGTTTTAGTTTCAGCCAACGCCGCATCTAGCAGAAATATGTTTAAGAAAAAAACAACCAATAATGTTGCTATGTTAATCTGCTGCTGACGGAATTCCACAGAATCTCCTACATGTAGTTTGCGACGAATAAGAATGAGATTAAAAAATGCCTACTTATCCCTGTTTAATTTTAAATTTTTTCTACGGATGTGTTTTACTTTAATAAATTCAACTATTTGGCTTACTAATTCCTGGGATATAGGCTCAGGCACCGGCAAGCAGCTACCTAAAACTAATCTTAGGCTGCTTTGGTCAAAAAAAGGCTCCTCCCAGAAATACTTTTCGTAAATTTTAGTCGAACGAAAGAACCTTTGCTCAAGCGGTGAAAGATTTTTAATCTCTTCTTTTGAGCAAAGTTTAATCTCCAGCCAACCCAAAGCTTTTTGAACATAGCCTTCCAGCATTTTAAGCTTAAGCGGATAGGGATGGGTCAGATGGAAAGCTTTTCCCCAGGCCTGGCTTTTCTCAATCAACTGCGAAATCGAATTTGCAACGTAATCTACCGGAACGAAGTTTTTGGTTGTCTGAGGATCTCCGGGAATACGAAACTGGTAATCAACTTTAATCTTCAGAGAACTAAGCTGCTTGAGGATTATTTTATGGATTAAAGAAAGCCGAAATATAAAATCAAAAAAATGGTGCTCTTCACACATCCATCCGTTACTTGAACTGCCGATAATAATGCTGGGCCTAAAAATCATCGCCCTAATCTTTCCACTAGAGGCAGCCTTGCGTACTTCATTTTCCGAAAGAGCCTTGCTTTGCTCATATCCGTTTCGAAAAGATCCTTCGGCAATAAGTTCATCCTCATAAACCCGGCCACTTCGGGTGCCGGCAACATAAGCTGAACTTGTATAAGCAAGAGACTTACCGGAGGTATGCGCAGCAAATTCAATTGCCTCCTTAGTACCTCTAATATTTACTTCTTCATAAATGCTCCAATCCGCCTCTAGCTCCGTACAAGCGGCATTATGAATTATCATATCCGCTAATCCCGCATACCTAAAGTAATCTTCCTTATCCAACCCGAAATATTCTCCGCTTAAACCTTGCTGGGCAATAAATAAAGTATTACCAATAGCCTGATCAAAAAGAAAGTTGGAATCATAATCAAATAAGCGCCCTCTTATCCTGTCTAATGCACTAATTCCGTGTTTTGCACGCGCCAGGGCGGTCACTGTGTGCCCCCGGATAAGTAAATCCCGCAGAAGAACTGTTCCTAAAAATCCGGTTGCTCCGGTTAAAAAAATATGCATAAATATCCCTCTTTATTATTTATCACGATCTCTTCTCTCTCTTATTGATTCCGCAGGA
>JAPLLZ010000054.1 GCA_026387265.1 Candidatus Omnitrophota bacterium
ATAGAAGATATCCGCCGTACCCATGCTACCTTTATATAGCCAGGTAATATTTTTATCCGTCGCCCCAACTAACCAGTTCTGGCTGGCATCCGGCTGCTGAATGGTGAATGAACCGATGATATCAAAACTGGCACTGGTGCCGTAGACATTGACATTACCGTTATCTACCACCCTAACCTTAATATCATCACTAATCGCATCGGGGATATTGTTCCAGGTATAATTTTGTGTCGCATCCACAGTACCGGTATCATTAATGACATTGGTAAATTCACCTGCATTTTTAGAATAATACAATTTAACGTAGGAGACTTTAGTGGAACCATTTAAGCTCCAGGCAATGGTGTTAGAGTTAGAGCCGACCACTAAATTTACATCCTGGGCCGGCTGGCTTACGGTTATCTTAGGTCTCATAGAGAAGGCCGCCGCAGATACACCATACACATCCGGATATCTTAATGGGTCAGCATCAGATACCCTAATAAAACAGGTCTCGGAATTCTCATCGGCAACTGAGGTCCAAGTATAAGAGTTAGCTCCAGGAAGATGTCCGCTATGATCAGCAATAATTGTACTCAAGCCCCCCGTGGGGGTAGTTTTATATTCAATTTTTACATTAGAGATTGTTCCATATTCATACCAGCTGATATCTTTGGAATCTCCTTTATACCAGACCTGGCCGCCGTTAGGAACAATATCGGTAATCGCACCCAATATTTTTATAGCATTAGCACAAACAGCAGCAACATTGACATCGGCAGAATGGCTTATTCTAACTTTTACACTATTACTGACCGCATCAGGAATTTCCCAATCAAATGTTTTTTGAACATTATGAGCAGAGTTAGCCACTTCCTGAATTAAATGCGTCTGGCCTTCATCGCTAAAACCGTTCGTAGAATATTCTACTTTAATCGGAGAATATGTTCCTTGTGGAGTCCATTTGATCTGATGAGTTGAACCAACTGCCCATTTCAACCCGGATTCAATCGGCTCATTCATAACAATTTTACCTTCAATCTCAAAGGCATCACTCTCTGCGAATACCTCGGTATTATTCACTTGTTCTATCCGCACCTTAGCTGCTTTGGCATTATTAGTGATTGAATCCAGAGGCAAACTAAATCCCGCGTATGGGCTGGCGTTAAAAGCAACAGTAGCTACAGCAGTTCCCCAGGGAGGATTACCGGTTTTAGAAAAATAAATACTTACATTACCCATCGGCGCGGTACCCAGAGTAGTCCAGGCAATCGAGAATGGATCACTGATATGGCCGATCGTAGCAGTAGTCGGAGCAGTAATACTGATCCCGCTTTTAACCATAAAGCTCGGGCTGGGACAATAGACTACGGCATATCCGGCATCCGATACTTTAATTTTAGCACCAGCGGCGGATAGTATATCCTGATTTGTAGGAATGCTCCAATCATACGGGCTAAGCGCAGAACCACGGGAAGCAACAATGTTATAAGCATAAAGATCTGCACCGTTATCCTTGGAATAATCGATACGGACATTATCTACTATGCCGGTAACTGACCAAGCGATATTGTTATTGCTTGTACCAATCGTCCATTTATCCGTAGCAATAGGCGAAGTAACCGCGATAATTGCACGGACTTCAAAAGTTGCAGATATTGCCCGGGTTGCTTCTTCGTTATTCGGATCAGATATTCTTAACTTACAAGTTTTGGAATTAGTCGTAATAGGAACTGACCAGTTATACTCACCTGTGTTATCAAATAACCCAGTGCCTCCTCCTATATTATTATAGGCAATGCCATCTGTGGAGAACTCTAGTTTTATCTGAGGAATATTTGTTCCAGTCTTGCTCCATTTAACCAAATAGCTTGAACCAGCGGGTAAAACTTCTCCATCTGCCGGGCCAGGATCATTAAAGGTAAATGATCCCTTAATCTTAAAGGCCACACTTTCATCTAATTCTTTATTAGGATTACCAACAGAGGTAACTTTTACTTTTACGCTATTTGATACTGAATCAGGTATAGACGGAGACCATGTCCAGCTTCCTGAACCGCCCGTACCTTTAGAAATACCTGTAGCGATCGGATCGCCATAACCAGTACCGTAATCATAGTAAACATTTACATCTGATATGCTTCCTGTATATAACCAGGTAATATTTTTATCCGTAGACCCCACTGTCCAGTTAGAAGTATCATTTGGCTGCTGAACAGTAATGGAACCAATAATGTTAAAAACCGCAGACAAACCAAAAACATTGGGATTACCCGTCCCTCCAGTTTTATCCACAACCTTAACTACCGTAGTGCCTCCAAGATTATCCGGGATGCTGCTCCAATTACAAGTCCCTAACGTCGCATCAACTCCAGTAAGAATCGTCTTATCAAACGGACCGCTTATACCATTGGTGCTAAAAAGCACATCCACATTTGAAACTTTGGCTGAACCATTTAAGCTCCAGACAATGGCATTACTATAAGAAGTCCCCACAATAAAATCCGCCCCCAGTACCGGCTTGCTTACGCTGATTACCGGCCGCATGGAAAACGGCGCCGCAGACTCAATCGGTATCGCTAAATTATTGTGGTCGCTTATTTTAATATAGCAATCTTCACTGTTGATATCCGGCACGACCGGCCAGATATATTGATTGCTGCCGACACTATGCCCGGGATCATTAAGTACAATAACACCATCGTAACTTCCGCTAAAAGAAGTTTTATATTTAATATCTACATTAGTAATCGTGCCACTGGCCGTCCAGGAAATAGTTTTATTGGTTTCATCTTTATACCAAATCTGGCCGCCGTTAGGGCTCATCGCCGTAAAAGCGCCTTTAATGGTAAATGGATTATCGCTGGCATCACTCACTGGTAAACCGCCGATACTAGTCAAGCGTAGATAAACAGTATTGCGGATAAAATCAGGAACTTCCCAGGGAAATGGTAATGTCGCAGATGGCCAACCAGGATGCGCAGTATGTAAATCCGTAGCAAAAGTCGGATCCGTAGAATATTCAATTTTTAAATTACCAATAGTCCCAGTCTTCTCCCAAGTTACATCAAAATTCGCACCGACCGCTAAAGTATTATAGCCATTGGGATCCGTAAGCAGTATCGAGCCCTTAATATAGTTGTCCGCGGTAGTCTCTCCGAATACTTGCGCGTTACTCTTGTCCGAAACTTTAACTTTAGCAGTAGACGTAATCGTATCCGGAACCGTCCAGGCGTAAGTCTTAGTTCCGGCAGGCAAAGCACCCGCCTGATCAATAATAGAATGCCATAATGTTCCATCAAAATAATCAATCACATAACCCGGGATATTACCGTTAAAAGTCCACTCCAGAGTAAAAGGTTTACCGACGACTAACGTCTCGGCGTTCATCGGATGAACCATAAATATACTACCGATAATTGCGTTTTCCCCGGTAGAGATATCAATTACATCGTTGGCATTAGTTTTTTCATAAATACGCGCCTGAACCGTTGCGCTAGGATCATCAGGAATTGTCCAGTCAAATTCAGCCGTTGCCCCTGATGTTCCGGCATTAATATCTTCTGCACCAATCACATTCTTCCATTCGGTATGCCCGGAATCAGTAGAATATTCTATTTTACATTTACCGAGCGTACCGGTAGGAATCCATTTAATTAGATAGTGATTGGTAATGGGCATATTCACATTGGCATTAGGCTGCACCAATTGTAAAACTCCCATAATGGCAAATAACTGAGAATCGCTTTTTACAGTGCTATCGCCAACCTTAGATATCCGCACTACCGTATCACCATTAGGGCTATCTGGAATAGTCCAGCCATATTTTAAAGAAGTAGGATCCAAATTATCGGCAATCGCCGGGGTCTCCCAAGTACTTCCGGCATCTAATGAATATTCTATCTTTATCTTCTCAACCTTACCTTTAGGGGCCAGCCACTCAATATCCGGGCTTGCTTCAACCCGCCATTTAGAATTCGCGTCGGGCTTAGTAATCTCCAGGACCGGTTTAATCTTAAAATCATTAGTACTAACTCCATATACGGTAGGTTCAGTTGAATCGCTCACCCGGATACGGCAGGTATCAGAAGTAACTAAAACATATTGTCCTGTGGGAATAGGCCAAGTATAAGGATGCGAGTTAGCGGCGCGTCCGGCCAGAACTTCAATAGGATAACCGCCTGTTCCGCTGGCCGTATCCAGATAAATATCAACGTTGGCGATGGTGCCGGTAAAACTCCAGTCGATATTATTAGATATGCCGTTTACCGTCCAGGTTTCGGGACTGCCGGGATTTTTCCCCGGAGCAACCAAAGTAACTGTGCCATGAACCGAGAAATCCGCAATTGATGCATCATTAACATATGTTGCATCAGAAACCTGCACAATCTTTACCCTATATTTATTACTGGTAGTATTAGGAACCGGCCAAGAATAGTGACAGATATGGCTGCCGTCTTCATTATTATTATAAGACTTAGTGGTAATTAAATTAGGATAACCGTCCAGGCCGCTGTTGGTATCATAATATAAACTAATATTGCCAAGGGTACCGGTATATTTCCATTGGACATCAATAGGATCGCCGCCCACATGATAAGGAGCGCTATTATTAGGTGAGCCGCCCGGCTCAGGCGCCAAATCCAGAGAACCTTTGATCTGGAAGGCTTCTGATTCATCATTAACATCAGTATCGGTTTCCGCTTCAACCTTAATCTTATTATCCACGTTAAGATCTACAGCATCTGGAACAGTCCAATTATAGTTAGGCAGCGAAGAATCTACACCGGTAGCAAAAGCCGCTCCGTAAGTTACGCCGTCAGGAGCAAAATAAAAAGCCAACGTGCCGATATCGCCGGTTTTAGACCAGGTGATCAGATGGCCTGAACCTACAATTAAAGCCGTGGCATTTTGATTGGAATTATTAGGGCTGGTAATCGCCACCGTCCCCTTAACCTCAAAAGTATTTTCGGAAGTAATATTGATATCATTGGGGAAAGCATTGCTTTCCACGCGGATACGCAATTTATCGCTAATCGGACAGGCTACCGGATCCCACAAATACCCATCAGCATTCAAAGTATTGGTAATAATCGTCCCAGTCGATCCGCCGTCGATGCTGTATTTTATATTTACCGTAGGCACATTACCTTGAGTAGTCCAGGTAATATTACGCTGCTCTCCTAAACGCCAAACCTGGCCGCCATTAGGCACCAAGTTAATCAGGCGAGAACGTATGGTCAAAGGCTGCGCAGAAACAGAATTAATCGCTGAATCCGAGCTACTCACTACTTTGATTTTTACCTGGGTATTTTTACCATTATCTCCGGCTTTAAAAGGATTACCATTGACTGGTAAAGTCCAAGTATAGGTACCATTACCTGTACCTGCTGGAATAGTATTGGTATTATCAATGACATTAATAAAAAGATCGTTGCCATTATCTTTAGAATAAAATAAATTTACTGTTCCTAATTGCCCGGTAACATTCCAATTTATCAGCTCTTCGGTTCCGCATAACCAAGTTAGCGCCGAATCTCCAGAGTTAATCGAAGGACGCGTAAGTGTAACTGTCCCGCGGATAGTAAAATCATTTTCGCTTACTGAGAAAACTTCAGTAGCTTTTCCTGTTTGATAAACTTTAACGCGCGCTTCTTGTCCAACAATCCCGGCCACATCCGGTATCGTCCACTCATACGCCCCGAGGCTGGCATTTACGCCGTTAACGATAAAACCTTGATAGCCGTCAACACCACTATTGCCATCCCAGCGTAATTCCACCGTACCAAAGGTAGTCGGATTAGCAGTCCAGGTAATATTTAAAGGATCCCCGACAAATTTACTAATCCCGGTGGCTGTCGGATAAGTTAATTTAAGATAAGGAATTACTTTAAAAACCGAGGATGCACCGGCGGTTCCGGTGGTCAAATCCTCATCGCCGTCCAAAGCAACTTTAATTTTAACCGTGTCACTTCTGTGTGCAGGTAAAACCGTCCATTCGTAAGTTCTGGGAGTAGCAATATTTACTACGCCTTCGGTTAAAAGCACCGGCCAGGAAGTTCCTCCATCTAAGGAAAGGCGGATATCCGCGGTTCCGGTTATAGTACCAAAAGTAGTCCAGGTGATAACTTTGGTATTACCTTCCCCGGCATCAGTAACCCTTAAGATCTCATTAAGATGCGGCTCACCAACCGTAATGGTTCCTTTAATACTAAACGGGACATCAGAATCATCATAAATATTCTCATTATCTTTATTGCAAACGCGGATTAAAACATTATTAGCGCCCAGATCATTAGGCACCGTCCAATTGAATGTCTGCATTACCTCCTGGGTACCGGCAGCAAGATTATTTTCCGGACGGGCATTTGCACAATAATTCCAAGAACCTGCCCCGACTTTATATTTAATCACCACATAATCCATCGCGCCATGTATGGTCCATTTAATCGGTTTAACTTCATTATATCTCCAGATCTCTCCTCCAACAGGCTCATTCACAGTGATAGAAGCCTTCAAATGGAAATCTGCGCTTACACCGTAAACCGTAGGATCATTTGCTTGCACGACTTTAATTTTAGAGGTGGGACTTGAACCGGTGACCGAAAGAGGAATATTCCAAATCCATGATCCACCCGCCGCATCAGTACCGGCAGCAACACTGCTGGCAATCGGCAATTCCCCATAAGTAAAACCAGCGTTACTGGAATAAAATATATTTACTGTACCGTCGCTTGTGCCCCCTCCTAATAAACCCTTCTTAGACCAGGAAATCGTTTTAGTGTCTCCAGATAACCAAATCTCATCAGTAGTAGGAGAAACATTATAAATATTGCCTTTTAAAGTAAAATTACTGGTGGGGCTTTCCACCAACCCGGCATCTCCGTAATTAAGAATAATTTTTAATTTATTCTGCGTGCCAATTAAATTCTCGCCGCCTAAACTTGATGGAATACCTGCCCAGCTCCAGGTGTTTCCGCTAGAACCGTCGTTGCCGGGAACAGCCACAGCCGTTAAGGTCTGGTTAAAATTGGTTCCGTCAGTAGACAACTTAATCGTGGCATTTGCCGGAGTGAGCCCGTTTAAGTTTCCATTCGTGGCCCAGGAAATATCATGCGTTTCTCCAATTAACCAGGTATTCGGAGGCTGGACAATAGTAAACTTTCCCCGGATGGAAAAATTAGCGTCTGAAACATCATAAAATCTGGTCGGCGTACCCGGATCTTTATCAGAATCAATAACCCGCACCCTTAGCTGATTACCCACCAGATTACCGGAAGTGCTATAACTAGCCGGAACCGTCCATTCCCAACGCCCTTCATTTTCTACGCTGGAGTTATTATTCACATCCAGCCCGGTAATTAAGGCCAAGGGAAGCCAGCTTGAGCCAGCGTTTGTCGAAAGTTCAATCCTTACTTTATGTGCACCGTTAGTTCCCGTACCCAGCATACTCATCATATCGGCATACTTCCAGACAATATCGTGATTTTCACTTACCGCCCAACTTTCACCGCCGTTGGGGGAGATCACGGTAATCGGCGTCAACTCCGTGAGCGCCCAATTAAGCGTTACGTTACCAGTAGTTGTAGTATTAACGCGGGATATAGTAAAAGAATTCACCGTATCGGTTTCGCGAGCGGTATCTTCAAGTTGCCACTTGCCTAAAGTAGCATTGTAGCCAAATTTATTGACCGTCCCCAAGTAAGCACTCGCCACCCATATTTTATCTAGGTCATTATCATATGCTATACCATACGGATACGAATCAGCAACTAATGAATCGATAACTTCCCCACTTTCAGGGTCAATTACGTCGACGACATTGGAGCCTTCGCACACCACCAACATCTTATTACGCGTACTATCCCAGGCCATCTGCCTGGGCATAAGATCAGTAGGTAAAGCATCAGTAGTAGAATTGGTAGTGACTGTAGCACGATTATCCGTCATAAATGCTCTGCGCACATAGTTACCGGTAGAGGAATTGACAATCGATGAGACTGCCCAGAGAGTATCCTGAGTCATACTGCCAACACCTTTAGTCGGCGCATAGAAAATCATAGCATAGTATTGATTTGTAGAACCAAAATCCGGGTTTAATGAACGATTACCATCCGAACAACGAAACCTATATATATTGTCATCCAGCTCGGTGACCACCCACATGTAATTTGTGGCATCACTTGGCGTAGGATCATAACATATCCCGGTAGCGCGTCCTTGCGACCCGTTATAGTTAGTCACCGTATAAGGACTAGCATACATCATCTTGGAGGTAACTGGATAAGGAGTGGCCCCTGTATAATAGTTAGCAGTCCAGGCACAGTTTGTACTCGGATCCCAGGAAATATCGACGGGATTTTGCCCGACACTGTAGGTGCGCTCAAACGCCCCGGTTGAGGCATTTAGGCGCGTAACGGAATTAGCAGAGTAATTGGCAATCCATATTGAACCGCCGCCATTAGTTACGGCAATCGGGTTGGTGCCGGTAGCGTAACTGCCGATTTTTGCTCCGGTGGCCGCGTTATATTTGGTAACGGTATTGGCCGCATAGTTGGTAACCCATACCGCCTTAGGATTAGTTGATGAATCATAACAAACTCCTTTTACGCTTAACTTTGTAAAACTCGGAGCAAAGCGTACCTCGTCATCATAGGTAGCAGTAGCTGTATCTGTCGGGCCTGATGTATTTATTATCGGGAACATGCGCATGGTATCAATTACCGGGTTCAGTGTTGGATCTGCTGGACCAACTGAACCAGTGGCTACAGCTGTATCGTATACCGAACGAACATTAGTACCCTGATCCGTCATTTCCACCACAAACCAATCTATAACAATATTAGAGCTTGCTACAGTTGCGGCGCGATCAAATTGTACTTGCGAAGCATTCAATATCTTACCCCGCACATTATCATATGCCTCTACACCGACAACATACCTATTTGATCTATAAGTATAGATTAAAAATGCATGGTCTAGATTAGTAATATCAGGGTCAGCGTGGCCGGGATTTATATTTTGCGTTTTTGTAGTATCAGCCGCTGCCAAAACCGTCTCCCCGGCCGTCACAATCGCTCCATCAGTAAATTCCACCACCTGCCAAACCACATTTACCGTTCTAGCATAAACCGTAGTGCCGTATTGCGTAGAATCACGTTGAAGATGCAATGTACTTTTATTGGGAATATCAGCGCTGATTTGGGCAATCTGTTCGCAATCACTTCTGGCAAAATTCGCACGGGCCTGAACAATGGCAAACGCCTGGTAATTATCGGCCAGATCCGAAGTGAGAGTAATGGTTTTTTGGGTATACGCCGGGTTAGTCACTGCTCCCGGAGAAAAAGCACTTATCCCGCGCTGAACATTGACTCCTGAGGCAAATTCAACTACTACATAAGTCACGTTGCAGGCGACAGTGGCATAATCGCGCGAAATAATTAATTTACTATCGGATTCAAAAACAGCAGTAAATAAAACATTGCGACTGTATTGGTGGTATTGGACGCCGGGCTAGGATATAGCAAGACCATTGTCTTAGACTGATTTACTGATTGTATATCTATTACCTGCGAGATATCATCAGAACCGAAATAAACTGAACCCATCTGCGACCGCTTAACCTGGGCGGCCTGCGCATTATTAACCAAAAAAAGCATTACCACTAAACTCAAGGCTAAAGGTAATTTTCTAAATTTTTTAATAAAATTAAGCCACATTTTATTTTTTTGGCCCTTCTTCTTTAGGAAGCTGCGTTCCAAATGGCACAATTTCCTCAAAAGACTGCAACTCTTTTGACACAGGACTCATAAACCTAACTACCCTGGCTAATTTAGTCAACACCCTAGTTTTGCTTCTCTCTTCACCGTTAACTGTCTCTTTGGAAACTTCAGATATCTCTGCATATTTTATCCAAACACCCTCTCCGGGAATAATCTCTTTCAGGCTATTCTTGCGTTCCACTTTAGTGTCTTTATCAATGGTCAAGGCCATTTCATAAGATGTTCTTTTATCCAACCCGTAATTAATGGCAATAAAATTAGAGGTAATGGCCACTACCTTGCCTTCTAAAATTTTCTCTTGGGTTACTTTTTTAGGTTTGTTAGCTTCTAAAGGCTCTTCAGTAAATCCCAGGCTCTTTATACCTAAAACTAAAACCAGCACCAATACCAATTTAATGATTCTTAAGCCTATCACTATTTTCCCCTCCAATACTCACCGGTAAATGTAAAATCCTGCACGGCTAAGCCTTCTTTACGTAAGCTTAAAACACCCTTCATTTTACCATCAGAACTAATATCTGCTCGCCATAGTGCTATTCCTGTAGGAGCCGCTTGCATCGTCTCCCAAATAATTTTTCCGCTCTCTCCGTTTCTTATGGAATAATTTGAAGAGGCGAATTTTTTCTGTTCTAAGTTTGTCGAAATAAATTTTTTCTGAGAAAAAGTCAGGGTGTCGGTTTGCGCGGCGCCTCCGGAAGCTGGTGTAAGAGTAATCTGCCAGATGGTGCCTTCCAAGGCTTCCTGCGGTTTTGGCGTTGAACGAACAACCGGCTGTGCCTCTGCTACTTTTACAGAAGCAGAAGTTTTATCCAGGTTTAAAAAAACCGGTTTGCTCTCTTTAGCTGTAACCGCACGCTCTTCATTTAGAATAACGCCTTTATTTCCCTTAAGCGCAAACTTAGCTACTAAGGTCAACCCTAATCCTACCAATGCCACCACTAAAATTGTAGTGCCGACTTTTAATCCCGGGCCTTTTACCGGCTCTTTAGTTTCATTATCGCCTGCTTTTTCATCTTGGCTTTCTTTATTTATGAATTCAGCCCTAACCCGATTCTGAAATTCCACTCCCCCTAAAACTCCTTTTTTCTGCAGGGCATTATGCAGATCTAAATCCCCAGCCTTGATTAATTCTTGCATAAACTGTTCATATGTTTTCTGTCCCAATAAATTCAAAATTATATTTCTTTCTTCCTGCATAAATTCCTGCATGGGCATCTCTTTATTTATATAAAGAGAATAGCTGGTGTAAGGATAATCTTTTGCGGAAAAAACCAGGTTGAGTTTTTGCGGATTTAAATGAATATACGCGGTAAGTTTTAAAAGATAGGAATCCTTTTCCACCAGGGCAGTTTTAAACCTGTCTCTAAAGAGATGGCCTTTTCTACCGTATTTGCCATTAAAGTATTTAGTGTAAGAAGAATTCAGCCCATGCATAATCTCCGAAATTCCTCCCTTAAAATCTTCCTGGTCCTGATCAGGTAATTCTAATAGAAGATGAAAATGGCTCGGAAGTAGAGCGTAAGCATATAATTTAAATTTATATTGTTCTTTGTATTTTTTTAATAATTCAAAATACGCATTGTAATCTGACTCTTCCTTAAATATATCCTGATTATAAATACAGCGGCTGGTTATGTAATAGAGTGCATCTTCTAATGATATTCTCGGTGGTCTTGGCATTCTTTACCTTCTTTTACCTGGCACTTTTCATTTGTGCCTGACACTTTTTATAATTTTACAAAAAAAACCAGCCATTTTTCCTGGCTGGTATTAGTTAGCTGCTTTTAAACTTTTAAATTCTAGCAACCTGCCAATCCTTAAACCTAGGATGCACGGCTTTGCGTCCCTCAATCTCTTGAGGTTTGCCCTTCGAACTATTTTTTCTTTCTGGTAAAAATATAACATATTTTAAGGCGTTTTACCAACTATTTTATTTTTTAAAACTAAAATCCTAAATTCTCTCTTCTAACCGACTAAAATTAGGCAAGCTAAACAACTATCTTTGCCCTAAATCTTGACATTAGCTTTAATTATTTTTTGTTCTTTTGTCGGTTTATCCTCCTTATTCGTAGCCACAGAGTTAATTTTATTTACCACCTCCATACCAGAAACAACTTCTCCAAAAATAGTATGCCTTCCGTCCAAGCCGGGAGTAGATTTTACGGTAATAAAAAACTGGCTGCCATTAGTATCCGCGCCGGAATTAGCCATGGCTAAAATCCCGGGTTTATCAAATTTAACCTTATCGCTAATTTCATCACTAAAAGGCTTTTTCCAGATTGACTCTCCTCCAGTTCCTGTAGCTGTAGGATCACCGCCTTGAATCATAAAATCTTTAATTACCCGGTGAAAAGTAACTCCGTTATAATAACCTTTTTCTACCAAGCCTATAAAATTCTCACAGGCCAGCGGGGCTATCTCCGGGAACAATTTAACTTTAATCTGCCCCTGATTAGTTACAATAATCACTTCTGATTTTTTCTTCATCTCCACGAGCTTATCCGCATCTTCTTTATCTTTAACAAAATCTTTTAAGTTGGCCCGTTTAAAAAGATCATCTAAGAAATCCTGGGCAATTTTACGCTTGCGGCCGACAGTGAGCATCTTACGGTAATATTCCTGTTTAGCCGCATCATATTCTTTTAAATTCGCCTTCCTGGCATAAAGCAGGCGGAAAACTACATCCCCATAATAATTCTTGGCTGCAATGAAATCTCCGGTTTTAGAATTAAGAATCCGGTAAGCGTCGTCCTTAGGAATCATCCAGAGATCGATTAAAGCCTCCAGTGACATAACATTAATCCATGATGCGCCCTTTTGGCCTAATGGCTTTTTTTGAACATAAGTATCAAACCATAATTTTGGATTTTTCTTTGCCTTGCGCGCAAACTCCTGAGCTTCTTTTTGTTGATCTTTGCCAAATAAAATATACTCACTTTCAAAAGAATTATAGCTGTTAAGGAATTTATCTTTCATTTCCTGCTCAGCAACCTTAACTTCAGGATCAAGCTTAGTTTTAAGCAGCTTATTCACCATTAACAATTCTTCAATACGCGTTTCAAAGGTTGCCGGGTCTTCGTTAAAATTTACTAACACCCAACCCCGGTATTTCTCCCCTCCATATTCAACGTTTTTTTCTGCCAGCAACCGCTTAACTTCTGACAAAACATCCTCTTTAGATATAAAGATACCAGTATCCCTGGCTTCTTTAATAAAAACCAGATTCTGCCACGCTTCCTGACGCGTATCTTCATCTGTGCGTTCAGCTTGCATTCCTGAGCGTGTAAAAAGCAGTGCCGTTTTGTAATAGTTAAGGAAGGTTGCCCGACTAATGGGCTTACCAAATGCCTCTCCAACGGTTTCAAACTTAATAATGTCCTCAAATTTGTAGGCCCAAGCAGAAGAAGCAACCAGTAAAATTAAAAAAATAGTGCTTAAAATTATTGTAGGTAAGTTTAATTTTTTATGTGTTTTTATGGTAGTATTCATTTTTTTATTTTTTAGTATTTACAATTGTAAATTTAACTGGATCAGAAACTAACTGCTCGCCAAAAGCGTCCAAACCAATTTCTGCACCAAAAACATTCTGATAAACCGCCACCACCGTATAAGTCCCCGGTTCAGTTATCTCGAAATATCCTTTTAAATTCCGGGGATATTCAGATTTCGCTTCCTCATTAGGAGCTAATAATTTAAAATAATCTGCCTTAGGATAACCGGTTTCAAAAAAATTCTGGCAGGGCAGTTTTGCACCCGATGGCGAGGTTAACTCAAAATAAACCTCTTTTTGGTTTTTAGCAGCCTTTTGAGCGCTGATATAAAACCTCTGATTCACCATCACCGGATTGTTCCCTAGATTTTTCAAACTAAAATTAACATTAATTGGCTCATTAGGCGAGTATTCAGTTTTTTCTAATATCAGGCTAAATTTAAGTTGGGTATCGGCACATAAAACAGGCCTGCCTAAAACCAACACTAAAACAACTGTAAAAATAGCTGTCGCCAACCCGCAAAAAAATATGTTTTTTTTGATCATTTAATATTCCCTAGAATTAATAAAATTATTTATAAACGCGCTACATTACTTTCAATAACTTTATTGATTAATAACAGCTTCAGACGCTGCTGGCTCCACTACTGCCGGAATAGGCTCTACTACAGCCGCCGGAGGCGGCACTACTGCGGCCTTATTCGACGCCAAGCTATAGAAATTAAAGTCCGAAACTCTATTTTTCTTATCTCGAATACTCAAAACCCCCCGCATTATCCCGTCGCTACCTATATCGCCACGCCAAAAAGCTGCGCCTTCTTTCTCTGAAACTTGCATCGTTTCCCAGGTATAGGTCTCCCCATCTTCTAACAAGCGCATAGAAAAATTAGTAGCCTCAAACCCCCTAACCACCATGTTTTTAGAACTTACTTTACCATCAATAAAACTTACAACATCTTTTTCGGTTTTACCTTTACCAGACATTGCCTTAGTCTCAATAGCCCATTCTGTACCATTAAGCTCTAGTTTTTTCTTTGCGACCATATCTTGTGTTTTACTATTTAGTTTTTTTACAACAGGCGCAGCTGTCTTTTGCTCCGCTTCTCCTTTAGCAAACCACTCCGCAAAAACAGAACTTGAATTCATCGCCAAAAACCCTAAAACTACAAGCACCGAAAGCAATCTCTTCATTCTACCCTCCTATTGTTATCGCCAACTGATTTATTATGCCCGTTTACTTGATTTACAACCTTACTGTAAAATATCACCTCCCTCTCTGCATCCTTTCGCTTTATTGCACCCGCTGCTTACCATCATAAGCTTCCCAAGTAAGCAAATATTTCTTAACCCAATCTATATCTTTATCATCACCTTTAGCTAAACTCAAGTAATATCTAAAATGTTTGCTGGCTTTTTGGCGGTTCACCAGGTACTCTGCATAAATGTAGCCTAAATTAAAATGCGCATAAGCATGATTGGGATCGATCTCAACCACCTTCTCAAACTCTATCGCTGCGCGGTCATACTGTTTATTTTTGGAATAAAAAATACCTAGGTTATAATGCATCTGCGCAGTTTCTGCTATTAATAACTTGTTCTGCCGGGCAAGCTCCGCAATCTTCTTAGGCACATTTTGCACTTCATCCCACATCATCTTATTTTTCTTCAGCGCTTCAGCCAGTTTATCTTTACAATCTTTTAATTGCAATTTTAACGAAGTATTCTCCAACTCTAGCTTAGTCTTCTGCTGCCTAATCTGATCAAATTCACTTTCCTGGCGTTTGGCGCTATTTTGAATGGCAGTTTTTTCTTTTTGCAAGTCTCCAAATTTTTTATTTAAATCTTTAATCTTAACGGTTGCCTCTGCTTTATCGCAAGAGACTTTAAGAGTATTCCATTTTGCAATCAAGTCTTTTTGCGCTGCCTGAAGGCGGCTAATTTCATCCTTCTGGCTCAGATTACTACCCTGTAATTCATTTTTTTCTTTAGCCAGTGCGGCTAAATCTTTATTAATTTTCTCCAGAGAAATCGCCAACTCAACCGCCTTACTTCTTTCCGGCAGAAGAGTTTTAATTTGCGTCATAAGATTTTCCCGGTCAACTTTAACCGCTTCATTTTCCTTAAGCAGCTGGGCATTTTCATTCTTAAGGGTAACACTTTCCTGGCTTAATCTTTGATAACCCGGATTGATATCTTCTAGCTGTTTAGATAAATCCTGTACTCGCTTAGTTAGATTCTTCGACTTATAAGCAAAAAATATAATACCGATACAGGCTACTAAAATCGCTACACCCACAACTATTGTCTTTAACTTTAGCTTACTCATTGCTTGCGTCTCCTTTAAGTGTCGGCTTATATTCCTCTTCCTGTTTAATACTAGAATAATCACGATAGGATTTAATTTCTTCTTCGGGTGCTCCTTTAGCCTCTACCTTTTTCTCCGGAACGTCTGCATCTTTAAAATCCGGCTTTTCTGTAAAAGGCGCATAAGCATTATACTCTTTATTCGGCTCATCCTGGAATCTTGGCTCACGCCTGTCCCCAGTAACTAAAATATCCCCGGAAGTAATATGCGGCGTAATCATTACTAAAAGCTCGGTTTTCTCAGTTTTACTTGTCTTGTTTTTGAAAAAATAACCTATCAGGGGAATCTTACCTAAAAATGGGAATTGTTCTACAGCCGCAGTTTTATCTTCTCTACGCAAGCCTCCGATAATAATCGTTGAACCATCCTTAACCATTACTGTAGTTTCTGACATAGAGGTATCAATAATCGGAATTTTATTACCGCTGGGAGTATCCAAAAAAGAAACAACGCTGGAAATTTCAGGTTTTATTTTCATCGTAACATACCCGTCATCATTTATCGTCGGCGTTACCGACAACTGGATACCGACATCCACAAAAGTCACCTCTTCCGAAACTGTAGAGGTACTTTGGCCGGTAGTAGTAGTAGAAGTAACATAAGCCTGGCGTTCACCTACGTGAATTTTGGCTTCCTGGTTATTGACTATCGAAATTTTCGGGTTAGAAAGAATCTGGGTGTTCCCCAAAGTCTGAACATATTTGAGTACAATATCGACGTCACGCTTAGAATCCATAATACCCAAATGCAATACCCCCGGGCCGGCTTTGGAAGTAGATGAAGTGGTTCCGGTATTACCGGTAAAAGGATAGGAACCAATTTGATTATTCATTGTATTTTTTAAATAATCATACCGGGACTGAAAAGTATTAGTGGTATCTGTTTCGATAGGCTTAATCACGCTAAAAGGATTGGCTCCGAAATAAGCCATCCCGTATTCAGATGCCGCAGCAAGCAAACCTTCCCATTCAGCCCCCGTTTCTAACTGATCCGATAACTTAACTTTTATAATTGTACTATCAATTAATACTTGTTTTGTTTTCTGGTCAAGGCTAGCAATCAGTTTTTCAATATTCACCATTCTCTCAGGTAACGTCTGTATAATCACCTGATTGGAGCGTTCGTCTGCTTTAATTGTACCAACTTTTTTCGTATCCAGCTGCGCCTTCAACTGCTCCTCTACATCTTTGGCTTTAGCATATTTTAATTGAAACACCCGGACTAAATTTTTTTGTTCTAGCGTAGACAGGGCTTTTTCGATTTCGGCAATTTTCTCCGGCGTATCCATAATTAAAGCTGTACCAGAATCAGGCTCAACTAAAACCCTGCCGATTTCACTCTTTAAAGCATCCAGCATCGCAAATACCTGCTCAGGTATGGCATATTTAATTCTAAAGACTTTGACTTCACGAATATCCGCAAATTTTTTCCCGAAGAGAGATTTATACTCTTCGCCGGTCATAATGTTATAAATTTCTCCCTCTTTAGTATACGCCAGGCCGTTTGAACGCAACATTATATCAAAAACATCTCTGGCCGGAACATTTAATACCATCAACGTAACCCTGCCGGAAACATCTTTTGTAGAAATCATATTGATGCCTGTTTTCAACGATAGGAACTTTAGAGCATCGGTAACTTCTATATTACGTAAATCTAAAGAAATCCTCGCATTCATCCCCACAGCTACAGGATCGGCGGCATTTTGAACGAGCGACTTTGATACTGGCTGCAAAGGTGTTTCTGCTTGCGTTGCGGCAACAGGCAAAGCTGAATTTCCAACAGCAGTTACCGCAGTGGATATATTTGCCTGATTCGCTACTACAGGCGCCGATACCACCGGTTGAGAAGTAACCATAGAGGTATTCGAGGCCTGAGCTAAACCAGCCGGACGCTCTTCAGCCTGAGCTTTATAAAAAAGAAAAAAGGAACAGGCCAGGATAATAAAAATAATTGTTCTTTGAATAATTTTCACTTGAGCTCAAACTCCTCGTTATCTAAACTTAATACAATTTTATCCTTAAAAATAGCCTGCACCCTTGCTTCACCTACCATATCCCCTCTTTTTACAAAAAATGTTTTAAGTTCCTTTGTATCTTCAATCATTGCATCCGGATCGCTAGACCAGGAAATTCCGACTAATTTTAAGCTTGCCGCTAACTCCAGGCTTTTTGAAGAAGGAGAAGTATCCACAACCGCTTTCTTAGGCCCCATGGTAAAAATATCTCTTGCCCTAACCTTTTCTAAATAATAAGAGGCGGCCTTGTTTAATCCCGTGGGTTCCGGAAAACTAGTTTCAATCTTAGCTGCCGGCGCATTTGATTCTAAACGCGGCGTCTTATTTACATTAATTAAAGAAACAACAAAATTAACCGAAAAATATGTTAAGAGCAATGCTGCTATAAAACCAAGAATTCTGTTTACGGCTTTAACATCTAATTGCTCCAGATTAAAACCTTGCGACCATTTTCCTAATCGTACTTTTAAAAAAGAAATCCTCCCCAGCCATGCCCCAAAATCCAACCAGCTCATGTTGCGCCGCGACGACTGAGCATGCACCCCAATGGAATTCATCTTAGAGGTTTCAATAATCTTTAAAAGCTGTTTTTCTGGAGTGAGAGATCGTTCCTGTGCCATCCGCTTGTTATATCCTCATTAATTATTTCCTGAATTAACGCCGCGTCAATCACAAATTTATTTTTAAGCACCAGGTTTTTAAGTGCCCGATGGCAAAGCATGGTTATCCTCCTGGGATACCCCCGGGTATATTGATGCACCTCTTTAATTGCATCATCTAAAAACAGATGCATATTCGCAGAATAACCCGCCTGCTTAACTCTAAATTCAATCATCTCCCTGGTTTCTTCAAAATCCAAAGGATTCAAAGTATACTTAAAACTAATCCGGTCAAAAAAATTAGAGATCTCTGTAATTTTAGCATGTAATTCCAGCTGACCCAAAAGCACTAATTGAATAAGCTTAAACTCATTAGTCTCATAATTTAAAAGCACACGCAGGACTTCCAATGATGATTCATTTAATTTCTGAGCTTCATCAATAATCAAAGTAACGGTTTTGTTCTCCGTTACTCCTTTTTGGAACAAAAATCTTTCTAACCCTTCCCGCAATGCCACAATTCCCATGGGAGTATCATTATTAATAGCAATTTCAAAATTTTTGGCCAAAGAAACAAGAAAAGATTCTTCACTTTCAAAAGAAGGATCTAAAATAATATGAAAAATAAAATCCGGCCGGTCCTTTAATTCTTGGATCAATTTTCTAGACAAGGTTGTCTTGCCGGTTCCCACATCGCCCAAAATTACAGAAAGGCCTCTTTTAAGCCTAAGCTCAATCAAGATGTTGGCTAAAGCAGATTCATGCTCTTTAGATAAATAGAAAAAATCCGGATCCGGGCTGGTAGAAAAAGGCTCTTTTTCGAATCCTAACACCTTGAAATAGCTCATTTTTCAATCCTAAGTTAATAACTTAAAAGGCAATTAAAAATTAAACCTGATTTCATCTAGGAAACCAGGTTTAGCTTGGTGTTTGCGAATCAGAAGCAATAATACTTTCCGGGCTATTCGCAAAGTTTTCGGTATTTGCTTCCTCCATCAATTTTTTCCGGATCAAGCTTAACGAATAACCTTGCTGCATTAATTCTCTAAATTTTAGCCGATTCTTAATCGTACTTCTATCATAATACCTAATGTTAGCTTTTTTAATGATTACCGGTAACAGCCCAAAATTGGTATAATGATTTACAATCTGGTAAGAAACATTAAACTCGCTCATAATTTCTTTAGCGGTGATCATATCATTTTCATCGATGCGATTGTTAGTCATCTACCACCTTTTTATGAGATATCATAACTATGATATATACTATATATCTACCAGGAATTTCCCTTTTAGTCAAGATAAATTAGTAAATTTAACTTGCCACTAAACTATGCCTAACCTAAAAAGCGGGAAGAACTTAGCTTATATTTACCATGCCGGCGCATACCCTTTAATTTGAATAAAAACCAAAAATAAGGTAAGCTTTTACGGAAAGAATTTTGGGTTGCGTAGAATTTTAAGAAAACTTAGATATTTATTTTTTAAGGTTCCTGTGGGTCCTAAGCACTGCTTCTAATAAAGGCAAGCTGGCATCAAAATCAGCTCCCTTATAAAATACTCCAGACATACCATGAGACCTGGCTTCCTGAATTTTTGGATCGGCGATATATGAACTAATAATAATTATCGGGGTAGTCGCATCAAAAGTCCTAATGCTCTTTAATGCATCAACACCGTCCATAATCGGCATTCTTAAATCCATAAAAACTATATCCGCTTGTTTCTGCCTGACTAATTCAATCGCCGCCTTACCATCAGCAGCAGTAATCACCTTGTAACCTTTTGACTCAAGCCAAAACGTCATCAGGTTCCTGAAATCAGCCTCATCATCAACTACCAGCACTCTAATACTTGTACCATTCATGGATCAACCTCCTTATTAATTATTCTAATTTAATGGAACAGTAAAACTAAATTTTGCACCCTGCCCATTATCGCTCTCCACCCAAATCTTCCCACCGTGCAACTGAACAATTTCTTTAGCAATTGATAAACCTATTCCTGTACCGCTAACATCGGTAGCCACTCTTTCCCCTGTCTGATAAAATTTATCAAAAACTTTTACTAACTCATCTTTGGAAATTCCGATTCCAGTATCCTGGACACTAACCATGACCTCCCGGTCACCGGAAGGCTTTGCTTCCACTGTAATCGTACCATTCTGTGGGGTAAATTTAATGGCATTTCCAATCAGATTATTTAATACCTGAATTATTTTATCCGGGTCTACCTTAACTTGAGGTAAATTGACTTGAGCTTTATTCACCAATGCAACTGTTTTAGCATTCGCCCAAGCAGTTAATCCATCAATTGATTCTTGGATGACTTTATCAATAGCGCAAGCGGTTAAAGTAACATTCATCTTGCCTGCTTCAAGTTTTGAAAGATCTAATAAATCATTAATCAGGAGGCTAAGCCTTTTGCAATTCCTGGAAGCAATGGAAAGGAACTGATGCTGATTATCCGTAAGCGCTCCCCCGGCATTACTAAGCAAAAAAGTTATTGCTTTATCAACAGAAACCAAAGGTGTTCGTAATTCATGAGTTACGTTAGCTACGAAACTCGCCTTTAACCGGTCTATTTCTTTCTGTTTAGTAATATCGCTTAAAACAGAAACCATTCCTACGGTCTGGCCATTTTCATTCTCGATAACTGCGCTACTGGCCCGGATCGTCTTACTTGTTTCATTATTCTGACTGAATAATTCAATCTCTTTACCGTTGTTACTCTTAGAATCTTTAACCAAAGACACTAGTTGTTCATCTTTAAGACTGTCATCTATGGCCTTGCCGATTTTATCTTTTTTACTGATCCCCAGAAGCCTTTCCGCAGCCGGGTTCATCATTACCACTTTGCCCTGGGCATCAACTACCAGTAGGCCTTCGGCAACACTGCGGATAACCGCGTCTGTCTGCTTTTTCTCAGAAATAACCCGGTTGTACTTATCCCAGACTATTTCTTCATTTTTGGTACTCTTCTCAATAATACTTTCATATTTCTTGCTAACTTCTTTAGTATTTTGCTCTATTCTTTTATTAAGCTCCTGGCCGAATATGTTAGAAACAATTTTAGCAACTTCCTGGGAGTCCTGCTGAGAACCCAATACCGGGCCGATCTCTCTTAAAACAGCATGTTTTATAGTTTCATTGTCGATGAATACAACAGGTGCAGCCCCACCCCTTCTTCGCGCATCTTCTTCCCGTATTCTTGCTGCCTCTGATAGTTTTGCCCAATGGATCAATAACAGCGCAATCAATATGCTAGCAATAAATGTTGCAATATATATTATGGTTAAGAGTGGCATAAAATACTTTTAATTAACGGTCTCCTTACCTATACCTTAACGGTTTTTCTTATTTTACCAATAACCCTGCATTTGTCTATTGATTTTACCAATAATTTAGCTTCCCCATTTTAAGGTAACAATCCCCCTTTAACCTACAATTGGCGATTTTAAGCTATCGTTAAAATACTTAAGCAACAATAAAGATTATTTCGCTAATTTCTTTTTTCCTTCAAGCTTGTGCAACTCAATTTCACAATGCAGTTGTTTACTGATAATTCTCTCTGTTTCAGCTCTAGTGTTAGCAAGTAAAAGCAGCTCTTCCTGAAATTTAATCCGCTGGGCAGTTTCTTTTTTAAGTTCTAACAGTCTGCGCCAGGAGAAAACAGCCAAACCAATACTTAAAACAACCAGCAAGGTAATAATCTCATCAATATAAGTTATTGCTTTAGGGTTTTTTTGGAATAATTCTACCAAGAAAATAAAAACATTAAAAAAATAAGAAAAAACCAGGAAAATAATCGTAACAATCGCCAACACGAGAATATCTTTCAATATAGTTGCCCGGCCTTTCTCAGTAACTAACTTTTTAACGGTATCCACCTAACCACCCCTAAGTATCTTCTTAAATAATCTGGTGTTTATTTTATTCTTTTTCTTAAATGATTAACTCCTTTTACGGCAATAAAAATACAAAAAGCCACAATTAAAAAATCAATTGTCGTATTTATAAACTGCCCGTAATTCAAAGTGACTGCCGGAGCATCTGCCGTTGAAGCTTTAATTATTATTTTTAAATTTTTGAAATCTACTCCCCCTAAAAGTACCCCAATCGGCGGCATCATCACATCATTTACCAACGAAGTAATTACTTTGCTAAATGCCGCACCAAAAACAATGCCTACGGCCATGTCGACAGCATCGCCCTTTACTACAAATTCTTCAAATTCCTTGATTATCGACATATATCATCCTTTCTTTAACCAAGCTATCCGATGATTTAAAAATAAACCCGCTCCATGTTTACTTCTCTGTTATTCAATATTGCAAATAAGGTAAACTACCTTAATAACCAACCCCTTTAACGATAATCGCATTAGTAAAAGTTGATTTTTCTCTTAAGACGGCAAGCGTTTTATATTCCGAAGAACTAAGCCACTTCTTTATATATCTGGCGGCAGGAAATTCAATTATTACTATTCTTCCAGGCTTCCAGTTGCCAAAAACCGGAATAACCTGGCTGCCTCTGGCCAAATACTTTCCTTTGTATTTTTCTACAATCGCAGGGACCTGCCGAACATATTGCCCATAAGCACATTTACTTTTTTTATTACGCTTAACTTTAATTTCAACTATAAAATATACCGGCATCACAACTCTTTTCTGGATTCTATTTATCGCCTTTTAGCCAATTAAGGGCATCACAACAATTCTCAAAGACCTGCTCTTTATTTTCTGTCTTAATTTTTTCACCCTGACTCCAAAGTTTATGCCATTCTCCAGATAAACCAGCTTTAACCACGATTGCGGACTTGCCGCCTCCGATTCTTTCTTCATTAGCCATATGAAATGCTCTTATCTTCTGTAAATCATCTACGAACACATTGCTAAATTCCAAAGCAGTATGGTCAAAAATTACATTAGCACCCGGCAGGAAACGGGAATGGCACAAAAGGTCTTCTGCCATAGCAATGAAATCCCGGGAATTCATCTGCCCCTCTGTGATCACCATCAATAAATCTGTTAAATCTGTATAAGTTATTTTATAATGCATAGTTTATTTTACTGCAAATAAAAATCTCCCGCAAGTAGTTTATCTTGCCAGTTATTTTAAACTTTTCCGGATAACCCTCTTTTTTTGTAAATACGCCTGACGTTTATACTGCGGAAACCGCTCAATCGCATACCTCAACATAGTTCTAGGCATAATATGAGAGTATTTTTTTAAAAATCGTTCTTCAGCAACGCTATCTCTTTTACCTACTTCGCGCAACATCCAACCGACTGCTTTATGGATTAAATCGTGTGGATCGCCGATTAATATTGCTGCTATTCTTAACGTATCCCTAAAATCATTATTTTCGATGAAATAAAATGTAGAAACAATGGCCACCCTTCTTTCCCAAAGCAAATCAGAACTTGCTAATTTATAAATGACGCTTCTGTCTTTATCCGCCAGAAAATCACCGACGATATGTTTTGCTGAGACATCCACTAGATCCCAATTATTAATGTACCGGCTATACCGTAAATATGCCTTATATATTCTTTCTTTACCCAATGAATCCGCTTTGCGGTATTTTAGAATAAAGATAAGCAAGGATAATAATCTTTCTTCATGGATTGGTGATTTCAGCAATCTTAAAACTTCATTAAAGCTCAAATCCTGGTAGCGCCAAGCTAAACTCCTCAACACCGGAGCTCTTGCTCCTAGAAAAATGTCCCCCTGGGCGTATTCTCCGCAGCCGGTTTTAAAAAACCTTTGCAAGATTTTGGCTTGCTGCCTATTACTACTTTTGCGCAATTCATATTTTAACTTTAATAAACTCATTTTCATCACTATTGTAAAATTTATTTATAACAATTCTTCTGAATAAACATAAGTTTGCAATGCAATTCTGGCGATAAACTTTTTGGAAGCAGTAGCACTCTTATTTTTATGTTGAGTCAATACGCAAATTATGAAATCGCCTTTACGGCTAAACATTATCCCCACATCATGGCAAACATTACGCTCTAAACCCGTCTTATGTGCAACCGTAATATTTACCGGTAGATATTTTGGAAGCCGGTCGTTTACGCGCTGCAATTTTAAAATTTTCAGGCATTTATCAGAAATCATCCTATTTACTAAATTTCTGTGATAAATCTGCTCTAATAACCAAGCCATATCTTGCGCCGTAGTATAATTTTCCACTCCCTGGTCTCTTAAACGAAAGTCGGCGATTCTTCTTGAAAAATTGGTATTTTTTAATCCCAAATAATTAAAAACGCTGTTTAAATAATCAACCCCGAGCATACTGGTAAGTATATTCGCTGCGGTATTATCGCTATCATAAATCATCAGGCCAATTAACTCTTCTATAGTAAAAACTGTTCCGGGCCGCACATCCTTTAACATTCCTGAGCCGGAGAATTTATCGCTATTTCTTAAAATAATCTCCTGGTCGAGATTAATCTTGCCTTCTTCAGCAGCTATAAAACAAGCCAACATAATCGGCATTTTTACCAGGCTTGCCGATGGAAATAATCTGTCTTTATTATAAGAGGTCTCCCAGCCAGTCTGTAAATCTTTAATTACAAAACCTGCTTCACCTTTAAATAGTTTTATCTCATTAGACAATTTCTGCTTGAGCCTCTCCCAAGCTGCTTTTTTTGATTCAAAAATAATCTGCTGGCGCTTAGCCTGAGCATAAGCATGATATCGAAAAACAAAATACACTCCACAAGCAAGCAATATCCCAATAAAGATAATGCCGATTTTTTTCTTATCTGTTAATGTCATTTATTTTTTGTTTCCTGACGATCTTCCTTGCGCTGTTGGCGTAATTCTTTCAGCTCTTCTTTATCCGCTTTCATCTTTTTACGGATTGAAATTAGCTGCTTATTTAAAGGTTTAGCCTGATTTTCAATTTTTTTAAGCTCTGACTCTAGCTGTTCGGCTTCTTTACGCAAAGATTCAAGCTCTTGTTGAATCTTTGCCGCTTCATCCTGGCTTTGAGGGGTATTTGAAACTGGCCCCTGTTGAGCCTCAAGCCTTAAAGTACAAACAGACATCATAACTACGGCTATCCCTGCTATTGCTAACTTTTTTATCATATACCTGCCCCCTTCCTTAAATTCATACAAATAATAACCCGCTAAAATCAACTGTTTCAGCGGGCATAAAACTAAATACTGGTATATGTATAATTACTACCGTTTAAGTAAATTAAGGATGCTCTACAATTGACTTGGTCATAACACCAATAACTACCTTCATGAAGATTACGGCTACTAAAAGCCCGATTGAAATCCAAAGAAAAACACTATCTTTTATCTGCGGTTTTAAATCATTTACTTTGGTTTTAGTAATATTATCGCCTAATCTTTTTGCTTCAGTTTTATCACTTAACATTATGAAATATTCAATAAGCGGCAAAACCGGTATGACCATAAAAATATTTCTAATAATCGTTTTGGATGGCTTTGCCGCAAGGCCGCCTTGATCAATAACCTGAATTCCGGACAAATATTTACCCATACTTTGCCCGTTAAAACAATCCTTAAAAAGAATCACCACAATCCAAATAGCCCAAGTAATATTTCTTCCCAGAAATAGAGAAATTGCTATAGCAAAAAACTGGGCAACAATAGAATCAATAAAGAACGCACATACTCTTTTATTAGGGCCCGGTTTATAAAAATCCATCTAGAGCCTCCATTTCGGTTAAACGCTTAAGCGGTTAATTTGAATTTACCGATATAAAGCTACGCTTTACTTGTTTTCTCGATACAATCAATCAAAGATCTTAAGCTTACGGGTTTGGCAAGAAAAGAATGCCCACCGATCGTACCCATACCTTCTTTAATCTCTGATTGTTTTGCAACTCCGGTTAAAAATACCACCGGGATATCTTTAGTCTTGCTATCATTTTCTAACTGACAGCAGATATCACCGCCATCAACATCCGGCATCATAATATCCAGAAAAATTATATTCGGATTAAACTCTTTGGCAGCAATCAATCCGTGCAACCCGTTATTTTCTGCCCGCACTGTGTATTTTCCTGTTCCTTCAAGGTTAAGCTTTATTAATCTTGTAAGGTCCGCCTCATCGTCAATAATCAATATCTTTTTCTTATCCATTAAGGTACCCTCCTCCCCCGTTACCCCTGAACCTCGCCTATGATGGCTTTTATAACCGCTGATTTCGAAAGATCTATAATACAATCCGCAAACGTTATTTTTACTCCAAAAACACCTGCTTTCTGCCTATCTCTTTATACTTAATTATAACTTTAAAGACGTATAATACAATATAAATATGAAATAAGAAAACACCTGCTTAATTAAAATAAATACTTACTCTTTAGAATATCCTTTTGCAATTTCTATATAAATGAAAAAATATATTACACTAAAAACAACCCAGCTGCGCTATTTAACAAGCAGCGATTATTCCGGATAAACTTTTACCTTTTAAAAACCGGAATTTATTTAGCTTTCGTAAATTCTAAAACACTTTTCTTCTTGTTTGAAAAACCCTTACAAACTTTTTGAGATACCTTCAAGGCCTCATTGTTGCTTTTAGTTTTCTTATAGTAAGAACCTAAGAGAGCATAAGCGGCTATTTCTTTCGGGTTTAATTTTATTGCCTTATCGGCAGCCGCAATTGCTTTTTTATACCTTCCAAGATTTGCAAAGGCTATGCTTAATTTTAGATAAATAGAAACCTTATCTTGCGCGAACCTTAAACCGGACTTATATATCTTTATAGCTTTTTTGTTTTCCCTAATTTTCTCGGAATTTTTCAAAAAAGTTGAGTTAATTACAACTGCGTTTTCTTTAAGCTTATCGCAATAATTACATTTATTGCATTCGCTGTTACATTTAGTTATTCTTTCAAAAAAATTATTTTTCTTAAGCACATCGTAATTAATAAAATCAAAATAAATCAGTCCCGGGCAATCTAAAATTTCTAATAAATCACCATTAAAATCCTGATGAATATAGGCCTTCAGGCAAGTTTCAATCTTAGAGGTAGGAAAGAATCTGGTAGATAACTTATAATAATCCGCAATCTGAGCATAATACGGCAAGGCTTCCGGCGGTATAAAAGGAACACTAAAAACTTTTGCGGGATATTTCAAATATATTTTGATACAGAATCTATCGTAAAAAATATCATCGATTAATTTATTCGGGCTTTGAGTATTATGTGACAAAAAATTATAATGCATATTTCTGAATGGGCAATTTCTCAGGCACCCCTCATTAAGCATTATTTTTATTTTCAAACCGGTTTTATCCTTAATTTTCTTAATTAAAGAGGTGTCGCGATTTATATCCCTATCGACCGTTAAAACATCCACACCAAGATCCTTAAGATATAAAGCATGTTCCACTGTTTTTACGTAACAATTTACAGATGACTCTACTTCCATTCCTTTAATTTGTTCTTTAATCGCACAAATATAAACAGGATTTGAAACTACCACGCTTTTTAGCCCTATTTTTTTTAATTTTTGAATATAACTAATAATCTTTGAAAAGAAATCACTTTCTAGCCCATCTTTTCCTTCACATGTCGCATTTAAGAGTAGCTGGGATTTTATATTCAATAAGTTGCATTTTTTAATTATTTTGGGGATTTCATTCAAGTAGCTACTTTTCTGAGAACTATGCCTTCCTGAACCTACGTATTGGCGGGGTATTGGAAAATAAAAAGCTTCAATATTATCTTTATAGGCATCTAAAAGATCCAGCAAGTTTATATCTTGATTATATCCAATAGAAAATTTCATTTTTTATTTTCTGGCTGCTGCCTTATAATTAAACCGCTTTGAAACAAGCCATTCAAAACCCAGTGCGCCAGGTTTAGTTACTATTATGGCTTCTGTCTTGCCGAGTTGTATATTTTTATAGGTATCTCTGTCAACCGTAAAATGTTCTGTATTATGGCCAGGCCTCCAGGAACCAACATCAACATGATAGGTTGTGGTATTTTTAGAAACAGTCGAAAATTGTCTTACAACTGCCACAGTATGGCAGACCGGTTCATTTTTGTCACCTACGCCATTCACTAATAGAAGCGTGTTATTTGTAAAAATAATCGAGGCAAGCAAAGAGATAACCGCTATCCAAATAAAATCTTTATGCGCGGCTGCCCGCCCCCGAATCCCTAAACCTGCCGCAATAAGATATAAAACAGCCGCAGGAACCGAAAATAACAGGCCCAATCTAAAAACCTTAGATTCATCCAGCGGCGGATAAGCAAACGTCCAGGAATAAGCCACCAAAGCGGCCACCAATACCAGAGAGGAAAATAAATAAAACATTACCGTTTTAATTCTTAAACGCGGTATACCCAAAAATTCCTGATTGGCAAAATAATCCGGGAGGTTTTCCGATAGCTTAACAAGACTGGCAATTGTTTCCGTAATCAAAGAGTCACTAAGGTGGGTTTTATTAAACCCCACCCACGAAACCACTATACTTCTTCCGTTATGCTTAACCTGACTGAATCCGGTGCTGTAAAGATGCTTTATAATATTTCTCTTTTGCTCCGATTGAAAATAGACACGCGCAAAATCCACAGTATCGGATAAAATATAATAACTGTTATCAAAATCGACATCACCAGTTTGCAATTCAGATGAAAACCCTATTTTCTTGGCAAGCTTGTCAAATTTACCTTCAGGCACCACCATAAATTCCCCGTGAGATAAACAGGGCACACTGACTGTAAGAATGGGCGGTGAATTCTTGGTGCTCGGAGTATACTGAAACCAATATTTAATACCATTTTTGTTTATTACATATCTACCCAGGGAATTACATTTAGCACCTAAACTCAAAGCTGTTTCTTTCGCAATATTTTTATTATTTCCTTGGCGGGAAAACTTACAGCTTTTTACAATAGCAAATACCAATAGGAAAATTACCCAAGCAATAGCTATAAATGTCCCCATATAATCTCCCCCGATTTTATCTTAAGGAATAAACTCTATTATACTAAATATACCACAGATATAATTATAGCTCTATGGATGTGTTAAACAAGAAATATAAGTTAGATCAGCTTGGAGTTTTGCAGGTTGTTAAAGAAGAAAAGAAAACTGTATTTATTTTTTATCTAAATCGGGCGAAGCTTTTTTGCAGGAGGCGCTCCCCAACTAACGCTTTTCCCATCAGGCATTAAATTGATGGGGGGAATTTTACCCGATTCTTTTATTTTAAATCTTGCACAATTGACATTATTATTAGATAAACAGTATTTACTTGTGATTTCACTAAATCTGGCAAAATCATTAATCGAAAGATCTTTATATATCGGGCAAATATTTACCATTTTACAAACATATCCTATTTTCTTAATTGTTTTATAAAATGGGCAATTTTCATACTGCTCAGTACAGCAAAAGAGTGTTGTGTTGGTCTCTTGAATTAAATTGATGAAAGATACGCATTCTCTTACATAATCAACATGCATCGGACAATTCATTCTACCCCGCTCTTTCTTGTGCCTTAAAGCATTATTGGAAGGCTTCAGATAAAAGCACCGTATATAATTATAAAACGATATAAATGTTAATCAAGGGATATTTAACTACGTTATAAACATTGTGATAGATAATGCCTCCCCTCTCTAGATTTATCTTTCTCTTTAGCCGTTAAAATAGTATAATTTGAATCGAGGATTCAAAGGGGGACTATATGACAAAAATTGCTTTCACAGCCGCAGTATTGTTGGCCATATCCGCCATACTTTTTAGTATGGCATATGCCGAAAATGATGAAAACGTAAGCCTTACGCAAACAGATAAAGAACTACCTGAAGGCATGGAGGTGCGGCATATCGATAATAAACCAGGCTATAAAGTAGTCGTACCCAAGGGAACATCGATCAGTAAAGTAGGCGATTTAAGGGTAATCGAAGGACCAGGTGAATATACCGCGCGTAAATCGGTAGAATATGACGAACGATTAACCAAGATGAATTCCGATATTGAGTCGCTCCGCAAAGAGATTGACGAGATTAAAGACACTTTGTCTCAAATGCAAAAACCTAAACAATAAATAGTACTTTCTAAAAATTACTCCCCGTTAAAACCTCTTTTTCTAGAAAGTTAGCAAAAAAAACGCCCAACAAATAACGCTGGGCTAATTTTTGTTCCCTCATATGACAACATTGCGCAACTAGTATATAACAGAATAGACCAAAAAATTATGTAAAGCCTGGCTGTTGTTGTTTAAATTACAATCTTAAATTGACTAATTATATACCTGCCAATAAAATGGCTTAAGATAATTACAAAAATAGCAATAATAATATGTTTAAATATTTCTGAATATGGGTTTACTTTTCTATTTTTGGCTATTGCGTAACTCATGATAGCTAATAACGCCAACCCCCAACCGATTGAATATGGCACCGCCAGATTGATCGGTAACACAGACACCAGAATAATAAATGTTAATGAAACAAATATCCTTGTAAAAAAATTACTTAAGGTAGAAAACCATATTTCTTTATTATCAATACATTCAGATTCTTGATAAATATGGATACCGAAGGAATCAGCGATATTATCAGCTAAAGCAACCACTAACATACCGGCAATAATGCTCAACTTAGGGTCTGAAAGAGTATCCAGACCGGTAATAATTCCTAAATTAGTAATAATGGCTGAGGTTGCGCCAAAGCTAAATTTAGTTTGATAACGACGGCATTTGTTTTCTAGATTAATTGACATATTTTACGCCTCCAATTGTGATGTATTCTACTCCAAATAATAAATCATCGCAACTTATTTATGCAGAAGCTTCTTTAAATTTTACCCAAGTAAATAAATTTGCCCAGATGATTATCTATTAACTGGGCAAATTTAGCTCCCTCTATTGAAGGTTTTTTTAGCGCAGCGGGCCTGCAATATTTAAACGCTGATAAGAAATTGATTACCCAAAACCTAGTATTTAGCACATAACCCGGGAACATCTTCGTGGCGAGTACGCTTAGCAGGAGACCTCTGTATGCTTTTAACAAAACAGTTACAATCAAGAACGGAGTAAGAATATTTCTTTCTTATTACTTCTTCAATTATATCGTAGACTAACCCTCCATCATAAAGATGCGTCTCGTAACATTGATAAATTTCTCCGTGCGGCATTATTTTTGAAATTCTTTCATAATTATATTTGTTTAGTTCTATTTCTCCTATATTCAAATGTTTTACTCCAATGTCCTCAATTAAAGGAAGCATCGCAAAAAGTTTCTTTCTATGCAGCTGCCATGCCGGAGTCTCAACAGTAACAACCTTCAGATAATGCACAGCTTTTTTTAAATTATTGTATACTACCTTTGAAAAATTCGAAGCACCCAGGTGAAACCTGATTTCATCAAAACCTATTTTTTTCAATTGAGCAAGGACTTTAGAATCAGCTAAAATACCATTAGTATAAAGATAATACCATGGCTTGTGCCCACTTCGTCTTTCTATATCACGCAATACTTTCATATAACTACTTATAACATCCAGATATAAAAGAGGTTCTCCTCCGCCGCTAAAACTCATTGCTGTAGGCCTAAAGTTATTAGAAAGTGCTTGTTGCTTAAAAAGTGACGCTTTGGTTGCTAAATGCTCCTTGGCCGTCAAATTACTTCCTTGATTCTTATCAGAATTACAATATGTACAATTCAAGTTACATTTGTTTCCGGAATAAAAATTACGAGAGGATAAATCTGGAACAAAACAATGATAGCAGCCAGGAGACAATTTTCCAATATGAGCACAATGTCCGGAGGCGTCATATATAAGTTTCTTAATTGCCTTTTGCCGCTTAAATTTTCTTTGGTAGGCTTCTTGAATTGATATTAATTTCATCATTAGCCTCAGTTAAAAGTAAAGATTGGTAGGTTTTAATATAGATTATCACAAAAGGTTAAGAAGTCAAACTTCTTCCCCCAGGATGCGAACCAGTCGCTCCCCGTAAAAGCTCCCCCCCTAAGATCCCTTTTCCCAGAGACTCGCCAAAATAAAAGACTCATCGGAAGATGAGCCTTAACAATTGGCTCCCCGTGGTGGATGAGTTTAGCAACTGGGTGCAATCGGTGGAAACGGATATATTTTATAAAATTCACGAACTTTTGCAAGTGTAAGCCAATATTTTTCTTGAATATTGAAGATTAAAAGAGGATAATAAATCCACAATTAAAGGAGGTTGTATGCATAGTAAAATTGGTGTTGTTTTTATGGCATTTTTCGTTGTCACCTTATCCGGTTGCGTAAGCGTTAACCGCATTGGCGATTTCACCATCATTTCCTCTAAGAATATCGATTTATCCCGGGGCGCGAATTTCAAAAGAGGAACGACCAGAGTTAAAGGACAGGATATGGTCAGTACCATGGGATTTGTCCCTGTCACCCCGAACATGAAGACTGCAATCGACAAAGCTATCGAGAGTACCCCGGGAACCGTTGCCCTTCTCGATGGAGTTATCTCGCAAAAAACCACCGCTTTTAAGGTAGGGTATATGGTAGAAGGAACGCCGCTCATCGACCCAGCCCTTTTGGCCGATACGATCCCTACGCCGGTTGATCAATCGTCGCCGAAGTCGAAGTAAATGCGCATCAGGTATTTAAAATTTCTCGAACCAAAGATAAAAAGGTAACTTTTAAATTTGTCGCTTCAGAACTGCAAAATAAAAGAAATAGCTCTATACCCCACAACAAGAAGAGGCCCTTCAGCATATTCGCCAAAGGGCCTCTTCGTAATAATTGGCTCACTTAGTGTGACTAGTTTAGAACTTTTCTAGTGTCAAATGAAAAACAGAAAAACGACATTAAAAACTCGCCTTAATTACTTAAACTGCTCTTTTACTTTGGAACAGATGAAGAAGCAGGCTTTTTGATAACAGACCAATATATTATTGCTCCTAAAAGCTGAAGAAAAATAACTACTAAAATCCAGACAATCCTATCATTCGGATTCTTAAACTCCCTGTTGACGCAATCAATTATCATACGTATCCAAAACACAAAGATGAAAATAACCAGTGCCGCTATACCGATAGTAAATATCCCAGCTGCAAGAACACCTAAAATCTCCATATATTACCTCCCTTTTCGCTTTTTCTCCGATACTTCCAAAAAACTAGCTATCGACACTTTATAAAATGATTATACCACTTTCATCTTAAAAATAAAACAAAAACTCCTTGCAACTATTTCGCTACAAGGAGTTAATAAAATTATTCTCCCCTTTATCAATGAATACAGGACGGCATTAATTGACTTGCCTAAAGAAGAATTGTACGTAATCTAGTTTTTGCGAGTACACTTTAGCCAGTAAATCTTATTTTACCTCTATTCATCATTAGCGAGGGGACTCATTCCCACTTCTACGACATTAACATCACTTGCCGATACAATCTCAAGCACTATAGATTCATTATTCAATGGGGCTGTTGTAGTTGAAAAATAGAAAATCCCATTCATTTTATCTCCTTCCCCACTCATTCTAACATCCTGGAAACCCATTGGCATTCCCCCAACAAAATTAGCTGCCTTATACGGCCCGGAGATCTTGACTTGCAGTATAAACTGTTCACCTGAATTCCAGATTCCCTGTGTTTGATTTAAAATAATCTGCAAGACGAAATCTTCCCCTCGTCTCTCTTTTTTATACTGATATTTATGAGATATTGCTCTTTGTTTATTAACATTAACTGTGTGAGCGGTAATGCCACCTGATTGGTTTTCACTCTTCACGATATGTATTTCTTTTTTATTATCGTTTTCGTTCATTTTAGGCCTCCAAGGTTTATCGAAAATAAACGTTAGGATCGCCACTATGGCCGCCAAAACAAATATAATTTCTATAATTTTTGCTGTAAGCCTCTGTGAAACAAGAGCGTTAACTACTTGATCAAAATTATTCACAGTAACGGTATGCGCGGTAATGCCACCTGATTGGTTCTTGCTTTCAACTATATGTGTTTCGCTTTTATTTTCGTTTTTAGACATCTACCCCCCCAAGTTCTTTCAATTACCATAAAATGATTACCCAATACACTTAAATTATACCACTGAAATATATAAAGAAAAGAAGAAGTCGCTCAACTAAACCTTTGCTGTAGTATGCAAGGGGGATATTTGAAATGGTTTTAAAGATAGAATAATCCTCTAGGACTACAAACCTGTCGTCGTCTGCAAGACTCCCGAAGGATGCCGCAGTAGCAAGACCCCGAAGTCCTTAGTTTACGTAATTTTCTATTGCCTTCCAATCAGAATCCGTGTATAATTTATAACCTAAAGTTATAAATTATAATATTATTCCCCCTTAGCTCAGTTGGTAGAGCGAGAGACTGTTAATCTCCAGGTCCTAGGTTCGAGTCCTAGAGGGGGAGCCAAAAAATCGGCCCAGCGTTTTTTGCTGGGCCTTTTTGTTTTTAACTACTAATTTTATGTGGCAAAAGTGGTCACCGCGCTTCAGACCTATATGGTAGGATTAAATAAGTTTTCATTGCTGTATCGCGCGGTCTAAAATAAAACCGCCTGCTTTTAAATTGGCGGTTTTATTTTAAATAATTTGATTTTCAAGCGCTTTTATCTGAACATCCATCTCCTGGAACAACTTTTCAATCTCTTTCATTCTGCGCCCATATTCCTTAGCCGTTTCTTCATCACGGTAGAAATGAGGATTGGACAAAGCCCGCGCTTTTGCATAACTCTCTAACTCTAGCTCCTGCTTTTTCTTTAAAATTTTATTGATTTTATCACGAATTACTGAATTATTCGTCTTACGCTTTTTCTCCTGGCTCTTACGTAACTGCTCTTCCTCTTTAGCCTTTTCTTTAGCATCATCAACTAGTTTAACCAGTTTCGGTTTGGATTTAACCGTATTTCCCCCATCCGTTAAAGTATCGCGTTTTTCCAGGTAATAATCAAATGTCCCGGGGAATTTTCTAATCCTGCCATTTTTAACCTCAAAAACATTGTTAGCTACCGAACTTACAAAATAAATATCATGGCTGATAAAAGCAATCGTGCCTTCATAATTCTTAAGCGCCCGCACCAAAGCATCAACCGCATCCACATCCAAATGCGTAGTCGGTTCATCTAAAAGCAGAAAGTTCGGCGGATTGATTAAAAGCTTAGCTAAAATAAGCCGGCTTTTTTCTCCTCCGGAAAGGACCTTCACCTTCTTCTCTGCATCATCACCGCTAAATAAAAATGCGCCTAAGATAGTCCGGATGGATTCCTCGGCCATATAACCGGGAGCTGCGCTATAAGCCTCCTGCAAAACAGTATTTTCTACATTTAGAACATCCGTACGGGTCTGCGAAAAATACCCGATATCTACATTATGCCCAACCACCCTGTTACCGCTATCAATCTCGACAATTCCCGCCAATATTTTTAATAAAGTGGATTTACCTGCCCCGTTCTCTCCGGCGAGAACTGCTTTCTCGCCTTGAGTTATTTCAAAATCCAACCCATCATAAACCCGGATATCCCCGTAAGCTTTTGCAATATTTTCTAACCTGATAACCAAGTGTCCTGAGCGGCGGGTCTGCGGAAAAGTAAAGGTACCGATACTCTGCCGGGGATCCGGCGGCACAACAACTTTCTCCTCATCCATTCTTTCTAAAACTCTGCGCTTGGCGCGCACAGAAGCAGCTTTATTCGGTTGCGCATGAAATCTTGCCACAAACTTCTCTAACTGGTCTATCTTTTTATCCTGCTCCTTAGACTGTTTAATTAAATGCGTACGCTTTTGCAGTTTTATTTCTTCATAATGCTCATAATTACCATGCACTTTAGTAATTGATCCGTTTTCCAAAATCAAACTGTAATTGGTCACATCCGTTAAAAAAGCCCGATCATGAGAAATCATGATAAATGTACCCCGGAAACCTGCTAAATAATCTTTAAGCCATAAAGCAGCGTTTAAATCCAAATAGTTAGTCGGCTCATCAAGAAGTAAAAGATCATAATGATAGGTAAGCAGCTTAGCTAAAAGTACGCGCATCTGCCAGCCGCCGCTTAATTGCAGAATCGGACGGTTGAAATCTCTTTCTTTAAAACCTAACCCGGAAAGAATTTTTTCTGCTTTGTGTTCCAATTCAAAAAACCCCAAAGTTTCCAATTCATGTAAAATCTCTCCATACCGGCCTGACCCGGCCTGATTAGCCGACTCCAAAGCTTCTTTTTCTTTTTTCAAACTCATAATCCGGTCATCCCCCTCGGTTAATTCTGCCAAAACCGTACGTTGCGAAGTAAAACTTGCCTCCTGAGGAAGATAGCCAATATGCACACCTTTATTTAATCTTACCTGGCCTTCGGATGCCTCAATCTCCTGGAGAATCAAAGAAAATAACGTACTCTTCCCCGTACCGTTAGGGCCAATTAGGCCAATTTTCTCACCCTGGTTAATGACCAAAGAAACATCCTTAAAAAGAATTTTAGGCCCGTAATTTTTTGAGAGATTGCTAATGTTAATCATAGTAATTGATTTGTTAGATCCTTCGCCCGTCACAGGGCTTTGGCGGACTCAGGATGACTCCATTAAAACATTAATAATTAATTTTTTGGTCATCCGCCACTGAAACGTTGGCGGATAATCGTCGCGTATTTATACGTAGCCTTAAAAGACAGAAATTTCTATGCTCCGATTAAATTGTGCGGCGAGATTCTAGCGACTTTGAAAGAGTAGTGGCATCGGCATATTCCAGATTTGAACCTACCGGTATTCCTAAACCAATACGGCTTAAAGACACACCCAGAGGTTTAAGCAATTTAGTTAAATACATAGCAGTAGTTTCACCTTCTGTATCCGCGTCGGTAGCAATAATTATTTCTTTAAGGCTTCCCTGCTTTATTCTCTGGATTAAACCGTCAATTTTTAAATCGCTGGGGCCTCTCCCCTCTAATGGCGATATAGAACCCAAAAGCACATGGTAAGAACCATGAAAATTACCTGCTTTTTCAATTGCTGTAACATCGCTAGGTTTTTCTACCACGCAGACGATATCTTTCTGCCGGCTTAAATCCTGACAAATCTTGCAGATATCTTCTTCACTTAAGTTATTACAAATCTGGCATGAGCGCACACTTTCTTTTACTTTATTCAAAGATTCAGCCAAAGTTTTAATCTCATCATTAGTCGCCCCTAAAACATGCGCAACAATGCGTTCGGCGCTGCGACGGCCAACTCCGGGAAGTTTAATTAAACAGTCGATTAATTTTTCAATGGAAGCCGTGTAATTGGCCATTAGTTCTCTTTAACCACCCTTCCTCCAAACATTTCCAAAGCGGATTTAACAAATGGGTTACTGCGCGCATCCACGTCACGTTTCATCTCTGCATTTAAAACAAAATTTATCCTAAGATCAGCATTACATAATTCTGAAGCTGCTTTTTCCACCAACGCCTTGTTTTCTTTTTTATCCAAAGACTCTTTATGCAAAGAGCAACTTTTAGGAAAAGCAACGGTAACCAGGTCGCCTTGCACTTTCATCGGCTCACCTTCACTTAGATAAGTAGATACAGACATCTTAATTGTAGATAAATTATTTATAATGCTATCCCAAACTTCCTTTACTTTTTCTAAGGGAACTGAAATAACCGGCGCAAGGCTATCTTTTACTATTGGAACCTGTTGCGGCTGCTCTTTTTTCGTAGAGGACAAATCGTTAGTTTCTGAATTAATCTGATTTAATGAATTTGACTGGTTCTTTTGGCTTTGCTTATTGGAAAGCAAACCACCGTTCTCTAACTTGTGGCTTTGCTTATTAGGGGGCAAACCATCGCCCGCTGACTTGTGGGTTTGGCTATCGGTAGCCAAACCACGGCCTTCTGGCCGATTATGCGCTAACCTGACTAAACTTATCTCCAGCGGTATGCGCTGAGAATCCAGGCGCTTAGTCATCTCCTGTGTAGCAATTAAAATATTAAAAGCCGTAAAAATCTCATCTAAACTCATTAGCTGGCTTTGTTTAAATAAACGATCACATATCTCCTGCGGCAAATCTACCAATTTATTATCTGCCTGGGAAACTTTCGCAACCATAAGATTGCGGAAGTGTTCAATAAGATTAATCAGAAACACGCCCGGATCTTTACCGTCATCAATTATCTCATTAAAAAGTTTCAAAGCCTGCGCGGGATCTTTTTGAATTATTTTATCCGTGAGCGCGAACAAAACATCCTGTTCTACCATACCCAGAACAGAAATAGCATCTTTTAAAGATATCCTGTCCTTAGAAAAAGACGCCAGTTGGTCTAAAACTGATTCGGCATCCCGCAGCGATCCATCACTGCTACGGGCAACGGCTGCCAGCACCTCTTTATCCACAATAATCTTTTCCTGATGGATAATTTTTTCCAGTTGCGCGATAATTTCGATAACTGTAATCCTACGGAAATCCATCCGCTGACAGCGGGATATAATCGTCGGTATAACTTTTTGCGGATGAGTAGTAGCAAAAATAAACTTTACAAATTCCGGCGGTTCCTCAAGAGTTTTAAGTAAAGCATTAAACCCGTCAGGAGTTATCTGGTGAACTTCATCAATAATATAAACCTTATACTTGCCATGCGTAGGAGAAAACTTCACATTCTCGCGCAAAGCCCTGATTTCATCGATCCCGCGATTAGAAGCTCCGTCAATTTCAATTACATCCAGAGAACGCCCCTGATTAATCTCAAGACAGGATGGGCATTTTTGGCAAGGCTTAAGCGTTGGGCCTTCCTTACAATTAAGCGCTTTGGCTAATATGCGGGCGGTCGAAGTTTTGCCTACTCCCCTTGGCCCGGCAAAAAGATAGGCATGGGCAAGACGGTCCTTAGAAATAGCATTTTTTAAAGTACCGACAATATGATCCTGCCCGATAATACTTTCGAAATCCTGAGGACGCCATTTTAAAGCAAAAACAGTATAAGACATATTGGAATAATATTAATTTTCTTCAGAATGACTCATTTAAACAACATCTCTTTCAGCCTTCTGCGGCCAGTTGTTGATTTATAGAATTTCTCTCTTTGCCGAGCTTCGCTTAACGTTGTAAAGAATTCTGTATGAATTACTTTGTAAGGACGATACGAACTCGATGATTTAACCCTGCCTGAGTTATGTTCTTTTAGCCGCTCATCAACATCATCAGAAACACCTGTATACGTTCTCGTCTTTGCATCATTAAGAAGGACATAAACATAAAACATTTTTTCCTTTAGTTCACTACGGATCCGCCATTTTGCAAAAGCAAAATGGCGAGATCTCGCCAAAATTTACTAGGTTTTACATGAAGCAAATTTTGGCGGGTAGTCGTGGACGAAAGGCGAACCCTACAACCCATTGAAATAGAGCTACTTATAAAAATTCATCGAAAACGTAGCATGGGTTGGCTCATCGCCCTAGACGAACCCATTTTCAATAAACCTACAAAACCCAAAGAACCAACGAACTCAGCTCCCTACTATGACTACGTTATTTAGCGACTGTTTGCTCATTAGCTCTTTTCCCAAAAAAGTTCTCCGGAAGCGCTCACGATAAAAAGACGCATATATTGCTTCTTCCAAGATTCATTCTCCGACAAAAATGCGTCAAGTTCATTCTGCCCTTTGCCTCGCGGATACTTTAAATAATCATCAAAATACACCAACAACGCAGTCATATCTGGACGTTGCGTAACTTTTGTTTTGCGATCTATCGCTTTTTGAATCAGATCTATTTTTTCTGCGATCGATTTGCTACTCTCCCCTACTTCATCTTCCACTGAAATTTGCAGTCCGGTTTTCTTAGTGCCTATTTTAGTAACTTTGCCAGTCGTAGAAACAGAACCTTGTTCTAAAAAATACAACATTCTTAGATGCTCTTCTTCGTCTCTGTCTGCCTGTGTTATTTCTATGTGCTTAGGTATAGACTCGTCACTACTTTCAAGCCGGACATCAAAACTCTTTGTTCTCTGTTTTTTCTGATTGCGTGGAATATAAGTTATCCTTACACCTTGCCATTCTTGTTGCTTGCGCTGGAGAAGGTGATACAAAGGGAATAATTCCTCATAAAAATTCTTTGCTATCCCTTTATGTAAAATATTTTGATTTTTCAGTTCTTCTCTATAGTCTTTTGTGATAGCTAGTTTTTGTTCAAACCATTTAATAAACTCTTCTGGAGTTCTTGCTTGAGAAAGCTCAGTTTCAGTTAGATAGTCTTCGAGCATTAAGTTCATTCATTCCCTTTTTATACCATTACTTCTGGCTTCCACTCTATAATCGGCTTGAAAGCATTCCATCTTGCTTCGCCGGTTAATTCGGGCCGATAATCTTTATTGGTTTCGATTTCAAATGCTCCGGCAGAGCAAATCATAACCCACAATTTCGGCATAAAAGGTGAAAAAATCTTAGCCCAACTCTTATAATGCTTATCTGACCAAAGGATTAACACTTCTTGACCTTGCTTAACCTTCTCAAAAGCCATGCGTAAATGTTTGTAGTCCTCTTTATGGAAAATAAGACCTGTAACAGGATCAGCAAATTTCGAACATATAACTGTTAAAACAGCATAGGGATAATATTTACGGCCATTAATTTCAAATTCTTGCGTTTTATCAAAACGAAGAAATTTGGTTACCTTACAAAGAACTCCGTCAATCTCAGCCCACTGCTTATTGTTAATAAAATGCTTCTGGGCCATTTTTACTCCCTACAGGGTTCGCGTCCACGACAACTCAGGACCTCAAAAACTGGCGGAGAGGCTGGGATTCGAACCCAGGGAACCAGTTGCCCAGGTCAACTCATTAGCAGTGAGTTGCTTTCGACCACTCAGCCACCTCTCCAATTTTCAAATTTTTTCCCGCTAAATGTCCTCTAATTAGTTACAGGATCCCGCCTTATGATTAACACGCTTGCGGGAAAAGAAATCTTTTAGTAAAGAACTGCACTCTGCCTGAAGGATTCCTTTAGTTACTTTAATACGATGATTTAACTTTTTGTGGTTTATGATATTTACTACAGAACCACAAGCGCCGGTTTTAGGATCACTGGCGCCAAAATATAAGGTTTTTATACGCGCTAAAACCAACGCTCCGGCACACATGCTGCACGGCTCAATTGTAACATAGAGGCTAGCCTGGTTCAACCACTTTGTCCCTAGATAATTTGCGGCACTGGTAATAGCAATTATTTCGGCATGGGCGGTAGGATCTTTTAAGCGCTCAACCTGATTATGGCCCCTGGCAATAATCAGGTTATTGTGAACAATAACTGCTCCAACAGGTACTTCATCCTCCTGGAAAGCTCTATAGGCTTCTTTTAAAGCCTCCTGCATATAATACTGCTGGACTTTTAGCATTCTCTGTTTACTATAGAAAACATTTAATATGCGCCCAGCTGGGGTCGAACCAGCAACCTTCAGTTCCGTAGACTGACGCTCTATCCAGTTGAGCTATGGGCGCAAGATTTAAAAGATTCTTGCCAGTTGCCCGCCAAAAAATATTTCTATTTTTTTGGCGAGGTCTCGCCACACCTAGTATAGCGGGAAACTATGGGCGCAAAAACTAATTTAAGTATTGATGAAAACAGGACTAATTATACCTGCTTTTTTCCAGGCTGTAAAGAAGCTTTTGGGCGGATTTTCACAGCGGGCCAGGAATCAACACCTTCTATGGATCACTTTCCTTCTTTTGCGATCTCTTCTATCTGAACCGAAGTATGCCCGAATTGCTGAAAACGATTCGTTTTAAGTTTTACATCACAAGGATTACAGTCACCGAATTCTCCGCATTCCCTAAAGCTATTGTTAATAGAAACCTGTGGGTCTAAAAGGTTGCCCACCGGAGAAAACGAATTATAAAGATCATGGTGGCACCGGAAAATATCCGCACCCGGACCGATAATGAGTTCGCTGGTACGGCACAAACATCTTTTACGCTCTCCTGTGCCTACCGCATCGGGATAAAAATATGTCCCGTAAAACTTTTTATCATATTCACCCAGGAATTCTTTGGTCCTAAAATCAATCCCGGATTTAAGGCAGGTATTTTGCGCTGCTAAAACTTTACTTTTAAATTTAGGATGAAGAATACCGTATAAGCCGATTGAAAATCCGGCAGTTTGTAATTTTAAAGCATTTTTTAATAATTGACCCAGGTCCATATGCTCCGGATGATAACTTACCCGGAGATTCGAATATACCGCGCCCCGAGAGAGGCGGCAGGGATCAATTTCTTTTATAAAAACGTCTACATCAAAGGTGAGATTAGTCAAGATATCAATGTTTAAATCCTTACGGATATTCTTGATTATCCAGATAAAATCAGGATGCAGGCTTGGCTCCCCGCCCTGAAGGGTAACTGGTAAACTTGCATCACAGTCTATGCGGTTTAATGCCTCGGCCCATTTTTCTCCGGAAATAATGCTACACTTTCCCCTGCTGCTTCTGCCTTGAGAATTAATACAATAATCACAGCAGATATTACAATCCAAAGTTAAAAAACAGGCGATGTAATTATAATTTTTTGGAATAGCTACGGCTTTTAAATTCATTTTCAATTTTTTCCTTAACTTTCTCCGGCAGAATGTATTTCATACACTTTTTCTTCTTATTGCATACCGGCTTTAAGCAAGGTATGCATTTATAATCTGACGCGGGCAATATATATGGGCCGCAACCATAAGAATATATTTCTTTATGCGAGGTCGGACCGAATAAAGCTACCACTCTTTTACCTAGTGCCAGGCAAATATGCAAACCAAGGGTATCGGCCGTAACCACTAAACGGCAGGAATTAATCCAATCAATATAATTATAAATATTCGACAATCCTTTCTGCCATGAGATCGTATATTTATCTTTTAACAAAACCTCCAGCCTCTGCCAGCAGGATTCCGGCCACGACTTATTAGTCCATTTATCGCTCGTAGTCCAATTAAAACCAATATCGTATTTAATATTTGACTTTGGCTTATAACCCAGGATATAACGTTCTTGCTTCCAGGTTTTGTTTAACGCTTTAGCCAAAATCTCCTGAAAACAATGCTGATTTAACTTCTTTTTACTGTGTTCTCGGCAAATTTCAATCAAATCACTATCACCTATAATATTTTTAAGGTAATTTCCGATATGAGCTTGCCCGCCTTTTAAACCAAAACCTAAGCGCTGCTTAGCATTAAGGGAGCTGGCTAAAAAACACACCTCCGGTATTTTTTCCAGGTTAATCACCAAATCATAATATTCTTTTTTTAATTCATTTATTATTGAAGGATTGTAAATAAATATCCGGTGAATATATTTATTATGTTCTAACAACTGCTGCGCTCTCCCGTCAACCAACCAATCTACTGCCCAATCCTTATAATAATTAAGTATAAAAGTCGTACGCAGCACATCTCCAAGGCTTGTGGTGATACTCAACGCCTTATCCAGGGTCTCTGAATAACCCATCTTGATTATTAAAACTTTCTGTTTTAACCTTTTTTGTTTTCGTGTCGGAACCATTCCTGCCGTAAACTCCTTATAAAAATACAAAAAGATGTCCATAAATTGGTTTTAGTGACATAAATCTTCTTTCTAAGAATATACATTTTTGTTAAATAATAAGAAAAGGTGAAAACAGGATTATGCTTGATAAAAATTAAATATTTTAAAACCAGATTTTTCAGTAACGGGAAAACAATAACTACCGGTCCCAATAGCGCCAAATTCATCTGCGCGTTTTTCTCCTTTTTCGTAAAACAATTAAGCAATGATTCATGCTGATAAGATGTATGCATTTTTTCAAAATCAAAGGAATAAACCCCTGAATCCACCGTTTTTTGCCCAAGCTCGGTTCCCGGATAAGGATAAAAAATCGGAAACTCCGCCCAGGTAACCTTACTTTTAAGTGAAAGCTCCAGTGACTCTATGTCGTTTTGAAGCGTTGTATTTGGTAAGCCGATAACACAGTTAGTAAAAGTATAAATCCTGTACTTATCGCAAATAAGATGCGCATTGATAATCTGCTCATCAGACATCGTTCGTTTAAGCAAGTTTTTTCTAATTTCATAGTTGCCTGATTCAATTGACATACTTATTGTATGACAGCCGGCATTTTTTAACAAGCGCACCATATCTTCAGTAAGAAGATCCGCCCTGGTTAAAATGAAAAAAGGTAAATTTATCTTATTTTTGTATTTTTGAGAAAATTCTTCCAGCCAGTCATCAGCGCTATAAGCAAAAATATCGTCATAGAACTTCACAAAACTCAACGGCCAGCGGCTCTTAACAGATAAAATCTCATCTATTACATAATCCACGCTGTGCCTCCTGACGGAGCGGCCTTTCCCTTGATAAAGTTTTCTCCAGGCAGAATTAAAACAATACGTGCAATCATAGGGGCAGCCGCGTGAAGTAATAATACTTTTCAGCGGATACTTACCCAGCGGGGTATTGTCATACAATAAAGAATAATCCGGCAAAGGCAAGGAATCCAGGTCATCAATCAGATTCCGCAGGGTAAAAACTTTTAAATTATTTTTCGTCACTATATTAGGTATATTATCTGTTGATTTATTTTCCTCAACCGCCTGCAGCAAATCCGCAAATGCCTCTTCACCTTCCCCTACACATATAGCATTAAAACTATTACCTTGGATCATCTCAGGATAAAATGTCGGATGCGGTCCACCCATAATTGTAAAAACATCCGGAAAATTCTGCTTAATCGCGCTATTCAACCGGAAATAATGCTTTGCTTCTCCTGTAGAAGAACTAAAACCCAGAATATCGGGTTTAACCTGTGAAATTAATTTAAGTGGATCAGAAGAATTTGTTTCACATAGATATACCTGATGCCCCTGTTTCCGGGCTACTGCGGAAATCGCACACAACCCTATCGGCACAATAAAATTTTCGCTTTTAAATATAAAGAGGATCTTCATCTACTTTTAAAGAGTTGGGTATGTTTTGATTTTGTGCTTTTGGATTCTTGCTACCTTTTTCATATTTCCCTTTAATGTATAAAACTCGATCATTTCGTTCATTGCACCAATATTTTCCCTCTTCTCAAACTCATTAGAAGACAATATTTCAACGTTCGAAAAAAATCCCTGTGCTTTTAATCTCTCCACTTTTATTCTGTTGTTATATATATTTGATATTGTAAAAAACAGATAAATTAAACAAAGATATCCTGTGAAAATAATAAAAAATTTATTTAAGTTACACCAACTCCCGTTTTTAATATACCAGAAAGAGGGGCTGACAGGCGTTTTCCATCTTTTCATTATCCAAATAACTGTTATAGAGAAAAATAAGAATAACGGAAGCGCTGATTTTAATTTTATCTCCAAGTCTCTTATTTGAAACAATACGGAAGCGAAAATATCGCTGATTGCCTTAATTCTTGCCATCAATCCCGGGGTGCGGCTAATATAGCTAAAATCTAATCGCGTTATAAATTCGGAAACCACCAGCAGATTCCATAAAACAAACAAAACCGATATTGTGCCAAAAATATATAACACATATTTTTTCTGCCCCCGCAAAACCCTAGCAAGCAATAAAACAAAAATGGGGAATTCCGTAAGCAATATCCTGGCGCCACAGGTCCCTCCACCCCAGGCATAATTATAACTAAACACAAATACCTTAATAAACAAACACGAGGCTAAAATAACCAAAAACAGATCATTCATCTTAAGCGTATTTATATTATTGTTGTTTTTAGCGCTCCTTAACCCCTTGAATAGATTAACACCTGCCAATATAAATCCTAATAAACAAAAATAAAAAATCGGTGAAGTATATAAAAATCCCCGGTAAGAAGAAAACAGTAGCTCAATCAAGTAGTTATCATTAAAATTTAAAGAACCTACCTCCCCAACATGAAATGTACCGTATTTAATATAATCGTTTATTATCTTTAAAGCCGCTACCGGTATTAACCCGAGCAGAAAACTAATCCCATTAAACCATTGTACTTTTTTTAATATCACCAGGTAGACAAACAAGATTAAAAGAAAAAATAATTGGAACCATATATCAACCTTGGCTACTAAACAGATCGAAAAAAACAAACCGTACAAAAACCAATAAGCACTTTTTTTGTTAATCACATAAACACACATCCAAATCGAGATAACCGAAAATAAAGAAGCAACTATATTAGCGTTGCCGGTTTCCTGTATCGTAAAATAGAAAAACGGCGTTCCGATAAATACAGTCAAAACCGAAAAGATAGAAACGTATTTTGAGAAAAATATCCTGGAAAACCTATAAGTAAGTAGCAGTGTAAGAAAACTGAACAATACAGTGCTAAAAGACATTGCACATCTGGCCAGCCTGTCTACTCCATATCCAACTATACCATTCAAGCAAAGTTTATCCGCCACATAATAAACAAGCTTTGCATAAGCATAAAATGGCGCCCACAAAGTAACTCCGCCGTGAGCATGAAAATCGGGTAAATTATATGATTTCGAAATACCTAGTTTGCCGGAAGGAAGATTAAAAGGATAACGGGGATCTGTGTGGTTTATTACATTAAAATCGCCGTCCTGAACTATACTTGCAGTATAAGAAAGATAAATCGGCTCATCGGGCCCGGGGAAATTTGCATCATAAACAACAAACAAGTAGAGAAAAAAAACTACGGTCAGGATAATTCCGCCTAAATGTTTAAGCTTACCTGATTGTATCATTCTATTTGTCATGCGAAAATAGGCCCCATAGCACAATCTTCATTGTGCATTATAAAAAGGAATATCCGAATATTACTTAATAATCATCCAACTCAGGTAGTAACCAATAAAAAAATAGCATTCTTAAAAACTTTTATCCAGGAATGCGCTTTAGCGGTACTTATGTTTTTTAATTGTAATAAAATGCGGCTGGAGTCAATCCAACCCTCTCAACCAACTTTGCAGCGACTTTAATATACTATCTTGATCGAGATGATGTAAACGCCGCAGATACTCCCGAGTACCATATTTCCTGCAAAACTCATTCGCCAGGCCAATAGTTTTAAAAGGTATTTGCGCGTTTTTCTCCAATAAAAATTGCCCTAGGATACTAGCAATACCACCACAAACAAAATGTTCTTCCAATGTAATAATAAACCTGGAATCTTTTATTACCTGCCAAATCATTTCCTTATTCAACGGCTTTACCCTGAACAAATCTATGACGCCTATTTTTAATGAAGCAGAAGACATTTCCTCTGCCACTTTTAAAGCGGTAAACGCCATTCTCCCTGTTCCAATTATATATCCATCCCTGCCTTCTTTTAATACCGTAAATCCTTTAGCGATATTAAGTTGCTTAGCCCTTCTATAGATTAAAGGCAGTCCTTCCCTGTCGAGCCGGATATATTGAGGGCCTGATTGCTTATAGCAAGTTTTGGTTATTTCCCCTGCCATCATACTATCACTAACATTATAAATGGACATTCTCGGCAAAAGGTTCATCAAACCAACATCCTCATACCCGTGATGGGTCGGCCCCAGGGTAGAATAATCGAACCCAGCGCCTATCCCGACAACGGTTACCGGCAGATTCATACCACACAAAGCTACCCTTATTTGTTCATAACAACGCATAGTAGCAAAAGGAATAATCGCATATATAAAAACTATTTTTTTCGACATAGCCAAACCGGCAGCCACCCCCACCATATTCTGTTCAGCAATACCAATATTAATATACTGCGAGCTAAGTTTCTTCTTGAAAGCATCATGGCAGATTGCTCCCGTGTCAGAAGTAACCAGAATAATATTCTTATCTTTTTTAGCTAAATTATACAGGGAATTGAAAAAAGCATCCCTCATCCCGATCACCCAACGCTTCATAATCTACTTAACCTCTCATTCATAGCTGCTTAAACGTTAGCTCTTTTCTGGCTATTTTCAATTCTTTGCCTGCGGGTATCCGATAGTGCCAAATCGGTTTATTTTCCATAAAAGAAACGCCTTTACCTTTTACGGTCATGGCCAATATCACCAAAGGTTTACCAAAAGTACGTATTCGTGCTTTACGGAAAGCGTAAAAAATGTCTTCACAAGAATGCCCGTTAACCAATTCAACTTCCCAGCCGAAAGATTCCCATTTGTCTTTTAAAGGTTCCAGGTCAAGAGAGTGTTTAAGAAAATCAGTTGCAGAAAGACGGTTGTAATCGATAATCGCAATTAAATTATGCAAATGGTGATGCCCGGCGAACATCGCCGCTTCCCAAACCGAACCTTCATGGCATTCACCATCACCCAGTAAAGCTACAGATAAATATTTTTTATTATCTATTTTTGCGGATAAAGCTATCCCGGCGGCTATTGATAACCCCTGCCCGAGTGAGCCGGTAAGAGCTTCAACTCCGGGTACGTGGCTCTCAGTCAATCCACCCAAGATGCTTCCATTTTGACTAAAAGTCATTAGTTTTGATGGCGGAAAGAATCCAAGATCTGCTAAAACCGGATATAAAGCCAGTGCGGCTTGACCTTTACTTAAGATAAAACGGTCGCGGCCCGGCCAAGAATGATTTTTCGGGTTAAACTTCAAAAGACCAGAATAATAAAGGACAACCAGAATATCCGTACAGGAAAAGGATGAAGCTACGTGACCGGCTCCGGCGCGTACAGCCATCTTAAGGATTTTCGCCCTTACCCAGCTAGCTTTCCTGCGCAAACACATTATCTCTTTGGCAGTGAGCCTTTTATTAAAAGGTATTTTATTTTTTGCCATCAACCAGGTGTTCACTTTTATTTTTTTGCTTCCATTTCTGAATTATCCCAAGAATACCACAAGAACAACCCAGCCACAAGAATATTCTCATATAAAGCTCGTGGCGGCCTCCAAAGTTATCAGTAAATACCGCCTGTAAAAGAGCATAGGTTACAACTATGCTCAATAGCGCAGCCAGCACAGCCAAACGCCAACCTGGCGACAATAAAAAGAAGGCCATTATCCAAAACACCCACATCAAGCGGTAGGCATTAGTTGAAGATAATGCCTTAGACATAAGGATCTTATCCCAATATCCCAATATTTTTAAAGCGGTTTTTGACCAATTTCTTTGCCCCCAGTAACCCAAAAAGAAATACGCATCCAGATCCAGGCAATACCGGAATCTTTCAGTCATATGAGCATCTCCGCAATACAACCATTTAAGCTTACCCGACGGCTCCACCTTAACGCTTTGCATAAACGCAAACTCCTTCGGAAAATCAGGAATAGCATATTTAAACCCAAACAGATTAAGGAATCTTGCTTTTAGAACCTGCCTTTCCCAAATTAAAGGAGATTTTATATCAGGCAGGAATCTTGTCCAATGATTATAATATCCCTGGTTCCGCAACATCCTTTCTTCATAAAATCCCCACATGTGCCCGGATTGCGTTTCATAAAAAAATTCTTTATACCTAAGCTCCGGATTGCGGTATAAACCAAGCTGGCCGAGCATTCTCAATAAAGTATTGCGAAAAAACATGCCAGGATCTGAACGTATTGACTCTAAGCTGGCGCGTAAAAATAAATCATCTGCTTTTAAATAACCCAGGTCTTCCTGAGCTAAATTCAAGGTAAACATGTGCGCACGCAGCGGATCGACGCTCCTTACGCGGCTGGGCCATTCCGATAACATATATTCATATACTTTTTGCGATGCTGGCCCGTTATCTTTTGAAAACTGCTGGTCCTGGGCCCGCATCATTCTTGCAGATAATGCCCAACCGGTATGATGAGTAATTCCCCAATACCCGAAATTTTTATAATAAATAAAGCAAACAAGATTATATATAATTGTACAAGATAACAAAAAGAACAAAACCGATTTAAAATTACGATGGCTCAAAATACCAAAAAATGCAAAAATTGGAATCAAGATCAAGGCTTCGGTCCGCGCCAGAGAGCATAAAGAAGTCATTAATATTAAAAATACAAGTGAACGCCTGTCAGGATTCTGCACCCAGATTATAAAACGGTCTACGGTTAAAAGTAAAAGCGGCACAAAGATAGTAAAGACAGAAATATGGTGAAAATTCACAGCAATAGATAGATTCGAAGCGGTTAATATCCCCACCACGAAACCAATCCCTTTATGAAATCTATAGCTTATCCGGTAAACCAACACTACCATAACTATTCCCAACAAATGAATTAAGCCGGCCAAAACATAAGGATGACCCTCAAAGATCAGATAGAGGATGTTTTTAACAACCGGGATAAGCGGTGGCCGGAAGAGAATCGGATACAAATCGAATATTCTCCCTGAAACTAATTGCAACCCGCATATATCATAGCCGTAACTATCCACACCTGCATACCAGGTATAAGCCCAAAAGGTAACCAGGTGATTTATGACCGCTACGCATAAAATTAAAGGTAAAGCTAAATTTTCTATATGCTTATTCTTCATTTTTATATTTATTTGGTTATTCTTTCCGGTCAATTATCGAATAACTCTTTTAATATCACATTTGCAGCATTTTCTGCGATCAGCCGGTTACCTAAAGGAGTGCAATGGCCAAAATCCCCGGCAAAATTATCCACAAAATAATCTTCGTATTTTGCATTTTTTAAGGCATTTATAAATATTTTTTCATTATCCACAAAAATAATGCCTTCGGTTGATTCAAAGATTTTCTTCAGCGGTTCTGTGCTGCGTAAAGGATATTGCATACATACCATTTTTATTCCTCTTTGTTCGGCAATCTCCTTTATTGTTTGATAGTTGTAACGTGTTGCGGGGCTATAATATCTTAGCCTGATCTCATTTGCCCGGCTGTAATACTTCTGCGCTTGCGGATATTTCTTTTGATCCATATAAGAAGTAGCGATAAGGCCGTATAGCCGGTCGCTACTTATATTTTCCTTAAGAATCTTTTTAGACAATTCCTCTATCTCTTTAAATCTGCCCTGATATCGATACGAACTCCCTAAACCGATATACGCCTCCATAATTCTAGGATTTAACTCTAATGCTTTCTTAAACATCATATCTGCTTCCGGATATCTTGAAAGCTCTACATACAGATGCCCTAATTCCACATACAGCTGAGTATCATTGGGAACTGCATCTATTGCTTTCTTCAAGATTTCTTCGTGCTCTTGATTTTTCTTTTGATCCCGGTAACAAGCCGCTAACCCCATATATGCGTTACTATTGCTCGGATTCAAAACCAAGGCTTTCTTGAACATCTCTTCGGCTTGCTGATAATCTTTTTCTTCCCGATAGCAGCGGCCCAGCTCGGCATAAGCGTTATCATCACGGGGGTTTATTTCTATTGCCCTCTTAATAATTATCTTTGCTTCTTGGTTTCTCCCCTGTTCTCGATAAGAGCGGCCTAAGCCGACATATGCGTTATCATTCTTAGGATTCAGCTGAAGGGCCTTCATAAACATCTCTTCGGCCTGCTGGTAATCTTTTTGATCCCGGTAACAACGGCCTAAGCCGACATATGCGCCATCATTTTCCGGATTC
>JAPLLZ010000037.1:0-5922 GCA_026387265.1 Candidatus Omnitrophota bacterium
AAAAGATAGGAGGAATAATGGAGAAGAAAAGGTCCATTGGGGTAACAATTTTTGCGTATTCATTATTGCTTTATGTAATTAAAATTCTTCCATCAATAGTATATATTTATAAAACGTATTATCAGAACATTTCTTTAACCGCGCCCTTATCACTACGAATCCTCGGTTTTTTAAAGCCTTTTCCAAAAACATATCCGTATATTATTCAAATGAGATTTTTTTATATTCCAATCCTAGTCAGTTTGTTATTGATTTCAATAGCGATAGGCCTTTTAAAACTAAAGAAATGGGCATACTATGCAGTAATAACAGTATCCCTTATTTACATTTTTATCTTGTTACTTTCGACACTTAAAACATTGTATTATATACTTCAAGGTATTCCAGGAGTATCGTTTTCTCATTTTGGAATTACTTTTTGTATCAAACTGTTATATTTTTCTGGATTAATTTATTTTTTCACTCGGCCAAAAGTAAAGGAGCAGTTTAAGTAACCTATTAACAGAAAGGAAGCGGTTTAAAGAGAATGGCTAAAAAAAATACATTCAAAAATATTTTCAAAACTAGAAATTTTATGATTAGTTTAAATTTAGCGGTTAAAGGAATTATCTATCTGTTCCTTTATCACCGCAACATGCGTTTAATTTTTATTTCAGGTATTCTGGTATTTCTTTCTGGGATTTATCTTAAATTAAAAGGTATTGAGTTGGTAGCTCTCTGTATTACTATTACTTTGGTCTTTATGGCGGAGATATTTAATACTGCAATCGAATTGATGATGGATGCACTTACTGAAGAATATCACGTAAAGATTAAACTGATTAAAGATATTGCCGCGGGTGTAGTTTTGCTAGCCTGTTTAAATGCTTTGGGAGTTGGGTATGTGCTTTTGTTTAAAAAGATATGAAAGGATGCGGCTTAAAGAATAACACCAAGAGTTGTTGAATAGCTATTGCTAATGATATAATAAAATTATGAAGACCAAAACTACTATTTCCATTATAGTAACTCTGGTGCTAACCTCTGCTGTGATTCTGTATCTGGTAGCGCTAAACAATAGGTACAAAAAAATTTACGGCCAGGATTATTTTGATGTTTTTACCGGTAAGGCAGTTAAAGCAGAATTATCTAACCCAGGAGAAGTGGTTGTCGAATATCCCTTACTAAACTCCCGGTACAAAATAGAAGCTAACCCTGACATTGCGTCTGCTAAATAGATTTTTAGATTTCGTATTTGATCTAAGTAAAGCAAGCCCTTCAGGATAAGTTTTTAGATTAGTTTTAGCACAGCATGTTAATATTATAATTAATGAATCTTGCACTATTCCAAAGCCCGCGGGAAATTTTTCTTACGGGTTTTTTGTTGTCTTAGGAATTGATTAGGGATATAATAATACAAAGGAGGCAAAATGAAAAAAATCATTGTGTTATTGTGTTTGAGTTTAATAGGCTGCGCGACGGTAACTAAAGAAAGTAAAACTCCGCAGCAGGCTGTAGTAAAACCAGTAGCCACCGATGAAAAAGAATTAGACAGTGTTATTTCCGTATTTAATGAAGTTATAAAAAAGACTCCTGGCTATGCCGGGGCATATTATAATCGAGCGGTTGCTTATTTCTATAAAAAGGATTATGAGCAATGCTGGCAGGATGTGCATAAGGCGGAGTCTCTAGATTATAGTTTTAGCCCGGATTTTATTGAGTCGCTGAAAAAAGCGTCTGGGAGAGAAAAGTAGCCAGCGGGAGTAATCAAAAGTTGTTTTTGAAGATGAGACATGCTTAATAACGGAGGAAAATTATGGCAATAGTTAACTATTCATTCCAAAAGAATCTTAAAGAACAGGCAAGGAAAAAGAAACAAGAGGAGAAAAGATTGTTGAAGTTAAATAAGAAACTGGCCAAATTAAAAGAGGGCTCAGGGCCAGTGGTTAGTCAGGATGTGCTTTAAGTTTTACAGTCTTCGTTAATTGCCTGCCGGAAAAATTTAAAATTTAGCCAAATCTTTCTAGCAGTATTTCTAAATATCCTTGAAATAATCAAAGGCTTGTGTTAATTTAAATTTTATGAAAAATAATCTGTATAACTTTATTGATGATTCAGGCAGTTTTAAATCTTTCTCTGCACATAAGATAAAAAGTTTATATTTGCCGCTTTGTAACGAGTTGCTTATGTCTTCTGTGACCGCGGATTTACATGGCGATATAAAAAGCAATCAAAATAGTTTTTTGCTTGAGCCATCCAGCAGAGCCGACCTTTCTCTCTCCAGGGGATCCCGGAATTTTTGGGTTTATATCAATCCAGAGAATATTTGGTCTGCGGCCGGGGTTTCCAAAAATCTCAAACAAATTAATCAGGATGAGTTTAACCTGGAAGCCGGCCCTCTTTGGCAACGCATCAGCCGTCAAAATAGTAAAATAGGTCTAAAATCAGAGATTCTGTCTTTTATCCCGGTTGGTCCTGAGTCTTTGGAAATTATGCAGGTTCGGATTACTAATGTTAGTGAAAGAAAGATAAGTTTTATTCCATATGCTGCTATACCTTTATATGCCCGCAGCGCCGATAATTTACGTGATCATCGTCATGTAACTTCGCTTTTAACCAGGATTAAGGAAGAAAAGTATGGCCTTAAAGTTAAACCGACATTGCTTTTTGATGAATCCGGCCACCGGCCAAATAATACGGTTTATTATGTGGCAGCCTGTGATAATAGGGGAAAGGGCCCGCAGTATATTTATCCTACACAGGAAATGTTTTGCGGAGATTCCGGAGATTTGGAAGCCCCGCAGGCAGTTTTTGAAAATAAGCTTCCTCAGAAAACATTCTTACAAGGTAAAGAACCAATGGGCGCGCTGCGTTTTCCCAGGATTACTCTTTTGGCGCAAGCTCAGGCAACCTATACCGTTATTATGGGGATTGCCCAGGGAGATTGTAATTTAAGTTCTTTGATCAGCAAGTTTAATAATAATGCAAAAGTAAGTATACATTTTGAGAAAACTAAACAGTTTTGGGCCGGTCAATCTAAATTAATTGAGGTTTCCAGCGGCAATAAGCATTTTGATAATTGGCTGCGCTGGGTAAATATCCAGCCGCTGCTTAGGAAAATATTTGGCTGTTCATTCCTGCCGGATTTTGATTATGGCAAAGGTGGGCGTGGCTGGCGTGATCTTTGGCAGGATTGCCTGGGACTTATTCTAAATAACCCGCAGGCAGTACGTTTGCTTTTAATCAATAATTTCAGCGGAGTTAAAATTGACGGGTCTAATGCTACTATTATCGGTCAGGCGCCCGGGGAATTTATTGCTGACCGCAATAATATCAGCCGGGTGTGGATGGATCATGGAGTGTGGCCTTTAATTACCTTGGATTTATATATTCATGAAACTGCTGATCTGGGAATTTTATTGGCGCCGGCGACTTATTTTAGGAATCATCAGGTAAACCGTGCCCGGGATATTGATTATCGCTGGAACCCGGCATATGGTAACCAGCTAAAAACAAAATCCGGCAAGATTTATTCCGGTACGGTATTAGAACATTTGCTGGTTCAGAATTTGGTGCAGTTTTATAATGTCGGTGCGCATAACCATGTGCGCCTGGAGGGTGCAGATTGGAATGATGGTCTGGATATGGGTAAGGAACATGGTGAAAGCGTGACTTTTTCTTCAATGTATGCCCAAAACCTGCTTACTCTATCACAATTGTTGCTCAAGGCTGGTATTAAAGAGCTGGAAGTGGCTGAGGAATTACAGATTTTATTGGCCGATTTTAACTATTCGAATATTACGCAAAAACATAAAATATTAGAAAAATATTTTTCCAAAACCAGAGATCATCTTTCGGGGAAAAAGATTCGCTTAGATGCAACGAAGTTGAGTAATTCTTTGAAAAATAAAGCGTTTTGGATGAAAGCGCATATCCATAGGAGTGAATGGCTCAAAGAGGGATTTTTTAATGGTTACTACGATAATCGTAAATGCAGGGTAGATGGTAAAAAGGACAGCCTGGTGCAAATGACTTTAACCTCGCAAGTATTTCCGATTATGAGCCAGGTGGCTAGTGATGCGCAAATAAAAAAGATATTATTGAATGTCCAACGGTATCTTTACGACCAATCTATCGGAGGAATCCGTCTGAATACTGATTTTTCCCGCACTTCATTTAAAACAGCCGGCGGGATCCCGCCAAAAGCGGGAAAGAAAGGGCAGTATGATTTAGGCAGGGCGTTTTCTTTTTCCTATGGAGATAAAGAAAATGGCGCAGTGTTTAGCCATATGGTAGTTATGTTTGCTTACGCTTTGTATAAACGAGGCTATGTTTCTGGCGGATGGAAAGCTTTAAATTCTCTGTATGAATTAGCTGCCAATACCGAATTAAGTAAAATTTATCCCTGCTTGCCGGAGTATTTTGATCGCAGCGGCCGCGGAATGTATACATACCTTACTGGTTCAGCCAGCTGGTTTATATTAACCCTGCTTACTCAGGTTTTTGGAGTCAGGGGCCAGGATGGAGATTTACTTATTGAACCTAAATTTACCAGTGAACAGTTTAAATCTGTTAGTAAATTAAGTATTACGCGGACCTTTGCTGCAAGACGTTTAAAAATTGTTTTTTTGAATCCCAAACGCCTGCCAGGTGGAAGATATCAGATTAAAAGTTTTAAGCTTAATGCAGAGTTAATTCCCGTAGTAAAGGGCACTCGGGTGGTTGTTTCTAGAGAAGTTATTCTTAACCTACCAAAAGGCAAACTCAACATCATTGAAGTATTTTTGGGGTAAAAGAAGGGGCAGGTATCCTCAAATTATTACTTTACAAGGCAAGCTAATCTGGCTATAATAAATTCTCCGAATGTTTTATTAAAAATGGAAATTGATGAACCCAGCCCTTCTTAAAGGGTTGGTGTTTAATAGAGAAAGAAGGGCTGGGTGAAAGAGAAAATTTTAAAATTAGGACTTCCAAAAGGCAGCCTTCAAGAGTCTACCTTTAAGATGCTCAAAAAAGCGGGATTTAATGTAAATCTTTCCAGCTCGCGCTCTTATTTTCCGTCGATTGATGATAGCCAGATTCAACCGGTGCTTTTGCGTGCGCAGGAGATGTCCCGGTATGTTCAAGATGGGGCGTTAGATTGCGGGATTACCGGTAATGATTGGATATTAGAGAATAAATCTAATGTGGTGAGGATTGCGGATTTAACTTATGCTAAACAAAGTTTAAATAAAGTCAGATGGGTTTTAGCTGTTCCGGCAGATTCTGGGATAAAAAACGTTAAAGACCTGAATGGGAAACGCATTGCCACTGAATTGGTGAATGTAACCAAGGAATATTTTCGGAAGAATAAAGTTAAGGTTGAGGTGGAATTCAGTTGGGGGGCTACGGAGGTTAAGGTTAGTGGCGGCCTGGTTGATGCGATTGTAGAATTAACGGAAACTGGTAGCTCTCTGCGTGCCAATAAGCTGGTGGAAATTGCTACTCTTTGCGAGTCAACCACCCAATTTATCGCTAATGCCAGTGCTTATAAGGATAGTTGGAAGAAAGCTAAGATGGAGCAGATTGCTCTTCTGTTAAAAGGAGCAATTACTGCTGAGGATAAAGTTGGCCTGAAGATGAATGTGAAAAAAGAAAATCTTAAGGCTGTGCTTGCTCAGCTTCCGGCATTAAAGAAACCTACTATTTCTGGTCTCAGCGATGACGGCTGGTTTGCGATTGAGACAATTATAGACGAGAAGATTGTGCGAGTATTAATTCCTGCGTTAAAAGCATCCGGCGCGCAAGGAATTATTGAGTATCCGTTGAATAAGGTTATTTATTAATTATAGGACCATTTTTATTTTATGTCTGTGTGTAGAGACGCAAAGTTTTGCGTCTCTACGATATGTATAAGAAGGTCTATTTATATGAATAAGGAGAAATAGTTATGCCTTGTGGAAA
>JAPLLZ010000037.1:5996-28107 GCA_026387265.1 Candidatus Omnitrophota bacterium
AAGCGTAAGAAATTACGCCGTCGTCTACGCCACTTGAAGAAAAGAGCTTGGGGCGGCAAAGGTTAAGTCCTGCTTTTTAAGGATTTAACGGATTTTATTTTGGGATAATTTCAGAGGATATTTTTGAAGTTTAGATGCCAAAACAGTGTAATTTGTTTTTGCCTTACATTGGCCTTAAGCGTTTTATCCGCACAGGCCCAAGATACGTATAATCCGCAAGGCAATAGTTTGGCCTTCAGTAGGCAAAGCCAAGATACGAAAAGTTTAAGCCATTATATTGTAGGGGCTTATCATGAAAGCCTTGGTGATTTTGACGGAGCTCTTCGGGAATATCGAGAGTCACTAGAAACCGACTCAGAAAGTTCTGTTTTGCACCTGGGCCTAGCTTCAGTTTTCATCCAGAAGGATAATCCGGCTGAAGCCATAAAAGAATTAAAGCAGTCGATCGCCCTTGATCCAGAAGCCGTACAACCGCATGCGTTAATGGCTTTAATTTACGCTGCTGGAAATAAGCCGGATTCGGCAACTGAAGAATATGCTCTTGCCCTTGAAAATGCCACAAAGTCTGAGCCAGGAAATATTGAAATTTATAAAGGCTTGGGTTCAGTTTATCTGCAGCAGAAGAAGCTAAAACAAGCAGAGGGTATTTTTAAGTTAGTGATCAATATTGCTCCTGCAGACCCGGAGGCATATTATTATTTGGGCAGTGTTTATTATGAGCTCAAGGACTATTCTTCTACTGAAAAAGAATTAAAGAATGCAATAAAATTAAAGCCTGATTATCATGAAGCTTTAAATTTCCTGGGGTATTTTTACCTGGAGCAGGATAAAAATATCGATCAGGCAGGAACGATGATTGAACAGGCTTTAAGTTTGGGTCCGGAAAACGGCGCTTATTTAGATAGCTTAGGCTGGTTTTATTTTAAAAAAGGGAAATTTAAGGAAGCGTTAAGTTATTTGGAAAAAGCAGCATCTTTTTTAAGTGATCCAGAGATTTACGGACACTTAGGCGATGTTTTTTTTAAGTTAGGTAATTTAGATAACGCTAAGTTGAATTGGGAGAAATCCCTTAAGTTGGATCCTCAGCAGGATGCAGTGAAAGCAAAGCTGCTTAAGCTGATTAATCATGGCAAATAAACAATTAACTACAGAAGAATTAGTTGCTCGCGCCAAAGAAGTCCGGCGTCTAATAATCCAAATGTTGGTCCGGGCAGGTTCAGGTCACCCTGGAGGAAGTCTCTCCGCTACAGATTTAATCACCGCGTTATATGCTAATGTTTTGCGTTTTAATCCTGCTGATCCGCAATGGCCGGATAGGGATCGTTTCCATATGTCTAAAGGACATTGTTGTCCGCTTTGGTATGCGGTATTAGCTAAAGCCGGTTATTTTCCAGTAGAAAAATTATTTACTTTACGCCAGTTTGGTTCCATGCTTCAAGGGCACCCGGATCGTAAAACTCCAGGGGTAGAATCTGCCTCTGGATCACTGGGGCAAGGTCTTTCTATCGCTCTAGGAATGAGCCTGGCGGCAAAAATAGATAAGAAAGATTACCGGGTTTATGTTTTATTAGGCGACGGAGAGTTACAGGAGGGTAGTATTTGGGAAGCAGCAATGGCCTGCGCTCATTTTTCCTGTAGTAATATTTGCGCTATTTTAGATGCCAACGGTTGCCAGATCGACGGAAGATGTGAAGACATTATGGGCTTGGAACCTTTAGCGGCTAAATGGCAGTCTTTTGGTTGGCATGTTATTGAGATCAATGGGCATGATATGCAGCAAATCTTAAGCGCATATGATCAAGCTAAAACAATTAAAGATAAGCCAACGATTATTATTGCCCGGACCATAAAGGGTAAAGGCGTATCTTTTATGGAAGGGGTAGTGGGGTTTCATGGCCGGGCGCCTACTGAAGAAGAAGCGCGCAAGGCTTTAGAGGAATTAGCATAATGGCAGAGCAATTGTATCAGAGAGATGTTTATGGCCAGGCTCTAGTAAAACTGGGGTCATTGAATAAAAATATTGTGGTTCTGGATGCTGATCTTTCCAGCTCTACGCGTACTAATCTTTTTGCCAAGCAATTTCCAGACCGATTTTTTAATTTCGGAGTGGCTGAGCAGAACATGATGGCTACTGCCGCAGGTTTGGCTAGTTGCGGAAAAACTGTTTTTCTTTCCACCTTTGCTGTATTTGCCGCAGGTCGCGCCTGGGATCAAATCCGGGTTTCCCTCAGTTATAATAATTTTAATGTTAAAATTGTAGCTACGCATGCCGGCATTACCGTCGGCCCGGATGGAGCCAGCCATCAAGCGCTGGAGGATATTGCGCTGATGCGTGTATTGCCCAACATGAATATTATTATTCCCTGCGACGGCCCGCAGACAGAAGATGCGGTAATGGCGGCTGCAGATAAACCCGGGCCTTTTTATATCCGCTTAGGCAGATCCAAAGTTTCTACTATGGACAATAAGGGTGAATTTAAATTTGGCCAAGCTCAACTTTTGACCAAAGGCGATGATGTTACGATTGTTGCCTGCGGGATGATGGTTACTCAGGCTTTTGGCGCAGTAAAAAATCTGGCATCTAAAGGCATCAATGCGCGGTTAATTAATATGCATACTATTCGGCCTATCGATAGTGAAATTATTCTTAAAGCTGCCCGGGAAACGAAATTGATTATTGCTTGTGAAGAGCATAATATTTTCGGAGGGTTGGCCTCTAGTATTGATGAAATAGTCGCTGAGAATTTTCCGGTTAAGGTTATTCGTGTGGGCGTGCGTAATCGCTTCGGCCAATCCGGCGAACCGGAAGATCTCTTAAAAGAGTACAACTTAACCAGCTTAGATATTGAGAAGGCAGTTTTATCGAATATTTCCAAAAATAAGCAATAAGTTTATGAAGCATGCCGCTGTGCCGCTAGTTGTTAAATCATTCGCAAAATTAAATCTCTATCTGCAGGTTTTAAACAAGCGCAAAGACGGGTTTCATAATTTAAACACTTTATTTGCACGTATCGATTTGGCCGATACAATAATTTTTAAAAAACGCAAAGATAGTTTGATTAAATTTAAATGCAATAACCAGCAGGTGCCTGAAGATGAAACTAACCTTTGCTATCGTGCTGCGGCATTATTAAAGCAGAAATTTAACGTAAACTCAGGGGTAGGAATAGAGCTAAAAAAATGTATACCTGTGGGCGCGGGTTTAGGTGGAGGTTCCGCTAATGCCGCCAGCGTACTTCTGGGATTAAATAAGCTTTGGAAATTAAATTTACCTAAAACTAATTTAATAAATTTAGGGGCGAAATTAGGCAGTGATGTCCCATTCTTTATTCATCAGGTGAAGTTTGCTTTAGGCAGCCAGCGTGGTGATAAAATTAAGCCGTTGGCCTCTTTAAATAAACTCAAGCTTTGGTTTATCTTGATTTATCCCGAGTTTAAGGTTTCTACGCCTTTAATTTATCAGAAATTCGATGCGTGTTTTTCAGCTAACAGCAGTTTTTCTCAATTGACCCCCATATCAATTGGCAAAAAAGTAACGAAAAAACAATTGGTGTGGGGGTTGACAAGGCCGCAGTGTAATGTTAAAATACTAACTTCTGAGTTATCTAAAAAAGGCAAGGTATCTAATGTTGCGCATCTTTTTAATAGCTTAGAGATTATTACGAGCAATCTTTATCCTGTGGTTAATCAGGTTAAAAACGCCCTTTCCGATATAGGGTTAGATAAAGTAATGATGTCCGGAAGTGGTCCCTCGGTATTTGCTATTTGTGATTCTTTCCGACAGGCCCAAAGCCTAAGGAATAAATTGCGTAAGCAGTATAAAACTTGGCAGATTTTTGTAGTTTCGACAGTTTAGTTTGGCCAAGCCTGTTGAGCAGGGGGCGGCGTGGAAATAACGGAAGTCAGGATAATTTTAAAGGATTCTCAGGACAAGAAATTAAAGGCCTACGCAACAGTTACTTTTGATAATGTTTTTGTAGTCAGGGATATTAAAGTAATTGAAGGGGCAGCAGGATTATTTATCGCTATGCCTTCCCGTAAAGTTAAGCATGCCTCCCCTAAGTGTGCTCTTAAGAATGAATTGCGTAGCAAATATTGTAATCAATGTGCTGCACCCCTGCCAGTTGAAGTTAATCCGCAACGCGCAGAAGAGTCACTCGGCAGTCAGGCCGAGCATAGGGATATTGCTCATCCGATAACGCAGTCATTTAGGGAGCATCTGCAGAAAAGAGTTCTTGAGGTGTATGCTCAGGAAAAAACAAAGTCGCATTCTGCTTCTGCCCTGAAATAATTAAGTGCCTTAAGTTTTATTTTGTCCAGATTAAGGTTCTAGAGCCTATAAAATAGAAACTGGGACGTCGTCCAATTTGAGCACCTTGGTTTTAAATATAGCGAAATTTGAGCACTAATAAAAATATAGCGAAATCCTTGCGCGAAGCGCAAGGACCTAAGCTTCAGAAACTGGGACGTCGTCCAATGGTAGGACTCCAGAATTTGGGTCTGGCTATCATGGTTCGAATCCATGCGTCCCAATTAAAATTAATTATTAAAAAAATAGGGGGGGGATATGAATTTGAAAAGGTTAATGCTAATTTTTATTGTGGCAGTGTTAATGTTTACAGTAAAGATCGGTCAAACAGCCGAATATCCGGTTTCAACAAATTATTGGTATCAAGTAATCATGGATATGCCTAGATCTGATAGCTATTTAGGTTCATCGAGCCTTCCAGAAAATGAATTTATTATGCTTGTAAACGGGCAAGCGCCAATTCTTTTAAGCAATTTAGTTGTGATGGATTCAATGGGGAAGATGAAGGCGGTTTCTGAAGTCGTCCCTTTTTTAAAAAATAGTATTTATTTAAATCCAAAATATATAATTGCTGTTTACCCATTAAAGGGTGATCCAAGAACAGAGAAATAATAGGCACGCTAAGTTGAGCTAATGAGAGAAGAGGGAAAATGTCCAAGAGGATTAAAGAAGAAATTGCCATAATAATTCTAGCCGCCGGTAAAAGTACGCGCATGAAGTCAGAGGTGCCTAAAGTATTGCATAAGCTTTGTGGCCGTCCAATGCTGGGGTATGTTTTGGATTTGGTGGCCTCCTTAAAGCCTGCGCAGGCGGTTGCAGTTTTAGGGCATAAACAGGAGTTAGTGCGTAAATTTGTGCCTAGCGGCATTAAAATTGCTATCCAGAAAAAACTTATCGGTACAGCTGATGCCGTAAAAGTCGGATTGGCGGCCTTAAAAGGATTCAAAGGCACAGTCTTGATTCTTTACGGAGATATACCGCTTTTAAAGAATCAGACGATTAAGAAATTGTTGGATTATCACTTACAGAATAATGCCGATGTAACCTTATTGACTGCCCAGTTGAAAGAGCCTTTTGGGTATGGACGGATTATGCGTGATAAGTATTCCGGTATTTGCGGGATAGTTGAAGAAAAGGATGCAGATGAGGTGCAAAAAGATATTAAAGAGATTAATACCGGGATAATGGCGTTTAAAAAAGATAAATTATCTGCCAATCTAGGCACGATCCGTCCGAATAATCAGAAGAAAGAATACTATTTAACGGATATAATTGAGATTCTGGCCAAGAAAAATTGTTTGGTTGAGGGCTTAAAGATCAAAGATGCCCAGGAAGCATTGGGAATTAATACCCGGGCAGAGTTGGCTAAAGCCAATGCGATTATACAAAAAACAATTAATGATAAATTAATGCAAGATGGTATAACGATTATTGACCCGGCTTCAACCTTCATTAATTTTGGTACTAAGATTGGTAAAGATACCGTGATTTATCCCTTTACAGTAATTGAAAGGGATGTTAAAATTGGAAAACGTTGTTTCGTGGGTCCTTTTGCGCATCTGCGTGATGGTGTCCGGTTGGGGGATGATGTAACTGCCGGCAACTTCATTGAAATGGTGCGTTCCCGGATTGGCGCTAAAACATTCGTTAAACATTTTTCTTACCTCGGAGACAGCTCTGTAGGCGCAAACGTAAATATTGGCGCCGGGACAGTTACGGCTAATTTCGATGGTCAGAATAAAAATTCCACGGTAATTAAGGATAATGTTAATATTGGCTCAGATACCGTGATTGTGGCCCCGGTAAAAATTGGCAGGTCGGCAATTACCGGTGCTGGGACGGTGGTCACTAAAAATATACCGGATAAAACAGTAGTCGTGGGGGTTCCGGGAAGAATTTTGAGGAAGAGGTAAAAATGGATAAATTAGCGGTTTTTAGTGGGAATGCAAATCTGGAGTTAGCGCTTAATATCTGTAAAGATTTAAAAGTAAAACTACAGGATGCCCTGGTAGGTAGATTCAGTGAAGGTGAAATTCGGGTTAAGATCAATGAGAATGTGCGGGGTAAGGATGTTTTCATTGTTCAGCCGACTTGTCCTCCTTCAAATGATAATCTGATGGAATTATTGATTATGATTGATGCATTGCGTCGGGCTTCCGCGCATCGGATTACTGCGGTTATTCCTTATTTTGGTTATGCCCGCCAGGATAGAAAAGACCAGCCGCGTGTGCCGATTACGGCAAAATTAGTCGCCAATCTTTTAACGGTTGCCGGGGCAGATCGGATTTTAACCATGGATTTACATGCTGGCCAGATCCAAGGTTTTTTTGATATTCCTGTGGATCATTTATTTTCAGTGGGCGTATTTGTAGATTATTTTTCCCAAATGAATATTAAAGATTTAGTTGCGGTTTCTCCTGATGTGGGGAGTATCAAGATGGCCAGGGCTTATGCTAAGAGAGTTTCCGCAGGCCTGGCGATTATTGATAAACGCCGGGTTTCTCCTGAAAAAGCCGAAGCCATACATATCATGGGAGAGGTCGAGGGTAAAAATGTAATTATTGTTGATGATATGATTGCTACCGGCAGCTCGCTGATTGAAGCGGTAGAGGCTTTAAAAAAAGCTAAAGCTAAAACTATTTATGCAGCAATTACGCATGGTATTTTATCGGGCCCGGCAATTGAGCGTATTGATCAATGTAAAGGTTTAGAGAAACTGCTTATTTCCGACAGTGTGCCTTTATTACCGGAGAAGAAGAATTCTAAAATTGAAGTGCTTTCAGTGGCCAAACTTTTGGCCGAAGCAATAAAGAGAATACATAATGAAGAATCAGTGAGCTGTTTATTTGATTAAACGAGCGCGTAAAATTTTACGCCAGTTTATGATTCGGTAAAACACAATAGCTGATCAAGAAAGGTAAAAAATGGAAGAGATACTTTTAGAAGCAGAATTAAGAGAAGGTAAAGGAAGGGCTAAGGCTAAAGATTTAAGAGACAGCGGTTATCTACCGGCGGTAGTTTATTTTCATGGTAAAGATGCCGTATCGGTAAAAGTTTCTCGCGGCGCTCTTTTAAAATTAGTGCATCAGCATCGTTTAGAGAGTGTAATTATTAATTTAAAGATTAAGGATGATAAAAAAGCAAAAGGCAGGCCGTGCCTGGTTAAAGAAGTTCAGTATGATCCGGTGAAAGAAGATATTATACATGTGGATTTTAACGAGATTTCATTAACCGAGACGATTAAGGTTAATGTTCCTATTCAGCTTAAGGGTGAGGCTATCGGTGTTAAGCAGGAAGGTGGATCTTTGGAGCATTTACTTTGGGAAATCGAAGTAGAATGTTTGCCTACAAATATTCCTAAAGATGTACAGGTAGATATCTCTGCTCTTAAGATGGGTGATGCTATCCACGTAAAAGATATAGTTTTTCCGGATGGAGTTAAACCATTGAATGACCCGTCAGCGGTTGTCTTGCATATTGTTGCTCCGATGAAGGAAGAGGTCCCGGTTGAAGAAGGGGTTGAAGGGGAGGCAGCTAAGGAGCCGGAGGTAATTAAGGAAAAGAAGGAAGTTCCTGGTGAAGCTGCTCCGGCTGATGGAGCTAAGGATAAAGATAAAGATAAAAAGTAAAATCTGTTAGAAGTGGCGCTTTGCGCTTGAGGGGTTCCTAAAGAAATTTATTCGATCGATTAGGAGCAATATGCTGATGGTTAACTAAATGGTTTCTGACAGGACAAAATTGATTGTGGGTTTAGGTAATCCCGGGTTAGTTTATGCCGGTAGCCGCCACAATATTGGTTTTACGGTTGTAAAATCACTGGCGGGTTCTTTAAAAATTAATTTTAAAAGAGATAGTTCGGTTTCGGCCTTAGTAGCTAAGGATAAAACACTTCAACAGGATATAATCTTAGCCTTGCCGCAAACTTATATGAACTTAAGCGGGGTTGCAGTTTGTGCTTTGTCCAAAAAGTTTAAGGTTGATCCGGAAAATCTTTTGGTAGTTTGTGATGATTTGGATTTAGAATTAGGTAAAATGAAGATTCGCCCGCAGGGTTCAAGCGGCGGGCAGCGCGGGCTAGAATCGATCATTGATCGTTTGGGTACGCAGAATTTTTGCCGTTTACGTATCGGAATCGGGCGGCCCAAGAACCCGCAGGATGCTGCAAAATACGTACTTTCAGGGTTTTTACGTAAAGAAAAAACAGTAGTAAAACAAATAGAAGAAGAAGCCGTTGGCTGCTGCAGGAATTGGATAGACAATGGCATAGTACAAACGATGAACGTATTTAACACAAGTCTGCCTGTCGGTAGGCAGGGAGTAGAATTAAAACTAATTAATAGAAAGAGGGGGAAGGATGAATAAGTATGAAGCGATGGTAATTATTAAGCCTGACTTATCCGATGAAGATAAGAAAACGTTATTTAAACAGATTGATGATGCAATAATTAAAAATAGTGGTCAGATTACACAGTCAGGTATCTGGGCAGAGAGGCGCAAATTATATTTTCCGATTAAGAAAGCGTTGGAAGGAATCTATTATTTGGTAGCTTTTGGCGCTCCGGCAGCAGCAATTAAAGAAGTACGCAGCATTTATCGGATTAATGAGAATATCCTGAGGGTTTTGATTACACGCATGGGCTAAAAACTTAGGGGACGGTTCTCTTAAAAAAAGAGAACCGTCCCCTGGATTTAAATTTAACAGGGGGTTATCATGGCCAGTTATAATAAAGTATTGTTAATGGGTAATCTTACTAAAGATCCCGAATTGCGTTATACCCCGCAGGGGACAGCAGTGGCAAATTTACGCCTGGCGGTTAACCGTAAATATCGCAGTAAGGACCAAGAGTTAAAAGAAGAGGTTTGTTTTATTACGGCAGTGGTTTGGAATAAACAGGCGGAGACTTGCAATCAGTATTTACATAAAGGAAGCAGTATTTTTGTGGAAGGGCGGCTGCAGTCACGTTCTTGGGAGGATAATACCGGAGCTAAACGTTCGGTAATTGAAGTCCGGGCAGAACGTGTGCAGTTTATGGGCGCACCGGGACAGGCTAAAGCGCAAAGCCCGGCGGCTAGTGCAGCGCAGCCGGAAGCATTATCTGAGGAATCAAGTAGTGAATCAACATGGTTAGCAGAAAGCGAGGATGAAGCACATGAAGGTTAAAACTAGAGGTTTCGGTAAGGACAAAAAGATTATTAAGAAGAAGAAAGATTCGTTGGGCCCGGTAAGAAAAAGATTCTGCCGGTTCTGTGCGGATAAGTTGGGCAGTATTGATTATAAAGATATTAAAAGATTAGAGGTTTTTATTACTGAGAAGGGTAAAATTAATTCCAGCCGTTTTTCCGGTAATTGTGCTAAACATCAGAGAAGAATTAAGGAATTGATTAATAAAGCCAGATTTTTATCTCTGCTTCCTTATACCCGATAAATTAAAATGGAAGTAATTTTAAATAAAGATGTAGAAAAAATCGGCCGCGCCGGTGCGGTAGTCCAGGTTAAAGAGGGATTTGCCCGGAATTTTCTTTTTCCGCATAATCTGGCTAAGCCGGCTACGGCCAGCAGCCTTAAAAAATTAGAGCAAGAACAGCAGATCAGGATTGAGCAATCCGCTAAAATTAAAGATGAGTCGGAATTAATTAAACAGCGCTTAGATAAATTATCCTTAACTATGCCTGCATTAACTCAAGGTGAGGAAAAGTTATATGGCAGTATTAATGCTCATGAAATCGCCGAAGCTTTGCAGGCAGAAGGTATTACTATCAATAAGAATAGTATTGATTTGGCTGAACCGATAAAATCCCTGGGGATTTATGAAATACCGGTAAAGCTGCATGCGGAGGTAATTGCTAAAGTGAAGCTGTGGGTTGTAAAGAAATAATTTAAAATTAGCATAAGCTGTAAGTTGTAAGCTATAAGCTGTAAAAAATATGGCCAAAGATCAAATCTTAGACAAGCTTCCTCCACAAAATCTTGATGCGGAAATGGCGGTATTAGGATCCATGCTGCTGGATGAAGACGCAGTTTCGATTTCTACCGAGAAATTGGATGCTGCCTGTTTCTATAAAGACACCCACCGTAAAATTTTCCAGGCAATTACCGATCTTTATAATGCCAATAAAGCAGTAGATTTGATTACTCTTACTGATGCTCTCAAAAAGGCTGGTTCCCTTGATGAGATCGGCGGAGCAAGTTATCTGACTTCTTTAGCTAATGCTGTTCCTACCGCGGCCAATATTAATTACTATGCCGGAATTGTACGCGAAAAGTATATCCTAAGGACTTTAATTAACAACTCCACTAAAATTATTACTGTTTGCCATGAGAGTGAAGGCAATATTGCCGAAGTTGTAGATACTGCCGAGAAACTTATTTTTGAAGTGAGTGACCGTAGAAATCAAGGCACCTATTTACACCTTAAAGAAATTGTTAAAGATAGCATTGAAACAATCGACCGGCTTTACCAGAATAAGGCGCACGTTACCGGGATTCCTACTGGTTATATAGATTTTGATCTTAAGACTGCCGGTCTTCAACCGTCAGATTTGATTATTATTGCCGGCCGGCCTTCTATGGGTAAAAGTGCTTTTGCTTTGGGAATTGCCGAATATGCAGGGGTGGTGGAAAAGGTTCCTACGGCAATTTTTAGCTTAGAAATGTCTAAAGAGCAATTAGTGCAGAGGATGCTCTGTTCACATGCGCGGGTGGATGCGCATAAAGTAAGAACCGGGTATTTGGCGACTAGCGATTGGCCGCGCTTGACCGCGGCTGCCGGAAAGCTTTCTGAGGCTCCGATATATATTGATGATACTCCGGCAATTTCGGTGATGGAGTTGCGCGCCAGGGCGCGGCGTTTAAAATCGCACCATGATATAAAGTTGATTATTCTTGACTATATGCAGTTAATGCGGGGTTCAGCGATGAACATGGAAAGTAGGCAGCAGGAAATCTCTGAAATATCCCGGTCATTAAAAGCTTTGGCCAGGGAATTGAATGTGCCGGTAATTGCGATCAGCCAGTTATCCAGGGCGGTAGAGTCGCGTACGGATCACCGGCCGCAACTTTCGGATTTAAGGGAATCAGGCGCAATCGAACAGGATGCGGATGTGGTCGTGCTTATCTTAAGGGAGGAGTATTACGCTCCTAGTCCGGATAACCAGGGTATTGCCGAAGCAATTATTGCTAAGCAACGTAATGGCCCGGTAGGGACTTTAAAGTTAGCTTTTATTAAGGAATTTACTAAGTTTGACAATTTGTCACGGGTTGAATAATTGTTTGATTTAAGAGGTCTAATCTTATATAATAATAAAAATGCGTAAATTTATCTTTATACTTCTAACCGTTTTGTTTGTTTTCAATTGCCGTTTTTTTGTTTGGGCTGAGGAGAATTCTTCTGGTCAAGCTGAACAAAAACCTGCTGCTATTTCCGAAACTTCCTCTGCAATAGTCGAAACTACTCCCGCAGCGCTAAAAAATGTTACTGCTATAGAAGTAACAGGCAATAAAGCCATTAGCACTAATGTTGTTATCTCTAAAATGAAGACGCGCATCGGCAGCGCTTATCAGGAAAATATTATTAGTGATGATTTAAAGAGGCTGTATCTATTAGGTTTTTTTAGCGATATTAAGATTGATACTCAGGATTATAAAGATGGTTTAAAAGTCATAATCACGGTTGTAGAAAGGCCGATTATCGAAAAGATTAGTTTCTCAGGAATTAACCTGATTACGATGAAGGATGATAAATTAAAGCAGCAATTAAAATCCAGGGAAACACAATACTTAGATTATCCTTCGTTGTCTGAAGATGTGCGGATATTAAAAAAGATGTATGAAAAAATGGGCTATAGCCAGGCGGAGGTTAATTATAAGGTCGAGCAAAATACCCAAGCCAATAAAGTAAGTATTCTTTTTACTGTTGTAGAAGGCAGGAAAGTGCGTATTAAGGATATTTCTTTTGAAGGAAACCAATCTTTCTCTAGCGGCCGTATTCTAAAGTTACTTAAAACTAAGCGTGCCTGGTTTTTTAACGCTGGCGTGCTTAAAGAGGAAGTGCTTAAAGAGGATATGGAAAGAATAAAATCATTTTATCAGCGGGAAGGTTTTACCGATGTGGCCGTAGATTATGAAGTTAAACCGGGTGCTAAAAATTCTTATTTATTATTTGTAGTGATTAAGATAATCGAAGGCAAGAAATACCTTGTCGGTTCAGTTAATGTACAGGGTAATAAAGATGTTACCGAAAAAGAAATTTTAAAAAACTTGACGGATTGTATTCCTGGGAAAGTTTTTAGTCAGGAGTCGATGAAAAAAGACCTGACTGGTATTCAGGGATTGTATTTTGACCGGGGGTATATCTCTGCGCAGATTCAGGAATCTACTTTAGTCAATACCGATACCGGGCGTGTAGACATAACATATGATATTGCGGAAAACCAGGTGGTTTATGTCGATAAAATTAAGGTCCGTGGTAATATTAAAACTAAAGATATAGTAATCCGCAGAGAGATGAGAATTCATCCTGGTGAAAAATTTGATGGTGAAAAATTACGCCGCAGCAAGGAAAGGTTAACGAATTTAGGATTTTTTGAAGAGATAAGTTATGATACCGAAGAAACAACTGTGCCAGATAAAAAGAACTTAGTGGTGGATGTAAAAGAATCTAAGACCGGGGCTTTTAGTTTTGGCGGCGGTTACAGCACTGTTGATCAATTTGTAGGTTTTGTCGAGGTTGAACAGAAGAACTTTGATTGGAAGAACTGGCCTTATTTTACCGGAGCCGGGCAAAATCTAAAAGTACGCGCTTCCATCGGTAATTTAAGTAACGGTTTTGATTTAAGTTTTACTGAACCTTGGATGTTTGATTATCCGGTTTCTTTCGGGTTTGATTTATACCGTCGCATGCATGATCGTGATACGGATACAGGATACGGGTATGACGAGACAGTTACCGGGGGGGATTTACGTTTAGGCAAGGAAATATCTGAATATTTAAGAGGTGATCTTACGTACCGTTTGGATCAGATAAAGATTGGTAATGTAGATGATACCTCTACGGATTTACAGGAAGAGGTTGGCACGAATATAATTAGTGTTGTAACTCCGAGTTTAACATATGATTCCCGGGATAATGTTTTTAATACCAGAAAAGGGAATTATTTAACTGCCAGCCTTGATTTTGCCGGTTTGGGCGGAGATAAAAATTACACAAAATTTTTCGGACGGGCTTCACATTATTTTCCAATGCCCCGGGGCGCTGTGCTGGAAGTAAGAGGCAGGTTGGGGTTGGCACAGCCATATGGCGATACGGAAAAACTACCTATTTATGAGAGATTCTTTGCCGGCGGCGCTTATACAATTAGAGGTTATGAAGAAAGAAAGGTCGGCCCGGTTACTTCTGATTCTGATCATGATCCCTTAGGCGGCGAATCAATGGTGGTCGGCAATATTGAATATACCTATCCTTTATTTAGTTTCTTAAAAGTAGCGGCATTCTATGATGTAGGTAATGTTTGGGAAAAAGCAGGGGATATATTTTCAAATAAAAATGCCAATGGCGTAGAGAATAGCGGCGGATTTAAATCCAGTTTTGGTTTGGGGTTGCGTATTAATACTCCGATTGGCCCGATTATGCTGGATTATGGTATCCCGATGGATAAAGAAGCCGGTGAGGATACTAAGAAGAGCGGGCGGTTCCATTTTAGCGCCAGCCACGGGTTTTAGATTAGTCGGTAATTTTAGCAGGGTAGGTTTCTTCTGGAATTCGGAATATCCAAAATAACAATATTATTAAGGAGGAAGTAAAAGATGAAAAAGACAGCAGTAGTTTTAGGCGCGACAATTATCGGTTTGGTTCTACTGGCAGGCAGCGCGTTTGCTGCAGATAAATTTGCCTACATTGATTTAAGCCGCACTTTTAGCGAATATAATAAGACTAAAGGGTATGATAAAACTTTAACCGATAAAGAAAAAGTTTATACCGACGAACGCGATAAAAAAGTTGCCGAATTGAAAGCCTTTCAGGATAAGCTAAGTTTACTTAACGATAAAGAAAGAGAAGCTAAGGGTGCTGAGCTGCAGGCTAAGGTAAAAGAATTCCAGGATTATGATCGCGCCAAACAAGGCGATTTACGTAAAGAGCAGGATGAAAAAATGAAGGAACTGCTTAAAGATATTGAGGAAGCGGTAAAGAAATATTCCGAAAAGGAAGGTTACACCTTGGTGTTTAATGATCGCGTATTAGTTTATCAGACCAAAAGTATGGATATTACCGATCAGATTATTGCTATTTTAAACGGCGGTAAAAAGTAAATAAAGCTTATTAGCAAATAATAGTCTATTTTCGCCTCAGAAGTAGTTGGCGGGATAATCCTTGTTTTACTCGCAAGGATTTCGTTAAACAAGAGCTAAAAGAGCTCAAATTCGTCCGCCACGAATCGTTAGTGGACTCATTTAATGCAAAAGACCTTAAAAGAAATAGCCAAGCTAATTGATGGAAGAGTTGTTGGTAATGCAGACACTTTGATTACCGGTGCTTCGGGGATCAGAGAGGCAGCCGAAGGGGATATTACTTTTTTGGCCAATTCTAAATATAGCTCGCTGATGGAAAAAACTCGTGCTGCTGCGATTATCACTTCATCCGACGTGCAAGGGGCAACTAAACCGATAATCCTGACAGAAAATCCTTCACTGGCTTTTGTTAAGATCATCTCGATGTTTACTCCTGATGATGCCGGGCATCCTAGCGGTATAGATTTTACTGCGGTTATCGGCAAAAATGTTTCTTTAGGGAAAAACGTAACTATCGGGGCTTATTCTGTAATTGGGGATAATGCTACGATTGGAGATAACGTAATAATTTATGCCGGTTGCTATATTGGCCACCATACAAAAATCGGAAGCCAAACATTAATTTATCCGCATGTTTCGATACGCGAGCGGATAAGTATCGGCAGCCGGGTGATTATTCATTCCGGAGCAGTGATTGGTTCGGATGGTTTTGGATTTGCTACGATTAAAGGTGCCCATCATAAAATTCCACAGGTAGGTACAGTGGAAATTCATGATGATGTAGAAATCGGGGCCAATGTAACTGTTGACCGGGCGCGTTTTGATAAGACGGTGATCGGCCGCGGTACTAAAATTGATAATCTAGTCCAGATTGGCCATAACGTGATTATCGGAGAGGATTCTTTGATTGTTGCGCAAGTGGGTGTATCTGGTAGCACGATTGTCGGTAAGAATGCAATTCTAGGCGGGCAATCCGGCTTAGTCGGCCATATTACTCTAGGGGACAATGTGATTGTAACCGCTCAGTCCGGAGTAGCTAAATCCGTCCCTGCAGATACAATGGTGTCAGGCTACCCTGCCAGGCCTTATATGACTACGCAGAGAGTTAATGCTAGCTTACAAAACCTGCCTAAGTTATTTGATCTGGTTAAGGAATTAAAGAAAAAGATTGAAGATCTGGAAGCCAGATTGGATAAAAAATAATGGAAAAGCAAAAAACAATTGTTAATCAAGTTTCGCTTTCTGGTATTGGTATACATACGGGGAATAAAGTTAATATTACTTTTAAACCCGCACCGGTTTTTTCCGGGATAACTTTTATCCGTACAGATATAACAGGTACTCCTAGAATACAGGCTAATGTGCAGTCATTTTTGGCCAGCAAGTTTAGCCGGCGCAGCTCAATCGGTAAAAATGAAGTAGAGATTCAGACAATTGAGCACTTGATGTCGGCTTTATTCAGCCTGGGAATAGATAATATTGATGTAGAGATAGATAATAATGAACTGCCTGGTTTAGACGGAAGTGCGATTAAATTTGTCGAGGCACTTCATCAGGCAGGAATAGCCGAACAGGAAAAAGAAAAATATATCCATGTAATTAAAGAGCCGATATGTGTCGAAGACGGAGCATCTTCAATTACTATTGTACCGGCAAAAGAATTTAAGATTTCTTATACTTTAAATTATGATCATCCTTTATTAGAAGCCCAATTTTTAGAGGTATCTGTCGACGCAGAAACTTTCAAAACCCAAATTGCTCCGGCGCGTACTTTTTGCCTTGAACGAGAAGCCTCCGAATTGCAAAATCAGGGTTTAGGTTTAGGGGCTAACTATGAAAATACCTTGGTGGTTGGTAAATCTGGAGTGATTAAAAATAAATTACGGTTTAAGGATGAGTTTGTCCGGCATAAGATATTGGATTTAATCGGTGATCTTGGTTTGTCCACTTGCCCGATCCAGGGGCATGTGATTGCATTAAGAAGTGGCCATGCTTTAAATTTAAAGGTTGCCCAGAAGATCTATGAGCAAAAAATAAAAGCACAAGGAGCCGTTACCATGGAAGAAGGGGTTTTAGATGTCAATGAGATTATGAAAATTATCCCGCACCGTGAACCATTTTTATTTGTGGATCGGGTCAATATCCTGGAAAAAGGCAAGCGCGCCACAGGTATTAAAAATGTAACAATCAATGACTATTTTTTTAGAGGGCATTTCCCGGGACGTCCGGTTATGCCGGGAGTAATTATCGTCGAGGCGATGGCTCAGGTGGGTGGAGTAATGATGCTTGCTTCCGCTGAGAATAAAGGGAAATTAGCCTTTTTCTTATCTATTAATAATGTCAAATTTCGCAAACCGGTAGTTCCTGGCGATCAATTGGTTCTGGAAGTTGAAGCAATTAAAGTAAAGTCTAAAACCGGACAAGTCCGCGGCAGGGCATTAGTTGACGGTAAAGTAGTTGCGGAAGCGGATTTTGTGTGTGCTTTGGTCGGTAATTAACTATGGGTATACATTCAACTGCAATAATTTCTCCGAAAGCAAAATTAGCCGATAACGTTAGTGTCGGGCCGTTTAGTATAATTAGTGATAATGTAAATATAGGCGCGGATACTAAGATTGGTGCACATTGCGTTATTGAAGGAAACACAACTATTGGTAAGAATTGTGAAATATTTACTGGAGCAGTAGTGGGCAGCCGCCCGCAGGATCTTAAATTCAAAGGCGAAAACGTTTTCTTAGAAATCGGTAATAATAATATTATCCGTGAATATTGTACGTTCAATCCAGGCACTGGTGAAGGCGCAAAAACTATAATTGGTAATGATAATTTATTAATGGCTTATTCGCATGTTGCCCATGATTGCCGGGTGGGTAACGGTTGCGTTTTAGCGAATAATTGTACATTAGCCGGGCATGTTACGATTGAAGATAAGGCAGTCGTTGGAGGTATCGTGGCGATCCATCAGTTTGTACGCATCGGCAGCCTGGCGATTATCGGAGGATGTTCTAAGGTAGTTCAGGATATTCCGCCGTTTTCTACCTGCGATGGCCATCCTGCACGCATTTTTGGTCTAAATCTTATCGGTTTAAGGCGTAAAGGTATTTTACATGATTCAATCAAAAAAATCGACCAGGCTTTTAAGCTGTTATTTAATTCCGGTTTATCCGCTAAACACGCCCTGGAAAGGGTAGAAAAAGAAATAGAAAAAACCGAAGAAATAATTTATTTGATTAATTTTGTTAAGAGCTCTGAGCGTGGATTAACCCGCTCTTGCCGCTAAATTAATGAAAAAAATCGGTTTAATTGCCGGCAATAGAAAATTTCCTCTGCTTTTTGCTGCTAATGCTAAGAAAAAAGGTTGTCAGATTATCGCTATCGCGATTAAAGGTGATACTTCCCCAAAATTAAAAAAACTTGTTGATAAAATTTATTGGCTTAAACTTTCTGAATTTCAGAAAATGTTTGATATATTTAAAGCTGAAGCCGTAGAAGGCGTAATAATGGCTGGGCAGGTTAGTCCGCGTAGGTTATTCAGTAAAGAAACTCAAAACAGCCCTGAATTAAGACAAATATTGGATTCCCTGAAAGATAAAAAAGCCGATACATTGTTTGGAGCAGTAGCCAAGAAGCTGGAAGCCGTAGGGCTAACTCTTTTAGATTCAACTACTTTTATCGGAGAATATCTGCCCAAAAAAGGTACGCTTACTAGGCAGGAACCGGATTTTGATACCTGGGAGGATGTTTATTTTGGTTTGAGTCTGGCTAAATCTGTAGCTAGCTTAGATATCGGCCAGACAGTTGCTGTCAAAAGTAAGGCTATCGTTGCCGTGGAAGCTTTTGAAGGATTGGCTTGAATACAATTAGAAATTTGGTTAAGGCCAAATGTAAATGCCTTGCTTTTGAAGCCGGAAAAACCCTTTTTATTGATCAAAAAGCAAGTATCCGCTTGGCAGATAAAAAGGGCATCTCGATTATCGCGGTATAAAATTTCTTGACAGCGGTTGTTTATAGTGTGAAAATATAGTTTCTTACGCTTGGCGCAAGGATTTGCTGGGTTTTTATTGACGTTTGGATTTGCTGGGTTTAAAATCAAGATGCCTAAAAAGGAGGGAGTTATGCCACGGATAGCTGAAATAAAGCCAACGGAGTTTAAGCTGTATGCCCCTGGAGCCAAGAAGGTTGTGGTTTCCGGAAGCTTTAATAAATGGGACACCAAGAAAATCGTCGCCAAAAAGGATAGTAAGGGTACTTGGACAGCCAAGGTTGCTCTTAAGTCGGGGAAGTATGAGTATAAGTTTATCGTAGATGGAAACTGGATAAATGATCCTCATTGTACCTCTTGCGTAGCTAATGCTCTTGGTTCGCACAATTGCGTAATTGAGGTTAAGTAAGTTCCTGCGTTAATAATTATTAAACAAACTTTAGGGCGCTGCTGGGAGAGTAGCGCCCTTTTCCTTGTTTGCTTAAAAGCTTACAAGGATTTTCCGCTAGATAAAAAATTAAGGAGTTTAATCATCAAAATGAGATATATTTATGGTCCGATAAAATCACGTAGATTGGGGCTTTCTTTAGGCTTAAGCCTTACCCTGGATAAAGTATGCGACTTGGATTGCATTTATTGCCAGTGGGGTAGTGTTGGTAAGACAGTCCTGGAGAGAAAGGAATACGTTAAAGCTGAAGAGATTATTCAGGAATTAAAATCCTGGATGCAGAATCATCCCCAGGAAACCCAGGAATTAAAATTTGTTACTCTTTCTGGCCTGGGAGAGCCTACCTTAAATACTTGTATCGGAGATTTAATTGATCAAGTCAGGAATGTTACTGGCTTAAACATTGCGGTAATTACTAATTCTACGCTTTTGGGTGATCCAGCAGTGCGTAAGGGTGTTCTCAAAGCAGACTTAATTGTGCCTTCTTTAGATGCGGTGAACCAAGAGATGTTTAATAAGATTGACCGCCCGCACACAGGTATAAAATTGAATGAAATTATTAATGGCTTGATTGCTTTGAGAAAAGAGTTCCGCGGCAAAATTTGGCTGGAGGTAATGTTTATCGCTGGTATAAATGATGGCCCCAGGCATATAGAAGAATTAAATAAGGTAATTCAGCGTATCAATCCCGATAAAATTCAGCTTAATTCTCCGGTTCGTTCTACTGCAGAAAAAGATGTTTTTCCTGTTGAGAAGGCTAAGCTTGAAAAGATTAAAATGATTTTAGGAGATAAGGCAGAGATTGTTTGATGCGCGCCTATTGCCTAACGGATAAGGCACCAGTCTTCGGAACTGGCTATGGTGGTCCGATTCCACCTAGGCGCATTAAGTTTATTGGCATGGTAGAAGGTTCACACTGACTCGTTACACTCGTCAGTATTTCGCTAAATATTTATGGGTGCTCAACTCCTGCCAGGCGCATAGAAATTATAGTCCGCACTGGCTCATTATATTCACCAGTGTTTCGCTAAATTTGTATGGGAGCTCAATTTCGCTATACTTGATAGGTGCTCAATTTCGCTAGATTTGTGTGGGTGCTCAAATTCCACCTAGGCGCATTATAATATAGCAATTGGACACCTGTTGTCAGAAAGCCTAGCTTTGGAGCTAGGTTTTAGTGTTCTGAGTGTCAATAGGATACCTGAAAACCTTCGTGGTTGCTATATATAGGTAAGGGTGTAACTGTTTGCGCTGCAATATTAATATGTTCTGTTAGAAACTGCGTAAGGCTTAAAAAACAGTCAATGGTACCGTTTTCATTCCATGGGGAAAATGAGCTTGACAATAAGCCTAATTGGTGTTATATTTTTCTAACAAACTAAAGGTGCAATATTCGGGATCCTTTGCTGGAGGGTGAAGGAGCCACGTGATTTAACCGAATAAGACCGAAATTTGGTCTATTCGGTTTTTTTATTTTTATTGTAATTGAAGCTAAGAAATGGTAAAATTATAAAAATGCAGAAAAAATTTAAGATAATTATTTATAGTTTAATGTTGGTAGCTTCAGGAATTTTCTGCCGCCAGGCGCAAGCTACCTTTGATTTAAGTTATTTAATGGATGAAGGTGGATACCGGTTAGAATTTGACCGGAATAACTTTTCCCGGGGAATAACTTTTACGACATTAAATGATGTACCCAACAACCGCTATGAGATTCGACAGCGTATTGAAAGTCCGTTAAGAAATCGTGATAATCCTGCAGTTACTATTAGTGATAATTTTGTAGTTAGAGGGTTTCGTGGCTCTAACAAATACGGTGATTTACGCCTTCCTACCGGGGATATTGCGGTAAGGAATGATGAACTTATTTATGTTTCTAATTCTACTGGAACAGCGGATTCATTTACTTTGGTTTATGGTATTATAAATACTCAGGATCTTACACCGGGTTACTACACTGGACGGATTAGTTTGGTTTTAAATCCAATTAATTCATCTGCGTCACCGGTAACTAGAGTCATTGAAATTTATGTAAATATTCCTAATGATGGCGGTTCATTATCGGTTTCTGTTGCTGCGGCAGAAGGAGCAAGTTCAATTATAATTAATCCCGCGGATAGTAACGATCTGCGTGGTGCAGCTAACGCCGTGGTTACTATTAACAGTTCTTTTAATGGCCCATTTAGGATTATGCAAATGCTTCCTGTGCCGATTCAGTCCCAAGAAGGTAAATTTATTGATAATGATAATTTACTCTTTAGTATTCCGGATGCTCAGAAAGGTGTGGCCATAAATCAGGCGACTCCGATTTCCAACAATATCCAGACAATATATTCTTCTCGTCCTGACGGCAGCGCAGATAAAGCTTTTACAATTGCCTATTCTTTGGCCGATCCATTAAGCCTAGTAGCTGGCAGCTATCGTTCGCGTATCCAGTATCTTTTGGAATCTAACGGCAAACAGATTAATTTAGGAGCTTTGGATTTAGAGATTAGGCAGGAGCGTATTTTCGAAATCTCCGTTTCTCCGCAAGACCAACGCTATAGTATCGATTTTATGGATCTTAAGCCTAGTGATGGGCCGCGCTTAAATGAGGTGCTGATTGAGGTAAAATCAAATCTTGGGCGGCCATACCAGGTAACGCAAAATGTCCTTTCGGAACTAGTAAACGGCAACGGAGATAAGATTCCTGTTGAAAACTTCTTAGTGCAGACTCTGGCGGCTAATAATACTAGGGGGAATTTAAAGATCACCAATAAAGTTGCGGTGGGGAAAGGCAATTTGCTTTTATTTGTTTCTGATCCAAATGGCTCTGCTGATAAATTTAAAATTACTTACGAATTGACCTGTCCGCCAGATTTAAGAGCGGGCAATTATTCATCGCGTATAACTTATACATTAACCGAAATTTAGCAAGGAGGAAATGGAGAGTGTTTAAAAACAGTGAATGTAAACTGAAACAATTCATGAAAGGGGTGGTAAAGATGAAAAACATACTTATTTGTATGATTTTCGCAATTGCTTTTTGTGCAACTAATAATGCCTGGGCGGCTGTTACGCCAGGTAGGTAGTATTTCGGGAACGGTG
>JAPLLZ010000052.1 GCA_026387265.1 Candidatus Omnitrophota bacterium
AGCTGAAAATTAGGGGTAGGAATATTTTCTGCTTTAAGAATCTTCTTGGTTAAGGTTTTATTCAGTGCCAAAGCCAAAGAAAAAGTATCGCTGCCAGTATAGGGTATATTTAAATAATCCAACACCGCCGGAACTTCACTTTCCCGGAAACGGCCATGCTTTCCTTCAGCGATATTAAAAACCATATCCACGCGGTTCTTTTTGAAATAAGAAAATAATGCCGGGTATTCTACGTCAATAGCCTCTACCGAATGCCCCTTAGTTTTAAGCGCTGTAACTACAGAATTAACTGTTTCCTCGGAATCACATTCAGAAAAATAGTCCGCCGGCTTTAAAGGGTCTTTCTTTTTTAAGTTATAAGTTAAGGCAACGCGCACCCAGCTCTTCCTTTCATATTTTAACCCCCAGCCCATTAGGAAGGGCTGGGCGCATTTAGTTTAATTTATTCCTGGCAATGGCACTATTTAAAATTTTGCCCACGATTTGCTCATAAGTAATACCGATATTTTTAGCTACGAGCATAAAAACATCCTCGGTAGATAAAGAGGGCAATGGATTTATCTCCAGGACATAAGGATTACCGTTATTATCAACCCGAAAATCAACCCTGCCGAAATCACGGCACTCAACACTACGGTAAACCTTTAAAGCCAGATCATCCAATTTTTTCTTCAACTCACTGGTAATTTTAGCCGGGCAGATATATTCCAAACGATCAGAAGTAATGCGGGCAAAAGTATAAAACTTATCATTTAATTTTAATTTTCCGTCTATTTTTATCTGCACCACCGGCATTACTTCGGGATTCTCGTTGCCGACGATAGCTACGGTAAATTCCTGCCCCGAAATGAATTCTTCAACTAAAGCAGGTTGTTTATAAGTGGTAGTAATAAACTCCACTTGTTTTTGAAGTTCATCTATATTTTCAACACGTGAATTTTCACTCAAACCTTTGGATGAGCCCTCAAAACGCGGCTTAACAATTAATGGGAATTTGCAATGATCCTGATTAATCAAAGCGGTGGCAGAACTAACTTCAAAGAATTTGGGAGTAGGAATTCCTTCGGCAATGAAAATTTTCTTGGCTATTACCTTATCTAAAGTGAGCCCTAAAGTTAAGGCATCCGCACCGACAAAAGGAACGCCGGCCATTTCCAGTAAAATAGGAACTTGGGATTCACGGTTTCTGCCGCTTAGTCCCTCCGAGATATTAAAAACAATATCCACGCCTAAACGATCGATCTTCTCCAGTAAATTACTGGCATTGCCGATTTTCTTTACTTTAAAACCGTTGGCGGCAATTGCATCTGCGATGACATCAACCGTAGATAAAGAGTCAAATTCCGCGTTAGCATCAAGCGGATCACCCTCTTTGAATTTATAATCGCTTTTTAAATCGTAAGTTAAACCGACGGTTTTCATATAATTGTTTAATTAATTCCCTTTATCCTTCTTTACTTTATCACTCCACGCCTACCGGTACGCTCTATACCCGGCGCTTATTTGTATTGCGCCGGTATTCCGCAGGTGCGGAAAAAAATAAGGGCTCACTTTCAATTACTTTACTAGAGAGCCCTTAAGAATCTATCCAATTTTTTCCAACTTAGTTATAAACCTCCGATGGAACTCTATGGCTTTACCGCCATGATACCTAGATTTCCCGCCTACGCTAAAGTTTCGGCGGGTCCGCCTTCAACATGATATAATGACATCCGCCGTAGCACTATTTTTTCCCACATATGCTTTGCGCGAAGGCGGAAAATTTGCGCTAAATGTTGTATCTATGTTATTTTTTTACCACAATATGTTGGCATTGTCAAGCATTTTTTGCTAAAACACACATTTAGCTATCTTTAATTCTACCGTCGGGAAATAGCATTTTTTAAATCAAATTTTTGTATTTAATCAAACTACGCAAGTGAGTTTTTTCTTGCGGTAGAGAAATTATTCCAGCGCCTTTAAGATCATTAATCAGCTGGTTAAAATTGGCAAAAACGCACCCCCGGATCCCCAAAGATTTTGCACTTTCTACAAGCTCCGGACGGTCATCAGTATAAAAAATCTCTTGCGGGCCAACTTCCAGGGTTTGCATGGTCAGTTTATAGATTTCTTTATCCGGTTTGATTAACCCTAGCTGAAAAGAAAGTAAAACTTTATCAAAAACTTCAAATACCGGGAAATTTTTCCGTAAATATTCATAATGCAGGATATTGATATTAGAAAGCAGCGCTATCTTGTAGCAGGGCCGCAGAGTATTGATTAAACCAAAAACTGAGCGGTTCTTAGCACTTAAAAAGAAGATGTCATTCCAGATCGGCTCAAATGACTGATAACTAAGTTTTAAATCCAGCATTTGCTTAACCCGCAGATAAAAATCTTCAGGAGCCAGTTTACCAGCTTCAAAAGCCAACGTTATATCAGATTCAAAAAACAGATCACAGATTTGGCGCGGAGACTTGTCACAAAAAAATGATATTCTCTGCGCAGCCCTTAAAAAATCAAAATCCACCAGCACCTTGCCTAAATCAAAAAGCAAAACCTTAATTTCCTGAGCCATGAATTAATTTCCCTTATCTTTATTTTTTCTAAAAAGATCCAAAAATTTATCTTCATACTCTTTATAAACATTCCATTTATCCAGCTCAACTTTTAATTCTTTAGCTTTAGAGATATCCCGGCGGCTTTCTTCAAAAAGTTTCTCAATTTTTTCTTTTACCGAGCCAGGCAGATTAGTAAGCTGGCTGAGTGATTTTTTAATTAACTCCACCTCTTCTTCACCGATTGGAGCCGATGAACCAGCTTGCCCCAGCTTCAAATACTCCAGCAATTTATTAATCTCATTTTCCATCGCTTGCGCCTGATCTTTTAACGGCTGCACATTTATTTGCATATTTAATACTTTCCCTAAGGCCGATAATACTGCGGCGGAAGCTTTAGGATTTTCAATCTGTATAGTGTAAAGAGGAATTTCTCCCAATAGGCAAAAACCCTTTAACCCCGCTTTTTTAGCAATACCTAAAAACAAACCATTCATCCCGCTAATCTGCCCGTCGACTAAAGCGGAAAAATTATATTTTTTTAGACTGTCTTTTGTTTTCTGATCTGTAGCCGTAAACCAAACTCCGGAATCCTGAGTATGGTCGGTTGCCTGAGGCATGGAAGCAAAGCTGACAATTAACTCCACGCCGCAATCTTTAGCCAACCCGATAATCGCTTTAGCATAACTATCTGCCTTAGAAAGATCTGGTTGGGCATTACTTAAAAAAATAACCAGATCTTTTTTCCCGGAAACAGTTCCTTTTATGCCCGAATTCTTCCAATAATAAAACTTCCCCTGCGGCAGAAGCGGAGTTTCCAAAATTCCACCCGAGATAACACTCCCCGTCAAATAGAAAAATTCGTCCGGAATAATCCGGGCGAATTCCTGCGCTTTGAGTTCTTGAATAAGATATTCTGCGGCTTTAAACGCTACTTCTCCCATCCCTGGCCAGGCAACAATCAAACAGGGTTTTTTCAACCGTGGTTTTTTAGTCATAATTATAGGGTCCATATTTTCTCCTCGTGTACGGATACGCCACCGACGTAATTCCAATTAGCGTCGGGTGTAATCCACAGCTTCTTCGACATTAACACTATTTTAATTAAATTTGTATTCTTTTAAAAAAGCTACTAAAACCTGAGCGCCTTTATATAAATTATCCAAACAGGCATATTCATCAGCAATATGAGCGCATCCTTCTGTACCAAAACCAGTAGCAACCGCCGGCATACCCATCGCTTTGAAAAAAGTTATTACCGTTGCCCCTTCCGACCCGCTAATGCGCGGCTTAATCTTGCAACTCTTCATTGCAGAAACCAAACTATTGACTAAAGGATGCTTGGGATCGATGTAATAAGGAGCCTGGATTCCCTGAATTGTAATTTTGTAGTTCTTGGTATATTTAGAGATTATTTTTTTCAGGGAACGCAAGATTTCTTTCTCAGAAGAACCGGGTAAAAATCTAAAATCCAATTCAAACTCACACCAATCACTAACTACATTTACCTTATCTCCGCCCTTAATCGTTCCGACATTTACAGTAGGTCCATGCAAGTATTTGTTTTTAATATATTGTTTGTGCTGGCCTTTAAGATCAATAATTATTTTAGCAGCTAGATCAATAGCATTAACTCCCAACCAAGGATAAGCCCCATGCGCTTTTTTCCCATGCAACTGTACTGACAAATGCATCAACCCTTTTTGTGTAATGACAATTTCAAAATCATCCGCATCCAAGACAACCGCAACATCAGCTTTTAATAACTTACGCTCTAACAAAGGTATTAATCCTAAAGCCGAACCGCTTTCTTCATCCGCGGTTGCAGCAAAAATTACATCATAATCAAGTTTGATGCCATCGTCAACTATAGAGTTTAGTGCTTCCAAGGCACTAGCGAGATTTCCTTTACAATCCGTAGCGCCTAAACCGTAAATCCGGTTACCGATAATTTTAGCTTTTAAAGCCGGCGTTTTCCAACTGGCGCCGGCAGGCACAGTATCCAAATGCGGCGTCAACAAAAGCGACCTTGCATGTTTTCTGCCTTCCAGCGTAGCCACAATATTGACCCTTTTGCGGCTAAAAGTATACGTCTTAATTTTTAACCCTAAATTCTTTAAATAGCTGTTTACAAAAGCAGCAACTTTACGTTCATCTCCAGGCGGATTCTGAGAATCCAAGGAAATTAATTTTTGAATTGTTACCGTCAGGCGCTTTTTATTGACCATGGAAAACAACCCACGGGCATACCCGTGGTACCTATGTGTATCCTCCTTCGCCAAATACTTAACGTATTTGGCTCCGGAGGATTATCCGCTAATATATTTACGACATGCCCATATAGTAACATCCGTCTGCCTTCGCTTACGCTTCGGCGGACGGCCCGCCGTAACAAAGTGAAGGCAGGCCGCCGAAGCACAAAACGCGTAGAGGGATTATGCGAAGGCGGATAGGGGACAAATCTCGCATTTAGGATTGCGTTTACGACAATAATCCTTACCCAGTTTAACTAATAATGCATGGTATTCACCAAACATCTCCACGTTGCTCTTGAGGTTACGCATAAAAATATCTTGCAGTTGCGGATAATCAACTTCAACCTCAGCTAATCCATGCCTGGATAAAATCCTTTTAGTATATGTATCGACGACAAATATAGGTTTTTTAAAAGCATAAAGCAGTATGGAATCAGCGGTCTCCGGGCCGATGCCTTTAACCTCCAATAGTTGCGCGCGTAAAGTTGGTAAATCCTGTTTGCCCATCAGCTTAGTTTTTCCTGCATAATGATCAAAGAAAAACTTAAGAAAACTCTTAATCCTTGCCGCCTTAATATTGTAATACCCGGCACTCCTAATCAAACTAGCTAATTTGCTTTGCGGCAGCCGATAAAGCTTGGCGGCGTTTATAAGTTTTTTTGCCTTAAGGCTTGAGATTGCCTTTTCCACATTAGACCAACTAGTATTCTGAGTAAGAATTGCTCCCAGTATAACCTCAAAAATACTATCTGCCGGCCACCAATATTGCGGCCCCCAAACAGAATAAAGCCGCTTAAAGATATTTTCTAACTTGCGCTTCATTCCTTAAGCTCTAAAGGATTAAAACCATAATAGGCAAACAAGGTATACACCGTACCGGATACTGATCCAGTATGGCTACCCTTAGGAGTCGACCAGCCATGGCCGGTATCTACCTGATCCTGCGTGGCATAAGGCAGGCAACCTTGACCTTGTCCGGAAGCAGAAGCACTGGAAATAATCATTTTGCCTAATTCACTCAGATACATCTGCGCTTTCTTGCCATAACTGGCTGCCTTAACCTTATCTTGTTTTTGCAAATAAAATTCTTCCATGATTTTATAAGACACCACCATTTGTGCTGTCCATTCCGAAGAAACTACGCCACCCCGGGCGGTGTGGCGCTGCGGGGCAAAATCAAATCCTCTTATTTTTACGCTCTGGGAATTTGCGCGCAAAAAATCAACTTCTACACTACAATTTTCTTCCACGAATTCTAGGATTTTATCCGGATCCATGCCTAAAGATATCAATTTTTCCGGCCCTACAGCCGCAACGCTCCAGGCATAGGTATCCGTAGCAATCGTCGAATCCCCCTTGCCGCGCTTAACCGGAAGTTCCGGACGGCCATAAGTACTATTTACCATCCAATCTATAGCTTTTTGTGCAGCCTGCGAATATTGTGCTTTCCCGGTAACTTTTGCCAGCATCTTAAAAAATGCATAAGCATCAAGATTATGCTCTGTAGCATACCAGCTTATTGTTGGTCCACCGCGAATACCGCCGTCAGCATCTTGATTCTGCAAATTAATAATCGTGGCTGCAATACTTTCTGCCAACTCTAGATAACTCTGACTTTTCGCAAGTTGCATATATTGCATCGCTGCCAGGCCTACCCAAAGATTCGGCCCGCTATGCATAATATACTCGGCCGGGGCACCATCATCAACATAATAGGCATTGAGGAACCAGCCGTTTTCTCTTTGGGCGTCGTGGGCAAAAAAATCTAAAATCTTACGGGCACGCTCAAAATCTGAAAGACGGGCATAAACCTGAACTAATAAAGCCAAATCATAAGTAAATGACCAATTAGCAATTTCTTTATCCCCCTCAAAACTAGCCACTAATCCCGTGCGGTTATTTTGATGGATCTTAAGCCATTGATACATTCTATCAAAATTGGCTTTTTCCAGCTCCACCTTCTTTTCATCTAACTGGATTAGCTCTCGGGTGGCAATATTCTCGTTACGCACAACCAAAGCCAATTGACTTTCCAAAACCAGTTTTTCTTCGGCTAAATTAGCAATCAAATCATTGAGCTGTTTAATTTGAGCTAAATCACCAGCTTGAGTTTTTTCCTTTTGAGTTTGAATGGACTTAATCTTCCCCTTAAGCGCTTTTAACTGCGACACAAAGCTTTTACGCAAAACGGCAATCTCATTTACCTTTTGTTTAGCCAAGCTGGAATCTTTTAATACCGTCTCCAACCTCTCAATGAGCTGCTTATTGCCTTGGGTTAACTTAAAATTCAAATAGCTGTTGACGCCTAAACTTATTCCTAAAATAACCACTACCGCCAAAACTACCGGAACAAAAAGTTTTTTAAACCAAGCGTAACGCATAAGCTTATTATTTTGTTTGGCCGGGATAGAATCATAATTTATACCCACCAAATACTGATGTTTATCGCCAAAGGTATCTTTAGCCCACACCACACTAGCCTGGGCGCAAATCGGTTTACGGCTGATCGGAATATCAATCTCTAATGATAGTTTGACATTTTTTTTCTTGAGCAATTCAAATAGCTCTACATCAAGATTATTAATCGCCAAACAAATCCCACCGTGGCTGATATTATTAGTAAACCCCTGTATCCAGCTGGAAATAAAAGCGTCCCCTCCGGTTACCTCCATCCGAAACTGCACCGGAAACACAGTATCTAAACGCAGGTATTTGCGATGCTCAGCGGGAATTAATTTTTTGTTTTTAAATAACATTTTTCTCTCTGACTAAAAGTTTTTTAGGAACTTTATCTTAGAACAAATATCAACGACGGAAAACTTAAAATATTATCCAGTAATCTCAAAACTTAAAATATTATCCAGGCGAAAGATACGCTGTTCTTTTTTTAAACAGCAATAACCTACTAAATATCTGCACTTATTATCCTGCCGGATTTCCTGCGGGATAACTTCGCGCAACGAAACTTGCCCATTCTGGCTGGAAACATAAGTTAACTTTAAAGTTCCTTTAGCCTGTATGCATTTTTGAATTAAAGTAATTTTTTTCAGGTTGGAACTTTCTAGTAACTCGGGATTAAAAGCAAATAGGGTAGAAAAATTAGTAAAACCGGTGATTCCTTTTTGCTGAGCAATGATTTTGAGCTTACCAAAAACTTCCCAGGTCATCTCTACGTCGGAAAAAGCCCGGTGTTGTTGGGTTAATTTTACTTCCAATTTCTGCGCAACAAACCAAAGCGCATAACGCGAAAGGCCCGGCAGGAGTTTTTTAGCCATCGCCAAAACATCAAAAACAACAAAACCCGATATTGCCGGCTGCCCCATTAGTTTAAGTTCATTATTTAAAAAACCTAAATCAAACTCCGCATTGTAAGAACAAAGGCAACTTCCTTGAACAAATTCTAAAAACCTGGGCATTACCGTTTCTATTCCAGGGGCATCTTTGAGCATTTCCGGAGTGATTTTATTTACTGCAAAAGCTCCTGCAGAAATCGGTTGAGCTGAATTAACCAGCGTATCAAATTCCGCTAATTTTTTTTGCCCCTTAAACCTTAAACCGGCTAACTCCACAATGCGGTCTCCAGAGGAGAAATTGAGTCCAGTAGTTTCTGTATCAAAAACTGTAAATTCTACTTCTTCAATATTTTCAGTCATTTCTAGTTGCAATGTAAGCTGGAATTAAACGTTCGGGCCGGTAAGAAAGTTTGGTCTTACGTAAATTTTCTATACCCGAATCATCCATTATATTAATATATTTATATGCCTTTAATTCCTGGCTAAATTGGCGAAAAATAAACTGGGCCAGCCCTTTAATCGTCAGATCCGTTATCTCATAAAGTATGCAAAAAGTGTCCAGATTTAATCTATAACCAAAACTAAACGCCTTTATTTTTTTATCCACCCGCACGACAATGCCTTCTAAATTCAACTGTTTATAAGTAGCCAACACATCCTTAATTATTTTATGGTTATCGTCGAGCATCCCGCAATAAACATCATCCTGACATTGTTCCTTACGTTGTTTAACCCAGCCAGCAAACAAACTCAAACAATCCGTTTTGTCCAGCGGGCGTAAACTACGCCAAGCGTGATCGTAATGCTTAACAAAATAATTGTAAGCAGCACGCTGAGATTTAAATTTGTTTCCCTTAAGTAACGTTAAATCGCTACGCAAACAAAGATAATCCGGATATTTTTGGCGGCACACGTACCCTAAAGAACGGTAACCATCAAGTTGATCCTGCTGAATATTTTCAATGCGCGAGACATCCCTGTTTTTATTAGTCTTATCCATAATCGCAAAAGCCTGCTGGATAACCTCTGGCTGAAACTTACTAGCCAGGGGAGGTAAATACATAAAACAACCTATGGCGTCATAAAAAAATACGCATAAGCTTTTTTGAATAACGATCCATTTAATATCATAGAGTTTTCGCCAAATAAAGATATTTGCAAAAGAAAATGCCGCTAATTCACGCGGAACAAAATCCAGGTATTGATTAAATAACTTCTGGTCATTTAAAGAAAGCTTATTTAGTTTCATCAGGTAAGCTTAATTCTGCCACTTCCCTAACCTCCTCATAAGCCTGGATAATCTGAGGATTGTCCTTAAGCATCAAACGCAGTGGGCTAGAATTAAGATAATTAGTCAAATAAACAATATAATCCTTGGCTTCCTGGCTGTTGATCGCCTGGTATACGTAAGGACAATTTAAATCTACGGTTAACAAAACTTTGCTTTTACGTAAATTAATCAAGAACGGATAAAGCTGGCATTCAAACGGACGTATGTTATAAACTTTACATTTATTATCCGAAGTACCTAAAAACGGACAGATAAAATCAGCGCCGGCGGGATTGGCGATTGGCTGTATCCGGCGGTCAATAGTAATCGAGGCAGCGGGAATCCCCGGTTTATCCAAGAATTCCTGCACCTCTTCATCCAAAAGGCATGGACTCCACACTGAGTTTTCTTCTTTAAACCGGCAACAGCCTTGGCATTTAATACAAAATTCCTGAGGAACGAATTGTTTAATCACTTAACGATGCTCCCTAACTTCAGATTCTTCTCCGGGCTAACTACCGCTAGAGTATTTTCATCGGAACCTGCCAAAATCATACCTTGGCTCTCTACTCCGCGCAGAATTACCGGATCCAGATTGTCTACTAAAACCACCTGTTTACCAATTAATTCTTCTTTGGAATAATAGTTCTTAATCCCGGCCACCACTTGTTTCTGCCGGTCCCCTAAATCCAGCGTTAAAACGATTAGTTTATCTGCATTCGGATGATCATTAACCTCTTTAATCTGGGCGATCCTTAGTTCTAATTTTCTAAAATCATCAATAGAAGCCATTCTCTCCTCCTGAGGCTGATAAAATATTTAAAACGTTAACTCCACATAAAATTCAAGCTGATAAGCATTATTGGCTGAGCCGTCGCCGCGTACATAAGGGCTAAATGTACTGCCATCTTCATCATCCCGCTTTTCTTTATAATACTTACCCGGAATAAAATAACCTCCTAAAAAGCCTAATTTAATATGCTCGGTGGCTTGATAATCAACAAATAAATCCGTTTCTAGACCCAGATCGCGGGAAAGATATTTAGCTTCTCCATCGAAAGTTCTTACGGGACGATTAAATGCCCTTAAATAGTATCCGTATAAACTCACACAAAGCTTATCGGTAAAATTATAATCAAAACCGATGGAGGGCATAATTAAATTTTCAAAATCCCCGGAATAAAATGTGCCTGGCCGAGGTACGCCATAATTTAAACCCCACCCTCCACCCATAGCGACGATAGGAAGCATGTCTACATTACTACTGCTCACTGTATCACTCAAATACCTATTGGTCGGAGAAGAATAGCTAAAAGCTCGATTCTTACCTGAGACATAAGGGGCATCCGGATTTCCGGCCATGTCTAAAGTTGCTTTGTTCCCGGAGCAAAATAAGAATTGCAACTCCGGCACAAATTTACCTAAAATATAACTAAACCCGGAATAAACCATGTAACCAACATGCTCGATATTTTTATACTCGCTATCCTGGCTATGCGCATACCCAAAATTACGCGCTGCCTCTAATTTTAATGTAAATTTATCCGCCGCATATTCCCAAGCGGCTCCAAATGTCCCCAGTAAATCCCTGTTGATCGGGGCCGCATAAAGATTGTCCCTTTTACCGTTAGAAGTATAATCTGCCAACATACCCACATAAGGCCAAAAAGTCTGTTTACCGACAGTAATTTTAACATCCGTAGAAAAAAAGTTGGCTGCGTTAGGCTCATATTTCTGCCCCTGGTCTTCTTCCTGCTGAATATGCGGGCCTAAATGATTTTTATAAACTAAATCCGGGCGGCAATAATATAGGCGCCAAAAAATATTTTGCGCCTGGTGATATAAAGTAACCCCGTAGTTTTCATAACCGCCGTTCAAACTAAAACCATTGCCTACTTCATAAATATACAACCCGGTTTTAAGCCCAAAATTACCCCAGAGCTTATTATCCAACCAAAACTCTTCCACCTGCGGCAGTAATTCCGTATCCCGGTACTTTTCTACTCTGCCGCCGGAAGTAATCAGGGTATTATGAATAAAAAGTGGCGCGTCGTAATCATAAGGCCCATTGCGTTCAAGCTTAAGATAAAACTTATTGCCCGACTCCTTAAAATCAGCATTAAGGGCAAAACTATAATCAATGCCTAAATAAGTAGTTTGGTCATCTTTGTTATGGCTATCTAAATCTACAACGTTTTTCAAAGTAACTAAATCTGTACGCAAATAGGAGTCAACCTGTAATCCCAATTGCTCTGTATTAATTAATTCATAGCTATACGCTGACGGGACAGAAATAAGAAACAGGGCTAAAAACAACCAGTTTTTCTTCACAATTCTCCTCCTTTAGCGCAATGGTTTTTTTAGGGAAACCTTACTGCTATGGTAACACCCGGAAGAAAAAAACTCAAGGCAAATCAAAATTCAACCTAAAAACCTGGTATTTTGGGCATAATAAAACGCCATAAGTAATTTATGGCGTTTATTTATTGGCGGGGCCGACGAGATTCGGACTCGCGATCTCCTCCGTGACAGGGAGGCGCTTTAAGCCAGGCTAAGCTACGACCCCAATACCAGTTTTTAGTTATTAGTCTTTAGTTATTGTAAACCCTAAGCTTATATATTGTATTTAAATTTTGCGCAATTGCAACTGTTTCTTCTGGAATCTAACAACTGATAACTAAGAACTAAATTGGGCGATAGAGGAGTTGAACCCCTGACCTTCTGAATGTAAATCAGACGCTCTAACCAACTGAGCTAATCGCCCAGACTACTTGAGTTGTTGTATTTTAACTTAAAATAAACTGTTTGGCAAGAGGCCTTTTTATGTTTAATTACCAATATCAACAGATTTAGGTCTATCTGCCAAATAATTCTTCAGCTTGAAAGAATTTGCCTGATCCCGATAAAGATACCTCAAGCTAAAGTATATATCATAGTTTTCAGGATTTAGTTTTATTGCTTTTTTGGATAAAAATTTAATTCACTTGTAATTACTTAATCTTAGTAAAAAACTGTAAAAATTTGAAATTTATTACTTGCAATTACTGAAAAAATAGATCTAGTCCTGGATAATTTGCCTATATTTAACTGTGAAAACGGATTCCTTATTCTCTCCATTATTTTCTTCATTATCCACTTCAGCGAATTTTATATCCTTGTAATCTGGATATAAACTTAACAATTCTGACAATTTAACTATTGCGGGAAAACCTATTAGGTTGATATTTTTAATACTGGGATTATTTTTTATTGCTATATTTATTGATGCAATATAACTCTGGGTATTTATAGAATACTGCCTCCAATGGCTGTAGCTGAATTTATCAATTACCATATAATTACAGGTTAACAGCAGAACCGGAACAAAACATAACAGTAGGAACTTTATACAAATATTATTTTTTAATACTGTTTTCAAAATTAAGGTAATCACTGCAACTTGAGCCATCAGAATACCAATAATAGACATTGAAATATATCTATCGTGCAAGAATTCTTGTCCGAACATAAAATTAAAAGGGGCGGAAAAAAGACAATACCAAACTAACCCAAAACCTAACAACTTAACTTCATCAGTTTTACGATATTTGTAAATCATATAAGCAGCAAACGGAACTAATAAAAAATAAATGGTCTTAGATAACATTAATAATATTTTATACTTCTCTAGAAAATCAACTTTACCAAAAAGACTTTTTAGCGGGCTTAAAGCTAAATTTATATAATAATTATTCCTGAAAAATGCGTTTTGAATATTTGTGAAATCCCACCGGTAGATCTCATATACTTTCGGATAAAGCAACCAGTATCTTGTCGCCATCACCAGTAAAACTATTACTAAATAGCCTAGCACCTCTTTAGCCCTGGCCTTATGTAAGTAGCCAAGAAACAGCAGGAAAAACACCATCAAAAACGGCCACATTATGGCATCTTCTCTTGATAAGAAAGCACAGGTAAACAATAAATAAGATCCAATAAGAAAAATCTTCTTATGTTTTTGAAGATAGAAATAGTACGTAATTAGCGTTAAGCAGAAAAAGCCAACAACGTTTTGTGATGTAAATCCTCCACTAACCCAGGCTATGCCATCCGTGTTAAAAGGGTGAACCAAATAACAGAAACTTATGACAAAACCCAATAATCTTAATCTGAAGCTTATTGCGATGAAAAGATATATGAGGAAAGAATTAATCGAAAGTAAAACAATATTAAACAAATGGTAGCCATAGGGATTTAATCCAAAGAGCTTAAAATTAACTATCCAGTCAACCCCCAAAGACATAGGCTTAAAGGCAACACCGCGCATCGCAAAATCCCGAATGAAGCTATAAAAGTCACCCCTGGTCTCAACTAAAATTTTTAAACCATTTAAATAATTAATATCGTCGAGGAAAAAATTTATCTTGAGAAATCTATTAAATATAAAATACGCGGCAGCAAAAAAAACAAGCGGAACGATCAAAAAATCTACAAGAAAAATTTCATGATTCCAAAGATTTGTTTTTTTAAATAACAATTTATTTCTATTGATCATTTTCTCCCATCATAACACTTGGGTTGGGCTTTTAATTCAATCAGCCCGAAAGTAACCTAAATATCTGCCCGGCTATATTGTATGCAGGATAATCTTTAATTCCAAATAATATCCTTATATTGAATTACTAGAGTATTTTCATTACCCTTTTCACCTTTTTCTTCATTTTTCATATCAATAGAGTTTTTATTTTTATATACTGTATATAATCTCAGTATATGTAAAAATCTTTCTTCCTCAGGGAACCCAGCTAGTATAATGTTTTTAATATTTGGGTTATTTTTTATCGCCATATTAATTGTTGCCGAATAATATTGAATATTCATGCTAGATTTAATTGCGCCGTTATCGTTAAATCGCTCAATTATCATATAATTACAAATGAATAGTATGATAAAGGAAAAATATAGTAGCAGTAATTTTATGTAGATATGGTTTCTTAGGATGCCTTTCAAAATTACGGCAATCACCGCAATTTGAGCCATTAAGATACCAATAATCGACAATGAAAGATACCTATCACATAAAAATTCTTTTCCGAACATAAAATTAAAAGGAACTGAAAAAAGAGCATACCAAGCTAAACCAAAACCCAATAATTTAACTTCCATGGTCTTACGGTACTGATAAATCTTATAGAAAGTAAACGGAAATAATAATAAACAAAGGATTCTAAATAACAACGATAATATTTTATGCTGCTCTAAAAAATTAACCTTGCCAAAAATGCTTTTTAGCGGGCTTAAAGCTAAATTCATATAATAATTATTCCTGAAAAATGCGTTTTGAATATTTGTAAAATCCCACCGGTATGCTTCAAAAGCACTTGGGTATAATAACCAATATCTTACTGCTAATACAAAAATTATTATTACTAGATAACCAATCAACTCTTTAATTCTGGCCCTCTGCCAGCAGCCAAGAAAAAATAAAAAGAATACCATCAAAAATGGCAGCATGATCACATCTTCTCTTGATAAGAATGCACAAGTAAATGATAAATACGATAAGATAATAAAATTTTTGTTAAATTTCTTAAGATACACGTAATATGCGCTTAGTGTTAAGCAAGAAAAAAGGACCACAATTTGCGAAGTAAAACCCCCGCTAATCCAAACCATGCCTTCGACATTGAAAGGATGAACCAAATAGCAAAAGCTTATGACAAAACCTAATAATCTTAACTTACAACTTATTCTGATTAAAAAATACACAAGGCAAGAATTAATTGAATGTACTATAATGTTATATAAATGATAACTATGTGGATTTAGCCCAAACAGTTTATAATTAACTATCCAGTTAACCCCCAAAGATACTGGTTTAAAACAAAAGGGCCGCATCGCCATTGTACGAATGTACCCAAAATAATCACCCCGAGTATCAATCAATCCTTTTAGGCCTGCTAAGTAATCAATGTCGTCATAGATAAAATTAAACTTGCTAAACTTATTAAATATGCAGAAGGCAACAATAAAAAAAACAAGTGGAACAATTAAAAAATCTACAAAAGATTTTTTATAATTCCAAAACTTTACTAGTTTATGTAATAAACTTTCCTTATTTCTCATTTTCCGTTTTAAATAACTTCAAAGTTAAATGTATTTATCTGGTGCGAGAAAAATACAGCCTTCATTAAAAGTTATTATAAATATTTAGTAATCACCCAATCCGATAATACCTAACAAACACCCGTTATCCTAACTACTTACCAGACTAACTCTTCTATTTACCAAACACATTTTTAAGAATTACATCTGCAATATGCTGGGCTAAAAGTTGGTTGCCTTTATCTGTGCAGTGGCCAAAATCTCCGGCAAAACTATCCCTAAATATCGACTCATAACTACTACTTTTTAAAGCATCTTTAAATACCTTTTCATTATCAACAAATATAATTCCATCACGGTCAGGGAAAATTTCTTTTAACGGCTCTACACTGCGCACAGGGTATTGCATACAAACTAGTTTTATGTTTCTTTTGTCTAAAACACTCTTAAGCTTTAAATAGTTACTTCTAGTGGTAGGATTATAATACTGCATCCTTAGCTTATTCGCTGCTTTGTAATATTCTTTTGCAGATCGATACCGGCCTGTCTGCTCATAAAATGCCGCCAACAAAGAACATATGTATTCGCTCTGCGGATACTGCTTTATATACTTTTTTAACAATTTTTCTATTTCTAGATATTTTCCCTGCCGCCGATAAACTAAAGTTAACGCTGAGACAGCTGGAAAATGATCTGGGGATATCTCAATGGTTTTTCTTAATAATTGTTCCGCCGAAGAATACTCTCCTCTATCAGTATAAGCTCCCGACATCTGATAATATGCTTCTGCATTTAGCGGATTTATTTTTATCGCTTCCTCAAATGCACTCACTGATTGAGGGAAATATTTATAATCCCAATACAGAAAAATTAAACGCCCATGGACAAAATTATTTTGAGGGTTAATTGCTAAGGCTTTCTTCAATGAAGCTTCTGCATCAGCAAATCTACCGGCTATAGAATAAAGCTCTGCGTCTTCCAGATATGCTTGGTCATCTTTTAAATTCGCTTTGGAGTTATCTTGGGAATCGGGCTCTGCGGTTTTCTTGAAAGAATCTTCCGCAGGAATAGATCCGGCATAAGCTATACTTAAACCGGCTTTTAGCAAATAACCCTGGGTTTTCCTAAACTTGTCCTGCATATGTAGCCAAATAAGCCTGGCTAATTTATAGACCCTGAAAGATTCTAAAAAAGATATAACCTTGACACTATATTTATTTTCCCAAAATGCACGTTCTCCTCCATCATTTATCCCCATCATCGCAATAACCATCTGCGGCTTATATTTATCAAGGTTTCCTTCTAATTTTTGCAATATTGTTTTTGTGTTAAAACCCGCCGTGCCATCATCTATAACACTAAACTTAATACCAATGTTACGTTGATTCAGCATCTCTTCCAAGAAAGGAGGATATTGCCCCCCTGTAGTAGACTCTCCTAAACAGAGAATACGATAGGCGCCTTTTTGTTTCATGGATTGCAAATTCCGGTGTTCTTGTATAGATAACAAAATAGCCCCACCTAATCGCAGACTGGCTTCTAGAAGCATCAAAAATAAAAATAGCCCGAATAATATCAGGGCTATTTTTTGTTTAAGCAACAGTTGCGACTGATAAGATTTATTATTCTTCATAAAATTAAACAATGACGTTTCATTTTAAGCTAACTTTTATCTATTAAACACTTCTTTAAGAATTGTATTAGCAATGTTTTGAGCTAAAAGCTGGTTGCCTTTATCTGTGCAGTGGCCAAAATCTCCTCCGAAACTATCCATAAATAGCGACTCATAACTGCTATTCCTTAAAGCATCTTTAAATATCTTTTCATTATCAATAAAAATGATGCCATCACGATCCGGAAAGATCTCTTTTAACGGCTCTACACTACGCACAGGATATTGCATACAAACCAGCTTTATGTTTCTTTTACGTAAAATCCCATCTAATCTACGATAGTTCTCAATTGTCGCCAAGATACAATATCCTAATCTCAACCTATCAAACTTTTGAGCATATTTTTTTGCTAATTCTGGCTTGCCCATCTTTTCATATAACACTAAGATTGATCCATAAGCCTTATCGTTTTGAGGGTTAATCCCTATAGCTTTATTAAATGCATCTTCGGCCAGAGAAAATTTACCCTGACGTTGATAAAGCCGCCCTAACTCAAGATAGGCATTCCCATTCTTAGGATTAATCTTTATAGCTTTATTAAATGCCTCTTCGGCCAGAGAAAATTTACCCTGATCTTGATAAAGCCACCCTAATTCGATATAAGCGTTATCGTTTCTAGGGTTAATCTTTATAGCTTTATTTAATGCCTCTTCGGCAAGAGAAAGCTTGCCTTCTTGGTGAAGATAAACCCACCCCAACCCGAAATAAGCCTTATCATTTTGAGGATTAATCTCTATGGCTTTCTTAAACGCATCTTCGGCAAGAGAAAGCTTGCCTTGATTTTGATAAAGCCACCCTAATCCATAACGGGCATTATCGTTTTGCGGGTTAAGCTCTCCACCTTTTTTAAATGCCTCTTCCCCCAGAGAAAATTTACCTTGATTTTGATAAAACCATCCTAATTCGATATAAGCATTATCGTTTCTAGGATTAATCTCTATGGCTTTCTTAAACGCATCTTCGGCTGAAACAACCTCTGCATAAGCTTCTTGTAACCTGATTCCTTGCAGATAAGCCTGAATTCTTCCAGGTGTTTGCCTATCTTCGTTGACTTTATAAAAACCCGTTTCCCTGGTTTTGGCCAAAATATGCAACCAAATAAGCTTGGCTAGCTTATAAGTTTTAAGCGAACCAATAAAAAGCACCCCTTTTGAAACAGTGCCTGCTTCAAAAGAAATAAGCGTCCCCCAATCATTAATCCCCATCATTGCTATTACCATATCTGGATGATATTCGGCCAAATAATATTCTACTTTACCTAATATTGTTGAAGTGTTCGTACCAGGGGCACCTTTATCAATTACACTAAAATGTACTCCGATATTGCGCTGGTTTAAAATTTCTTCGAGAAAACGGGGATATTGCCCTCCCGTAGTAGACTCTCCTAGACAAAGAATACGGTAGGCGCCTTTTTGTTTTATAGACTGTAAGTTTCTGTGTTCTTGTATAGACGATAAAATAAACCCGCCTAGCCGCAAACTGACCTCCAGAAACACCAAAAACAAAAATAGCCCGAATAATATCAGGGCTATTTTTTTTCTCAACGATAGCTTAGACCTAAAAGGCTGATTTTTCTGCATAACTTATTTCTGCCCAGCTAAATTTAATTATATTGCCTGTTATGCAACTATAAATAACGCGGGCGATATAAATCAAAAAACGATCTGGAAGTTTTATGGTAATAAACAAGAGGTCCTGGCTTTACAAATACTTAAAACGAATTTTATACCCCGGCAAATTTCCCCAGAATAATTAAGGTAAAAACCATGACAAAAAGCGCTACGGTTTCGGTAATACCTAAAACAGCTAAATAGTTTCCAAACCCTTTACCAGTTTCGCCCATCGCATCGCAGGCGCAAGCAGCACATTTTCCCTGATAAATTGCTGAAATACCGATGGCTAATCCGGAGAATGCCCCAATCCCCCACATATAATGCCCTTTACTGGCCAACTCAAACATTTTCGTCATCACAATATTGCCATAAATTGTCTGGGTTAAAGGCGCCCCCACCAAAGCCACCAATAAAAAAGAAGCACTTTTGTTCTGCCCGAAATTTTTCTTCCAAGCTCCGATACAAGCCATCCCGGCGATCCCGGCTCCAATACCCGAACCACAGGCCGATAAGGCCAAAACCAAAATTAATCCTAAATCCTTAAATTGAGATGTAATTGCTGTATCCATTGCGCACTCTCCTTATGCTTTCCGACTAAAAGGTTTATAAACAAAACCGTTCCAGGTAACACCTAAATGCCCGCAAAACTCTAAAACATTAAGCCTTACTCCATGCACTAAAACCGACATCGGCCCTAAAATAATGTTCAACAGGTGCCCGCAAACTATGATCAGAGCCGCGGCAATCAGCGTAACAAAATTGCCCGGCCTGATTACTCCTGCGGCCATGGTATTAAAAGCATCGGCAATGGCCACTCCAGCCAAGCCCACGGCAAACAAACGAATGTAGGAAACTACGTCGGTAAAATTATTTACCAGGCTTAAAGCAATCGTCCCTAAACCCGAACCAATGGTTTTGAGTATATTCTTTTGCGGGTTAGTGAAGAATAGAACTAAAGCCAGACCAAAAATAATTAACTGATTTCCAAATAAAGGGAAATTTTCCCCCAAAATCAGGCTGTTGGCCAGAAAGAATACCGCCCAAATTATCGAAATCCAACCTAAATCCGCCAGGGCAACCAGCGCCGGAGCGGCAAGGATAACCTTCCAACCATGAGCCAAAGTTAAATGCAGGGCCCCGATTAGAAAGCAGAATTTCTGGATAAAAACTGTATTCGCTAATGCCGCAACTAAAGGCTTAAAACCTAACTTTAATAACCACTCCTGGCCAAAAAATGTCCCCGTCAATAACCCCCATATAATAGCGCAAAAGCTTAAGATATAAAAGAGAAAAAACATGCTTTGATCTTTAATTTTTCTCCCAAATTTTTTATGTGACCAGAAATTAAGCACTAGATAAATCAAGCCATATCCGGCATCTCCAATCAACATGCCAAAAAAGAGGCCAAAAAAGATAATAAACAACGGGCTGATATCGAGTTCACGGTAACCCGGAGTAAGCTCTAATAGTTTAAGCAACGGTTTGATCGTTGAAATCCAGGCAGGATTACGCAATAACGTAGGGACCTCGTCATCCTCTTGCGGAACAGCGGTCAAGATCCCCCAACCTCTTTGTTTAGCCTGAGCAACTAATAATCCCTCGGTATCAACCGGGGCGTACCCTTTTAAATATACCAATTGTTCTGCCTGCCCCATCCCCTGTAATATTTCAAAAAAGTTTTTTTGATAAGTTAAATCATTTTTTTCAGCAATTAACGCATCCTGATAGCCCAAATATTCACTAAGTTGCTTTTTTAAGTTTGTGTTTATCCAGGCATCTTCGGTCAATCTTTGGCGCATCGCCGATAAAGACATTTTAGGCAATTCTAACTCTTTGAAATCAAATTGTTGATTATCACGGGAAAAAATTATGCAATTATCTACCCCTCCCTCTGAAAATATCTTTTGCACAACAATATCCTGCCTGATGTTTTTTAGTTGCTCCCGGGGAATCTGATAAAGCCGGGCATAAATGTTTTGCTGGGCCAGCTGTTTTATTTCTTGAGGATCGAAATCTCCCCACGGGCTCCACTGGTCAATCCAGGTGTTTAAAGTAACCGCGTATTCTTTAAGCTGTTCTGATCTTTTTTGTAAGTCAATAACATGCCGGCAGACAGAAATTAAATTCTCGGAACGTATAGAAACGGATGTAGGAGGCAGGGGATCAATAGAAGCTAGAATTAAAATTGCCTGTTCAAACAAAGCCAACTGCTCATTAAGCAGGTTGACTTGTTCTCCGCTAGGAGGATTTTGATGTTCAATATGTAAAAGGCCTAAAGTAGCTAAATCACTTAAAGCAATCTGGGCATGTTCTTTCTGCAAAAATAGAAAAACTTTTTTCATCTTCACGATCATACCGGTACCTCTTCCAAAATCAGCTCTTCGATTTTTCTTTTGGCAATTTTACTGCGCCCTACAGCATTAGCCATCTGATCGCCGATATAAATTTTAATTAGCCGGATATTTTCCTGCGCCCAGGGAATTTTTACTTTCTCAAAAAGGTTTACTCTTTGCGTAGTAACGCGTAACTCTTGACGTAAAATGTTTACGCCTTCCTGGCGCAAGGAAATTTCTTGATTTAATGTAACTACTTCTCTTAACGCCTGAATTGCTGCATCTGTCCACAAAGGCATCAAAAATAAATCATATTCATTTTCTATAAACTCCAGGCTGTCAAATACGGGAATATCCACACCAGCGATATTTTTCTGGTGGGTAATTGTTTTGGCCGGTTGTATAAACGGCTTAATATCAATCTGCGGCTCAGCTAATAAGCCAACCCAGGAATGAATTGCCTGTTTCTTTTTAATCAAAGCTTGCTGTATATCTTGAAGGAGCGTGTTTTGCTGCAGAATTTCTAACTGTAACTGTTGCTTTTTTAATTGCAGAGTAGGCAGATAACGCTGAAATTGCTTCAAAGCATCCCGCTGCCTTTTTAATTCACCTTTAGTCAGCTTAATCTTTGCCATTATTTTTTCGGCCAGAACTGCTGGATTATAGAAAGCTTAATTCCGGTTTCCTCAGGAGTAAAACAATCGGCTAAAATCTGCCAGCCTAAATCCAGGGCTTTTTCCAAAGAAATGTTTACCTTAAGTGACATCATGTTTTTTTCAAAGAGTAAACCATATTTAAGTAATTTCTCATCCCAGTCACTCATTTGGAATCCCATAGATTGTTTTTCCAAAGTCTCGCGGTAGTTGGCAAAAAGCTGAATCATCGTATCCATAATTGTACGGTGGTCAGCCCGGGTTTTCCCATTAACCTGCTGCTTTAAGCGGCTCAAAGACCCGAAAGGCTCAATTACTCCGCTTTTTAAATAAAACTGCCCTTCAGTAATATAGCCGGTGTTGTCCGGGACAGGGTGCGTTACATCATCCCCGGGCATGGTCGTCGCGGAAAGAATGGTAATCGAGCCGGCGCCGGAAAAATCAACCGCTTTTTCATACCGGGCGGCAAGCTGACTGTAAAGATCGCCGGGATACCCGCGGTTAGAAGGAACCTGTTCCATGGTAATGGATATTTCTTTTAAAGAATCTGCAAAATTAGTCATGTCTGTTAACAAAACTAATACTCTTTTTCCTTTTAAGGCAAAATCTTCTGCTACCGCCAGACTGATATCCGGCACCAGCAAGCACTCCACAGTCGGATCGGATGCCGTATGAATAAAAAATATGCACCGGGAAAGTGCTCCGTGCGCATTTAAAGTCTCTTTAAAAAAAAGATAGTCGTCATACTTTAAACCCATCCCGCCAACAATAATAATGTCCACCTCTGCCTGAATGGCAATGCGTGCCAAGAGTTCATTGTAAGGTTCACCCGCTATTGAAAAAATCGGCAGTTTCTGCGATTCCACCAGTGAATTAAAAACATCAATCATTGGAATACCTGTGCGGATAATTTTATTCGGAACGATTCTTTTAACCGGATTTACCGACGGAGCACCAATATCAATAAGCCCCTCAGTAAGCAAGGGGCCGTGATCCAGGGGAACTCCACTGCCATTAAATATACGCCCCAGTAAATTATCACCGGTAGCAATACGCATAGGATGGCCTAAAAATCTTACCTTATCATCTGTAGTAATACCGCGAGTCCCGGCAAAAACTTGTAAAGATATCTTCTTGGAATCAATACGGATTACCTGGGCCAAGGATACGCCGCGCCGGCTGGTTATTTGCGCGATATCCAGATAACCTACCCCTTCAGCTTCCACCATAATTACA